>NZ_JYGR01000005.1:924375-1232500 GCF_000960035.1 Streptococcus oralis subsp. oralis
ATATCATGATGCTTGCAGATACGCTCCACATGAGTATCCACTGCAAAAGCAGGAATCCCAAACCCCACACTCATGACGACATTTGCTGTTTTACGACCAACACCCGCTAGACTTTCTAATTCCTCTCGTGTCTGAGGCACTTGACCATCAAAATCGTCTAGTAACTGTTGGGCACATTTTTTAAGGAATTTGGCCTTATTTCGATACAGTCCCAGGCGAGAAATGTGTGAAGCAATTTCACTCTCTGTCGCGACAGACATGGCTTGTGGCGTTGGAAAAGCAGCAAAGAGACCTGGCGTGGCCTTATTTACCGCTGCATCTGTCGTCTGAGCTGACAACATCACCGCAACCAAGAGTTCAAAATGATTGCGAAAATCTAGACTTGGTTTGGCATCTGGAAAAAGGGCAATAATTTCCTCAATGACATGACGGGCACGTTTCTTGGATAAAACCATCTACTCGTCTCCATCAAACAGTCCTTGCAAGCCAGCAAATGGACTATTTTCTTCTTTCTTGACTGCTTGTTGGGCTTGGTATTCGTCTTCAGTCATGATTTGCCAGTCATTACCTGAAACAAATCCTTGGCCCGCCTCTTCTTCTGCCGTCAAGACTTTGATAGGGATATTGAGCAGAATATTATCTGCTACGCTCTCAGCAAGGTCGATTTCCCCATTTTCGATAGGCAAGACCAAGTCATCATCAAGAACCTCCTGGTCCAGTTGGTTGATCGCTCCTTCCATGAAGACCTCTGTGACTGGATAAGACTCAGCCAACTCAACTGGCTCCATACTGCGGCTGGAAGCAAGAACAATGGTATAAGATAGCTGATAGTCTAAGAAATACAAACGGTCTTCGTACTGCACCTTTCCCACTGCAAGGATATCTTTGACATCTAAAATCTCTTGATTTCGTTTACGCAAGTCTGCTGCCAGGTCTAAAGCTTGTTCAAAGTGTAGGCCTTCAGGCTGCTTACGAATTTCTTGAATATTTAACTTCATATTTCCTCCATAAAGATGTACTCACTTGATTATACCATGAAAAGGCTATAAGTCAGCTTTACAAACTTTGATATTAAAATCTCATTTTTCAACATATTTACTATGACAATTTTTCCTTTAAGTGCTATACTATAGGCAAGAATACATCAGAGCAAGGAGGATGCTCACATGGAAGACAAAGCACTCATCACTGAAGCTTACCAACTCCTTTCCGAGTTAAATAAAAGCTACCAAAGCTGCAAACAAGGAACAGCCGATGATCTTCGACTGCAAGAGCTGCTGAACACCACTCTTAAGGAACTAAAAAAAGCAGAAAAGCTAGACAACAGTATCTTAATCGACCTTGAGAAATTTTACCAACGCACCAGTCTTCTGATTGGACTAGGGAGCCTAAAACTAAACGACCCAGCTCGCACTGCTTGGCGAAACTATGACAAGTTCCACTACGAACATGTCAAACACGTATTAACTCTCTATGGGCCTGTTTTTGGTTTTTAGAGCTTGAAATTACTTGTTTTCTATTGACAAAATTTCCTTAAAGGTATAGGATAGAGGTACTAATACTCGGAGGTATGGGAGACATGAACAACTAATCTATCAAATAAAGAACTTTATTTAGTAGATCTTGTTTTTGTCTCTTTTTGTGTGCTCTTTTTATACTAGATTTTCTAGTATCCTGTTCTCATTGAAAATCGAAAAACTAGAAAGCTATGCTCCTCTTGGGTTGGGTTAGGCAGCTCCAAGCTAGTTTGACGAGTTTTTCAACGAGGATAATAGAGTTTTGACAGTGACTTTGGGCTCTACTAGATAAAGTAGAGCTTTTTGCTATGCACTATGAACATTCTAGAAAGGGCAAAAATATGATAAAAATCAATCATCTGACCATCACACAAAACAAAGATTTACGAGACCTTGTATCTGACTTAAGCATGACTATCCAAGACGGGGAAAAGGTTGCTATTATTGGTGAAGAAGGAAATGGCAAATCAACTTTGCTGCGAGCTTTAATGGGGGAAGCATTACCTGATTTTACTATCAAGGGCGACATCCAGTCTGACCTTCAATCACTGGCCTACATTCCTCAAAAACTCCCTGAAATCCTGAAAAATAGGACTCTACACGACTACTTCTTTTTGGATTCTGCTGATTTAGACTACAGTATTCTTTATAGTTTGGCGGAGGAATTGCACTTTGATAGCGACCGTTTTGCTAGCGACCAAGAGATTGGCAGTCTATCAGGGGGCGAAGCTTTGAAAATTCAGCTCATCCACGAGTTAGCAAAACCCTTTGAGGTTCTATTTTTAGATGAACCTTCAAATGACCTAGACCTTGAGACGGTTGATTGGCTAAAAAGACAGATTCAAAAGATTAGGCAAACTGTTATTTTCATTTCCCATGATGAAGACTTTCTTTCTCAAACGGCAGATACTATTGTCCACTTGCGACTGGTCAAGCATCGGAAAGAAGCAGAAACACTAGTCGAGCATTTAGACTATGATCGCTATAGTGAGCAGAGAAAGGCTAGTTTTGCCAGACAAAGTCAGCAAGCTGCTAACGACCAGAGAGCCTATGACAAAACCATGGAAAAACATCGTCGAGTTAAGCAAAATGTAGAAACTGCACTTCGAGCTACCAAAGACAGTACTGCCGGTCGCCTATTGGCTAAAAAGATGAAAACTGTTCTCTCTCAAGAAAAACGCTTTGAAAAGGAAGCTCAGTCCATGACCCAAATGCCACTTGAAGAAGAACAAATCCAACTTTTCTTTTCAGACATCCAGCCATTAGCGGCTTCTAAAGTCTTAATCCAACTGGAAAAAGAAAATTTGTCCATTGGCCAGCGCATTTTAGCTCAGGAGTTACAACTAATTGTCCGTAGTCAAGATAAAATCGGTATCATAGGGCCTAATGGTGTTGGAAAATCAACTCTGTTAGCCAAGTTACAACAACTCTTAAGCAACAAAAGAGAAATTTTGCTTGGTTTTATGCCACAAGATTACCATAAAAAACTGCAATTGGAGATGTCACCAGTAGCCTATCTCAGCCAAACCGGACAAAAAGAGGAACTACAGAAAATCCAATCTCATTTAGCCAGTCTCAATTTCAGCTATCCTGAGATGCACCACCAAATCCGCTCCCTATCTGGTGGGCAACAAGGTAAACTTCTACTTTTGGATTTAGTGTTGCGCAAACCAAACTTTCTCCTTCTGGATGAGCCTACACGAAACTTTTCTCCCACTTCTCAACCTGAAATCAGAAAACTCTTTGCCTCCTATCCTGGCGGTCTCATCACTGTTTCGCATGACAGACGTTTCTTAAAAGAGGTCTGTACGAGTATCTATCGTTTGACAGAAAATGGTTTGGAGGTCGTCGATTTACAAGATTTATAATTTTTGAACATAGCAAAAATCCAGAGACGACCTCTGGATTTTTTTACATGTGTTTCAAGCGTTCGATTCGTTCTGAGATAGGTGGGTGGGTATAAAAGAGTTTTTGAAGCCCGCCACCTTTCTTCGGATCATTGATATAAAGAGCGCTGCTGGCATCGTCAACATGGTGATGCATCGGCTCGCTATTCTCCAACTTACGCAAGGCATTGATCATCCCTTGAGGATTGCGAGTCAGCTCCACACTGGATGCATCCGCCAGAAATTCCCTCTGACGGGAAATGGCAAGTTGCACCAAGGTTGCTGCGAGAGGTGCTAGAACAATGGCTAAGAGAGAGATAACAAGCATGATAATCTCCAAACCATTTCCATCGCGATCATTATCACTCCGTCTGCGACCTGCGCCACCCCACCACATCATCCGTCCTGCCATACTAGACAGAAGGGTAATGGCACTGGCAAGTGCAACAGCAATGGTCGAAATGCGGATATCGTAGTTCCGAATGTGACTGACTTCATGCCCCATAACAGCTTCTAGCTCCTCACGATTCATGATAGCTAAGAGACCCGACGTTGCTGCGACTGCTGCATTCTGCGGATTCGAACCTGTTGCAAAGGCATTTAAAGAAGAATCCTCAATGATGAAAACACGTGGCATGGGGATCTGAGCAACCATGGCCATATCTTCTACTACATGGTAGAGGTCTGGAGCTGTTTGCTCATCAACCTCACGCGCCCCATTCATAGACATAACAATCTCTGTCGATTGAAAGATCATGGTCAGAGCGTAGATAAGACCAATAATCAAGGCAATAATCATGCCACCAAGACCTGAACGCATGAAGAGATAGCCAACAGCATAACCAACCAAGGCCAAGAGTAGGAAGAAAACCAGCAACAAAATCCAAGTTTTTCGTTTATTGCTCGCAATTTGATCAAACAACATCTTAGTCACCTAAACCGCTAAAGTCAACTTTAGGAACTGCCTTTTCCTCTTCAGGCGTTTGAAGGAAGTCTGCAGCTTTAAAGCCAAATAGCCCTGCGATGATGTTGCTTGGGAAACTTTCAAGTTTTACATTGTAGTTGCTGACAACACTGTTGTAGAGTTGGCGTGAGTAAGAAATTTTATTTTCTGTATTGGTCAACTCTTCTTGCAATTTGATAAAGTTAGCACTAGCTTTCAAGTCTGGGTAATTCTCTGCTACTGCAAAGATACCAGAAATCTGGCGGGTAAGGGCATCACTGGCCTTCATAACTTCTGCCGGTGAAGTTGCTGCGGCTACTTGTCTACGAAGTTCTGTTACTTTTTCCAAAGTAGAACCTTCATATTTCGCATAGCCTTTGACTGTTTCAATCAAGTTTGGGAGGAGATCATTACGACGCTTCAACTGAACATCTATCTGGCTCCAAGCCTCCTTGGTCTGCATACGATTTTTAACCAAACCGTTATAGCTAACAATCACAAAAATAACAATCAGAGCCAAAACTCCAAGAATAATCCAAGTCATAATCTTTTTCCTTTCTGCTTTTAGATTACTACCAGTATATCAAATTTTTAATGAATATGGTAAAATAAGATGATACTAGAGAAGGAAACTACTATGAAACCAGAAACATTTTACAGCCTACTAGCTGAGCAAAATCTTCTACTTTCGGACCAGCAAAAGAACCAATTTGAACGGTATTTTGAACTCTTGGTCGAGTGGAATGAAAAGATTAACCTGACCGCTATTACAGATAAAGAAGAAGTTTATCTCAAACATTTTTATGATTCGATTGCACCTATTCTGCAAGGCTTGATTTCAAATGAAACTATCAAACTTCTTGATATCGGAGCGGGGGCAGGATTTCCTAGTCTGCCCATGAAAATTCTCTATCCTCAGTTGGAGGTGACCATCATTGATTCGCTCAATAAGCGCATTAACTTCCTTCAGCTTTTAGCTCAGGAGTTGGATTTGGATGGTGTTCACTTCTACCATGGACGGGCAGAAGACTTTGCCCAAGACAAGAACTTCCGTGCCCAGTTTGATGTGGTGACAGCTCGTGCGGTTGCCCGTATGCAGATCTTGTCTGAGCTGACCATTCCCTATCTTAAAGTTAGCGGCAAACTATTGGCACTCAAGGCCAGCAATGCTCCTGAGGAATTGCTAGAAGCCAAGAACGCTCTCAACCTCCTCTTTAGCAAGGTAGAGGACAACCTCAGCTATGCCCTGCCAAATGGAGATCCGCGCTACATCACTGTCGTCGCAAAGAAAAAGGAAACACCTAACAAGTACCCAAGAAAGGCTGGCATGCCCAACAAACGCCCACTTTAAACAATGGTGCCCCCTTGTTTAAAATTCAGAAAACCATTTACAAAATCAACTTCGCTCTCACATTTCTAGGCTCGGGGAAAATTCGTTTACAAAACGGACCTCGCTCTCGCATTTCCGGGATCGGGAAAAATTCGTTTACAAAACGAATTTTTTCTGCTATACTATCCTAAGCAAAGGTTTTTAATGTCATCCTGTGAGGTGACGAAGGCGCAGATTTATATAAATTTTTAAAAGATAGCTATTTTTTAAAAAGTCTTACTCTGAGGGCCTATTGCTGCAAAATAATGGGCTCTTTTTTGGTGCCCAAAAGTGAGGTTTTTATGAAACAGGAATCAACTGTTGACTTGTTACTAGACGTTGATCAACGTCCTTCTGCTGGTAAAGGAATTCTTCTAAGCTTCCAGCACGTGTTTGCCATGTTTGGTGCAACCATTCTCGTTCCCTTAATTTTGGGAATGCCCGTATCGGTTGCTCTCTTTGCTTCCGGTATTGGAACACTTATCTACATGATTTCTACTGGCTTTAAGGTTCCAGTTTATCTAGGTTCTTCATTCGCCTTTATCACAGCTATGTCTCTAGCCATGAAAGAAATGGGAGGCGATGTATCTGCTGCTCAAACTGGGGTCATCTTGACTGGTTTGGTCTATGTCCTTGTAGCAGCAAGTGTTCGTTTTGCAGGTACGAAATGGATTGACAAACTCTTGCCCCCAATCATTATCGGACCTATGATTATCGTTATCGGTCTTGGTCTTGCTGGTTCTGCTGTAACGAATGCTGGACTTGTGGCAGACGGAAACTGGAAAAATGCTCTTGTAGCCGTTGTTACATTCTTGATTGCAGCCTTTATCAACACAAAAGGAAAAGGTTTTCTCCGTATCATTCCTTTCCTCTTTGCCATCATCGGTGGGTATATCTTCGCTATGATGCTTGGTTTGGTTGACTTTACCCCAGTCCTTCAAGCCAACTGGTTTGAAATTCCTGGTTTCTACTTGCCATTTAGTACAGGTGGAGCCTTTAAAGAGTACAACTTGTACTTCGGTCCTGAAACAATCGCCATCTTGCCAATCGCTATTGTAACAATTTCAGAACACATCGGAGACCACACAGTTTTGAGTCAAATCTGTGGCCGTCAATTTCTAAAAGAACCAGGACTTCACCGTACGCTTCTCGGTGACGGTATCGCGACATCAGTATCTGCTTTCCTCGGTGGACCAGCTAATACGACTTACGGAGAAAATACAGGAGTTATCGGGATGACTCGTATCGCTTCTGTCTCTGTTATCCGTAACGCGGCCTTCATCGCGATTGCTCTTAGCTTCCTAGGGAAATTCACTGCCTTGATTTCAACCATTCCAAATGCTGTGCTTGGTGGCATGTCCATCCTTCTCTACGGAGTTATCGCCAGCAACGGTCTAAAAGTTTTGATTAAAGAGCGCGTTGACTTCAGTCAAATGCGTAACCTCATCATCGCAAGTGCCATGTTAGTACTTGGACTTGGTGGAGCTATCCTCAAACTTGGACCAGTTACACTTTCAGGTACTGCTTTATCAGCCATGACAGGAATCATCTTGAACTTGATTTTGCCACACGAAAATAAAGATTAATCATCTCTACACACAAAATCCACTCGATTGAGTGGATTTTTTTATTACTTACTCTTTATTTCCAACAGTAAATCTTTCAATGAAATAATGGTCACGGCTAGTAAAATCATAGCCATACCGACAAAATCAATCGCATAAAACTGTTCCTTCATAATCAGAAAGGCAAAGAAAACGGCAGAAATTGGTTCTATGGAAGCTAATAAACTAGACTTAACAGGGCCTATCAGACTAGCTCCCTTTAGGAAAGTTGTATAGGCAAAAACCGTTCCGATGATGATAATCCCAGCAAATGCAAAGAGAAAATCTAAGCTGGTTGGTATGCTGGCCTGTAAGACTCCTGTGAAAGGAATAGCCACTACACCAGAAATAACCATCCCAACACCAATCACCAAAATACTGCCCCACTTCTTAATCAAAGCGATGGGAAGGATAATATAGAGGGCATAGGTTAGGGCAGAAAAGAGGCCCCAGAACAGACCTATGGGTGTGACAGACAACTGGTCAACTTTCCCATGCGTCGCAATCAGAAAAGTTCCTCCAATTGCTAAACCAATCGAAATAATCTCAGCCAGAGTAGGCGCCACCTTATCCTTGATACAAGTATAAACCAAGATCCCAACGGGGCATACATACTGGAGAACTGTCGCCGTGCCAGCATTGGTTTCCTGAATGGCAGAAAGATAGGCAAACTGGTTTAAGAAAAGCCCGAACACTGCAAATAGCAACAGAGATAGCAGACTTTTTCTGTCTTTTAAAAAAGCATAGAGTTTATCCTTTGAAGTCGTATAGGATAAGAACACCAGTGCCAAGCCTGCAATAATAAGTCGCAAATTGGTCAAGACTAGAGCAGAAATCCCGTGTGCCATTAGGTATTGGCCACTGGTTCCTGACAAGCCCCAAGCAATCCCTGCCACTACTGTATACAGAGTTCCTTTTACGGTTTTTGACATGCTTCACCCCTACTCTTCTTGACGAATCATTTCCATGACTTGGTTTCGATCGACTATCCACTGGGAACGCTCATCCTTCTCATACGTTCGATTGGATAAAAAGATAGCCACCTCCTGCTTCTCCCGATTCCACATAATGAAGGTACCTGTATAGCCCGTATGGTCGAGCCAAGCTCCTTCCAGATTCCAGGCTAGGGAACGCTCCTTATCATCTAAAGGAGAAAAATTTCGGCTCAATTCTGCAGCAAAATCATCTTTCAAGTAATGTTCCAGGAAGATCTGCAAATCCTTAACAGTCGAAAACAAACCAGCACTTCCTGCATGTTTCCCTAATAGACGGGCTTTGGGATCGTGAATGATTCCGGCCTCTACTCCTCTCACTGTTGGTACAGCTTGCTCAACGGGACCAAACTTGGTCTCTTTCATTCCCCATGGTTCCAAAACTTGTTCTTCTATAATCTGATCCAATTCTTGGTTAAAGATTTTTTCCAAAAGAAAACCCAAGAGTAAAAAGTGAACGTCCGAGTATAGGAAGGCTGGCTGATTTCGTCTGTTGAGGTGAAACATGGCTTCTCTTAATTCAGGGGCAGTCAAGAGGTCCCGATTTGGGATAAAGGGGTCCAAGTCTGTGGCATGGGTCAGAAGTTGCCGTATAGTGATATCAGGATAATCACACTCCGGTAAAAAATCCGTCACCGGTCGATCAATATCGAATTTGCCCTGCTGCCACAAGAAGATAAGAACCGTCCCCACTCCCACGACTTTACTCACACTGGCCAAATCATAAACCAAACCGGTTTCTGTCTTCAAGTCTCGTTCTGGATCACTCAATCCTAGATAAGACTCTTTCCATTCACCATCCTTATAATATGCAAAAGAGGCACCAGGATAAATCCCTGCCTCGATTTGATTTTCTATTTTTCTTATAATTTTTTCCAACTTCATGCTTCTTCAAACCATAATTCAATGTTATTGGTATCTTTACCAAGGAAGAATTTTTCAGACTTAGGGACAAAGTAGCCTGTCTTTTCAAATTTCTGACGAAGACTGGTTAGATCAAAATTCTTGACTAAAAATTTTAACATAGTCAGGTCCCAAGTGACATTGTTTTCAACAGCCAAATCTGGTCCTTGTCCTTTAGTAAAGGTAATTACTGGCGCTACTCCTTCGGGATCAAGTAAACTCTCTGTCCCTTCAGGCAAACGCAACTCCATAGAAACCTCAAATTGGCTCACGTATTTTATACTTGTATTTGAATAAAATTCAGGAACAGTTTCCAGTGGAACCAGATCTCTTACATCATTTTCCGCATGAACAAGGATCACATCCTCTTCAGGAGAGACAATCTCAAAAGCATACCCACGGTTTCCTTTAAATAGGCGAGGAAGAGACTTCATTTGAGAAAGGAGGGCCTCGATTTCGGAGGGATTTTCAACCTTTATCAAGAGTCTAGCTAGCTTCTTAAGTCCTTCAACTCTGCGTGTTCGCATGCTTGGAGCCTCTTCTAAAATCAATCTCTCCGTAGCTGTCTGATCACCTAAGGAAAGAAAGGCAGACTCTTCCAGCAAAGGTTTCATCCCCAGGGTTTCAATGTAAAATCTTTCATTTAATTTTCGATTATTAACTTTTAAAGTCGGAACGATCCGAACAATCTCATTCACCTTCATAAATTCCTCCAACTCTTTTATTTTAAAGGATTTTCGAATATTTTACAAGCCATATCTATTTTATTTAAAAATTTTACAAGAAAAAAACTGGGATTCCCCAGTTTCATTTCTTATAGGTAAAGTAGTTTGAATAGTGCTACTGCTGCAATACCCGCTGCAATTGGAGCTACAACTGGAACCCATGCATACCACCATTTTGAATCACCCTTGTGTTGACCAAAAACTGATTTTGGAAGGAGTTCGTGAAGAAGACGTGGTCCAAAGTCACGAGCTGGGTTCAAACCAGGTCCAGTAGGTCCACCAAGTGAAGTTACCAAGGCCATCACTAGAAAACCAAGTGCCAAGTGCGCAATTCCAAGACCTGGTGCCAAAAATGGAGCGGCTTGGTTTTTTGCTTGCTCAAGCGCTGCTGTTACTTGTTCTTGAGGGATGGTTGTTCCTTGCGCTGCTGCTTGAGCTACTTGGTCATTAATTGTCGCCTGAGCTTTCGCTACTAATTCAGCACCAAAGAAGTTTTTAGTCAAACCAAGTGCTGCAAAGAAAAGAACAAATGAACCTACAAACTCATTGAGGAAACCGTTAACAGTAGCTGCAAAACGTGATTCTTTTGTACCGTGGTCGATGCTTGAAATCGTTGAGAAGGTACCCAAGATATTGTTTGGATTTTCTGTCTTCAAGTAGTAAGGACGGTGAGTCGCTACAACCAAAGCTTGACCAAAGATTGCTCCCAAAACTTGTGCTAGGATGTAATATGGTACTTGCTCCCAAGAGAAAAGTCCACTAACAGCAAGTCCAAGAGTGAAAGCTGGGTTGATGTGGTTACCAGATACATTACCAAACATCAAGGCTGGAATCATAACCCCCATACCATAACCAACCGCGATAACGAGCCAGCCACTTTGGTGACCTTTCGTACCTTTAAGTTCAACGTTAGCAACTGCACCATTACCAAGAATGATCAAAATAGCAGTTCCCAAGAATTCTGTGGCATATTTAATAGCCCATGTAAAATCCATTTGATAGATTCTCCTTAAATTTTTTTAGACAATCCTTATTCTATCAATTTTTAGGCCTTTTAGCAATATCTTTTCTAAAAGAATCTATGGAAAACGCTTTATTTAACTTATCTTTAAGAAAAGGACAAAAGAAGTTAAACTCCTCTCATCCTAATCGTTATTCTTGACGTTGACCAAAGTCTACAATCATCTGCTCCATCTCTTGGCGACTCGGAGTGGTCAGCATATAAAGGTAATCTCCTTGTAGCTCTGCAAAGGCTGCTGGCATGATTTTTTTGACCTTGAATAGCTGACTGTACTTAGCAAGCAAGTCTTCTTCTGAATAGACATAGTTGGCATTGGCACGACGTGATGTAGCTAGACAGTATTGAGGTTCAAATTCTGACTCTGGGAATTCTTCTCCTGCGACAATAGTTGCATAGCCACGATAGAGGTCCAAGGAATGAGCAAAGTTATAAACATCAATGGTAAAGCCACCTGCAGGACGGTTATTGTACTCAATGGCAATGTAGTCGTCCCCGTCACGGAAAAACTCGATATGGAAAAAGCGTTCTCTCATTCCAAATTCTTTGACAATAGCCTCGCCATACTTGAGCAGTTTGGGATCCATATCCTTAAGCACATAGTAGGAATTGTCCATCTTATAAATCATGAGATCAAGTGGTGTATGGGCGTAGTCAAAAGTCGTTGAAAAGACGATATTACCATCCTTGTCCACAAGTCCGTCAAAAGTACAGATTTCGCTAGAAGTGACAAATTTCTCAAAGAAATACACGGTTGAATGGTCCCATTCAGCCTTAAAGTGATTTACATCGTCTTCTGTCTCAAGCTTAAAGGTTGCTGCCGCTCCCACTCCGTTATCAGGTTTGGCAATCATTGGTAGACCAATCGTCTCAACTGCTCTATCCACATCTGCTTCCGTATGGATAACAGCACCAGGTACCACAGGGACGCCTGCTTTTTTGAAAAGTTTCTTCATCTCAGACTTAAACTTGGTCTTTTTGAGATCCTCTGGTTTGGCACCAAAGACATTGAATTGCTCTCTGAGTGTTGCGTCCAGCTCAAGCCAGTATTCATTGTGGGACTCGATGCGGTCGATTGGGCCATGCTTGTAGAAAAGAAAGGCAACTGCACGTTTGACTTCGTCTATGTTTTCAAGATTATCTACACGGAAATACTCAGTCAGACTATTGCGCAAAGGTTCATCAAGTTGTTCGTAGGGCTCCTGACCAATTCCCAAAACGGTGATGCCTTTATTGGCTAGCTCGATGGTAAACTGTTGGAAGTTTTGCGGATAGTAGGGAGAAATAACAAGGTAATTCATAGGCAACTCCTTTTATAGATACAGGTGTCCAAGAAAATAGGGCATTTGTTTACGCCACCATTCCCAGTCGTGGGCAACATCGTGTCCCCATTCAGCAAACCAGGCTGGAATTTGTTTCTGGTCAAAGGCTTCTTTAAGCTTGTAGAAAGATGGTAGACCGTCTTGTTCCCAGGCACCAAGTCCCGTACAAACGACGATTTCTGCCTGACGGTAACGATCGATAAACCATCCGTCGTTTTGATTCCATATATAATCTACAGGTGAGTTTTGGTAAATGGCATCATCATTGTAGTAATCGCCAACGAAGAAACGTGCATCGTAAACACCGCTGAGGGCAATCACCTTGGTAAAGACATCTGGATGCTGGAGAAAGAAATTGAGTGCATGGTAGGCCCCCATCGAGCAACCGGTCGTCATCATGCCATCAAACCAACCTGTCTTGTGCTTGATAAAAGGAATGGCCTCCTCAATCACATAGCGTTCGTAGGCACGATGCATCTCCGCCTGGTCATGACCATTTTTCCAAGTAGCCAGCCAGCTCTCACTGTCAACACTGGAGAGAGTAAAAAATTGGACGCGCCCTTCCTCGATAAAGGAAGCACAGGCGTCGATCATGCCAAAATCATAGTATTCATTGTGACTGCCACCAGATGAAGCAAAAACAACAACTGGAATCCCAGCATGTCCATAACGGTTGAGGTACATTTCACGGTTGAGATTGCCACTCCAGTGGCTGAGGTTTTCAATATGCATTGGCTTTCTCCTTTCTTAACTTACCATTTCTCTGCAAAAAATCGGAGACAGTCTGGCAAATTTTCCGACCATGGAATCTCACTATGGATAGCACCAGACTGAACTTTCAAGACAAGATTATCCAAGTGTACTCCACCTGCAATCAAATCACGGTAATAGCGAAGCGACGAGTCGATATAGGCTTGTTTAATATTGCCAGCCATTAGGGTCTTGTCCGTATCGTCTGCTTCTTCTGTTCCTACATAGATGAAAATGCGCTGTTCAGGCGACAATTTCTTACGCTCGATATAGCGGTTAAAGGCTTCTTGGTGAAGCCAGTTGGCAGATGAGAAGACACCTAGACAACCAATTCGGTCTTGGTACTCTAGTCCGATAAACTGGGTAATATTGCCTCCTAGAGAGGAACCAATCATAGCCGTGTGCTGGCGATCAGCTTTGGTACGATAGGTTTCATCGATAAAAGGCTTGACCACCTCCATGACAAACTCGGCATACTCCACACCCTTACCACCAAACTGCTGGCCTGGGATAGGAGATTCTTGAAATTTCCAAGCCGCATACTCATTCATCCGTCCCATGCCATCATTGTCAATAGCAACAACAATCATGCGACTAATATCAGGATTCCGCTTAATGGCTGGAATAATCTTCCAAGAGTGTCCGATATAGGACTCCTTGCTGTAAAAGACATTTTGCCCATCATGAAAGTAAACAACTGGGTAAAAACGGTCGGTGTCTTTCTCGTAGTCCTTAGGCAGAAGCACACGCACACGACGCTCTTTTCCAGTATAGGGAACCTTGAGTTTGTGTTCTTTCATTTTTAAGTAAAAGTAGGAATGATTCATTGTCAGAAAACTCTCTATATTCAAAATTTTATCTCATTATACCATAAAAATAGAAAAAAAGTCAGTAAATGTCCATTTTAAGGATAAATAACTAACTTTTTTCATTTATTTTTCTGAATTCTTCTGGATTTTCTGATTAGAGGAGATTGTCAATCAAGTTATCGACTTCATCTTTTTTAGCTTGAGGTGTAATCTCAGTAATCATGATACCAGCCACTGCTTTCTCAACCAAGCCTTCAACATCCATGCGTTTTTCATACTGCTCAGCATTCTCTATCTTAGGATTAGTCTTAGGACGATCAGGCGCAAAAATAGTACAGCAGTCCTCAAAAGGCTGAATTGAAATTTCAAAGGTATCGATTTCCTGCGCGATGTCAATGATTTCCAACTTGTCCATCGTAACCACGGGACGAATGATTGGAGTGCTAGTCACAGCGTTGATAGTCTGCATGCTTTCCAAGGTCTGGCTGGCTACTTGACCAAGACTTTCCCCATTGATGATAACCAAACCATTTCGTACCTCACGGATACGGTCGGTAATGCGCATCATAAAACGACGGGTCAAGGTCATGAGGTAGGCTTCTGGCGCCTTAGCCTTGATTTCCTCTTGAATCTCTGTGAAAGGTACTTCGATAAACTGGATATTTCCACCAAACTTGGTCAATTTTCGAGTCAAATCGTGGGCTTTCTTGAGGGCACCAGGACTAGTGTATGGCGGACTGGCAAAGTGAACCGCCTCAATATCTACACCACGTTTAAGAGCTAAATAACCAGCTACAGGTGAGTCAATCCCTCCTGACAACATGAGCATGCCTTTACCAGAACTTCCCACAGGTAATCCTCCTGCTCCACGAAAAGTTTCATAGGAAAGATAGGCAGCTTCCTCACGAATCTCAACCTGAAGATTAATATCTGGATTTTTCATCTGAGCTTGCACGTTTGGAATAGCCTCGAAAACAGCTCCACCAAGAGTTTGATTGAGTTCACGACTATCCAATTCAAAGTTGTGGTCGCTACGCTTGCTAGTGATTTTAAAGGTCATCCCTTCCTTATAGATTTCCTTCATAATCTCTTGGACAGCAGACTTCAGAACTTCCACTGACTTTTCAACCTTATAAACGGGAGAAAAGTTTTGGATCCCAAAGACTTGTTTGAGCGATTCTGCTACTGCTGTGTAATTAGCTCCATTCAGGTAAGCGTGGGCACGGTCGCGATCTGCGGTTACCTTAACTTGAGGATAGATAGACAAAACGTCTGAAATATTATTGCGAAGTTTATTGATGAAACGCATACGATTTTTGTGTTTGGTTGACAATTCTCCGTAGCGAATCATAATTTCTGAATACTGCATAAATGCTCCTATCTTACTTTTCTAGTTTGATTGTAAATTAATTTTAGCTTGGTCAAAAACTGCTCGACCTGACTCATATCATTTTCCAGGTCTAGGCTTAGACGCACAGCTGACTGGGCCTTATCCTTTTCCACTCCCATTGCAATCAAGGTCCCCGCAGGTTTTCCTGCCTTGGACGAACAAGCAGAGGTTGTGGAAATGAAAATATCATAGTCTTCAAAAGCGTGAACAATGACTTCACCACGAACACCTTTAATCCCAAAAGTCAGGATATGAGGGGCAAAGTCTGCCTCATCTGAAAAGACAAAAATATCTGGATAATCGAGAAGGGCTTGGCGAATGACTGCCTTCATCTGCCCCGTCTTGCTAGTAAAGACAGCTAACTTTTCCATAGACAAACGGAGAGCTTTGGCTGTCGCTGCAATCCCTGCCACATTTTCAGTTGTCGAACGATAGTCTCGCTCCTGACCACCACCAGTTAAAAGAGGCGTAATCTTCTTACCAGACTTGATATAGATAAATCCAACACCTCGGACGCCATGAAACTTATGGCTCGAAAAGGTCGCAAAATCCACTCGATCCGTCAAGTATTTTTCAGTTGGAATTTTAGCAAGTGCCTGAACCGCATCAACATGGAAAGAAATGGTCGGCTTATCTGCTAACAGTTTCGAAATAGCCTCAATAGGTTGGATAGAGCCAATTTCATTGTTAACTGCCATGATGGAGACGAGAGTCGTATCAGGACGTATCAAATCTGCTAATGCTTCAACATCCACAAATCCTTTCTCATCAACTGGAGCAAAATCTATCTCAAAACCTTGACTTTTCAGCCAAAGGGCTGATTCCTTGACTGCTGGATGTTCAATAGCTGACACGATGATGTGCTTGCCAAACTGGGCTTTTTCAAAGGCCACACCCTTGATGACCCAGTTATCTCCTTCTGTTCCACCAGAGGTAAAGAAGATTTCATCACTTTTCTTGCCAATCAAATCTGCAATTTGCTGCCGGGAAGCATCTAAAATTCGTGTTGCCTGATCTCCCAAACGATGGAGACTAGACGGATTTCCTACAATTTTTGAAGCGACCTGCATGTAAGTTTCAAGTGCTTCAGGATAAGGCTTGGTTGTCGCCGAATTATCAAAGTAGATCATGTTTTCTCACGCTTTCTAAAATCACTCCTTCTATTGTATCACGAAAAGAGACCTGCGACAAGAAAGGGAGGTTTCTCTTTTTTTAAGATTTTTTTAAAGAAATGAGGTATAATAAATCATAATTAAAGGAGAGTATCATGTCTAACTATCGTAGAACTTCAAAACCAAAAACAGAACACATCAAAAAGGGATTTACTGTCTTTCAAAAAACGATTGCTACCATCGGTAGTATCCTTGGTCTAATCACCGCTACTATTACCATCATGAACGCTATGGATAATAACAAAAACAACAAGAAAGAACCGACGACAACTCAAACAACTGTTGTCAAGGAAATTCAAAAGGAATCCCCTCAGGAAAATACTACACCTAACAAGGACAACACTTCTACTAAAGAAAATACCACGCAAGAAGAAACTTCTCAATCCAATAAAAAAGAGGAGAAAAAAGAAGAGCAGAAAACAACAACTCAGGACTCTTCTACACCAGCTACAAATAAAGAAACAAGCGATAATGGAACACAGTCAAATACGACGACTTCTGAAACTAAAACGAACCAGTAATCAAAAAAATAACTTCTTTCCAAATTTGGAAAGAAGTTATTTTTTTATTGTTGCAATACTTTTCGTGGTTTGGTTCCCTCAGCTGGACCGATGACACCTGCCATTTCGAGTTCTTCCATCAGGCGGGTCGCACGATTAAATCCAACTGACAAACGACGCTGAATCATCGAAGCGCTAGCTTTCTGAGTTTCGATAACCAAAGCCTTAGCTTCTTCAAAAAGCGGATCGCCGCCAGCTTCACCATCAGAAAAATCTCCTTCATTTTCAGGGACATCTCCTGGGTCAAAGCTTTCATCATAGTCCGCATCCGCCTGAGCCTTGATGAAGTTTACGATGCGTTCAACATCATCATCCGAAATAAAGGAGCCTTGTAGACGGACTGGGTGATTTTCATCAATTGGTTTAAAGAGCATATCTCCTCGACCGAGCAATTTTTCTGCTCCATTTTCATCCAAGATGGTTCGCGAATCTGTACCTGATGAAACTGCAAAAGCCACACGAGATGGGACATTGGCCTTAATAAGACCAGAGATAACATCAACCGATGGACGTTGCGTTGCGAGAATCATGTGAATCCCTGCAGCACGCGCCTTCTGTCCAAGACGAATGATGGCATCTTCCACTTCCTTGCTGGCCACCATCATGAGGTCTGCCAACTCATCCACAATGACAACAATCAAAGGCAGGGGTACTTGTTTATACTCAGATTGGCTATTAAATTCCTCGACCTTGGCATTGTAGCCAGCGATATTTCGCACACCAACCTTAGCAAAGAGTTCATAACGGTTTTCCATCTCATCCACAACCTTTTGCAGGGCCTTGCTGGCCTTGCGTGGATTTGTCACAACTGGAATCAAGAGGTGAGGAATGTCGTTGTAAACGGATAACTCGACCATCTTAGGATCGACCATCATAAACTTGACCTGATCTGGTCTTGCTTTCATCAGAATACTGGCGATAATACCGTTAACTGCGACTGACTTCCCTGATCCCGTCGAACCTGCAACAAGTAGGTGGGGCATCTTGGAAAGATCAAAGGTTCGAGCCGTTCCATTGACAGCCTTACCTAGAGGAATTTCGAGGAGATTTTCTGGTTTAGTCTGAGACTGTTCCCAGAGTTCACGGAAGGAAACGGTCGCAATTTCAGAGTTAGGAACCTCAATTCCGACTAAGGATTTACCAGGGATTGGAGCCTCAATCCGAACATCCTTGGCCGCAAGAGCCAGCGCTAAGTCGTCAGCCAGATTGGAAATGCGGTTAACCCGTACACCAACGGCTGGCTTGACTTCATATTTTGTAACAGATGGACCGATTTCAGCCCGTTCCACCGTCACCTTGATACCAAAGCTGGCAAAGGTTTCTTCTAGGATTTTGATATTTTCTCGAACAATCTTCTTTTCCTTGGACTGATCTTTGGGTTTATCTGGTGCAAAGAGTTGCAAGCTTGGTAGCTTGTATTCGAGGGCTTCCTTGGCAGAAAAATCAACCTGTACCTCTTCATCCTCAAAATCTTCTTCCACATCTGGAACGTCAAAATCAGTTTGAGGGAGGATAATCTCTGGTTCGATCCACTCTTCCTCAGGAATTGGGGGAAAATCGTAGTCTGGTACCTCTGATAAGATTTCTCCCGTTTCAGGATCTACAGGAGGAAGCGGTAATGCATCCTGTTCTTCTTGTTCTCTCTGAATTCTGGCAGCTTCTTCAGCTTCTTGACGAGCCTTCTCTTCTTCTCTCTTGATGAAGCGTTCCTGTTTTCTCTGTTCCTGTTTTTCCATGAAGGATCTGAACTGAGCTCCAATAAAGGCTGCAACATCGTAAATAGACCAAGGACTAACTAAGAGTGCCCCAACTAGAATCAAGAGAACTCCAATAAAGTACGATCCGATATTGGAGAAAAGAAAAGATATGGGGATATAGAGTCCAACACCAAGCAAGCCTCCACCAGCGAAGCTAGTCACTCGCATACCAGTCAAGTCCGTCATAACTTGAGACAGGGTCCCTTTTAGGACTGACTGCTCCAAGCCATATTTCCATACCAAGTAGGCCTCAAAAATCAAGAGCAAGCCAGCGAAGATACAAAGAAATCCTGACAGAAGTCCCTCTTGCTTGCGGATCCATTTAAATAGAAAAAGATAGATGAGTAGGGAACCTATGGCCACATAGGCCAAACTTCCGACCACCAGTCGAATGAGATTGTAAAGAGTGACACCTGCTGCACCAAGTTTAAGGACTGCAATAATCAATAACAAGGCGATTCCTAAGGAAATCAACATCCTCTGGATAGCCTGTTTTCTTTCGAGTTCTGCTTTAGACGGTCTCCGTCTTGTTTTTGTAGTATTCTTGTTTGCCATTCTTTTATTATACCATATTTCACAGCCATTTCGAATAGAGAAAAAGATTGCACCAAATGGTAACAATCTTTCTATTCTAATACTTTTTATGCTTGTGGTTTGCGTAGGTAACCATAAACCACACCACTTACAATTGCGCCAACCAAGACAGAGGCAAGGTAAAGAAGGGCATTGGAAGTTAGAGCGATAACGAAGATTCCTCCGTGTGGTGCCATGAGTTTGATTCCTGCAAGACCAACGAGTCCCCCTGCTACTGCTGAACCAAGGATAAAGCTTGGAATCGCACGAGCTGGGTCTGCTGCGCCAAATGGGATCGCTCCTTCAGTGATGAATGACAAGCCCATGATGATGTTTGTCAAACCAGAGTTACGTTCTTCTTTGGTAAATTTATCTTTAAAGAGAAGGGTTGCGAAAAAGATGGCAAGTGGTGGAACCATTCCTCCGGCCATAACTGCTGCCATGGCTACAGAACCACCTGAAGAAACAGTCGCTGCAAGCGTACCTGTACCAAAGACATAAGCAGCTTTGTTGACTGGTCCACCCATGTCAACAGCCATCATGCCTCCAAGAACGATACCAAGAAGAACAGCTGAACCTCCTCCAAGACCGCCTAGGAAATCATTCATAGCAGTGTTGATTGCTGCCATTGGAATGTTGACAGCCAACATAACAAATCCTGTCAAGATTGTTCCGAAAAGCGGTAGGATAAGGATAGATTTAGCACCTTCAAGTGAACGAGGAACTTTAACGTATTTCTTGATGGCAAGAACTAAAGCACCTGCGATAAATCCACCAACAAGGGCACCTAGGAAACCAGATGAGACACCTGCAAGGGTTGAAGTTGCTTCACCACCTGCTGCATAAGGGATTTTACCAAAGGCAAAACCTTCTTTGGCAATAGCACCAGCCACGAAACCAGCTACCAAACCTGGTTTTTCAGCGATAGAGTAGGCTACATATCCTGCAAAGACTGGAAGCATCAAGCCAAAGGCAGCCCCACCGATTTTCATGAACATGGAAGCGAGCTCATGGTAGGATCCGAGATTGCCAAGACTATCTTGTGGCACACCAAAAGCTCCGTCGATCAAGAAAGCAAGGGCAATCATGATACCACCACCGATAACGAATGGCAACATTTGAGATACACCACTCATCAAGTGTTTGTAGAAAGCACCACCGATACTTTGTTTTTCATTAGATGCTGTTGCAGCTTTTGCTCCATTAGCAGTACGATAAACTTCAGCATCTCCTGAAAGAGCCAAGTTGATCAATTCTTCAGTCTTACGGATACCATCAGCAACCGGACGATTGATTAATGGTTTGCCATCGAAACGATCCATTTCAACGGCCTTATCTGCTGCGATGATAACTGCTTTAGCCTTACGGATATCTTCTGCAGTTAGTTGATTTCCAACACCGCTGGCACCGTTGGTTTCAACCTTGATACCAACACCCATTTCAGCAGCCACTTTTTGAAGAGCTTCTTGGGCCATGTAAGTATGAGCAATCCCTGTCGTACAAGCTGTAACAGCTACGATAAAGTCGCCAGAGTCATTAGCAGGTGCTTGAACAGGTTCCTCCGTTTTTTCTGAAGCTTGGTTAAATAGTTCGATAACTTGATCTGCAGATGTTACTTGACGAAGTTTGTCAGCAAATCCGTCTTTCATCAAGTATTGAGACAATTCTGCCAAGGCTGCCAAGTGAGTATCATTTGCACCTTCTGGAGCAGCAATCATGAAGAAGAGATCTGTTGGTTGCCCATCCAAACTCTCATAGTCAACACCCTTGTTTGACTTAGCAAAGAGAACCGTTGCTTCTTTGACAGCAGAGTTCTTGCTGTGAGGCATAGCAATTCCGTCACCCAAACCAGTAGAAGTGAGAGCTTCACGCGCTAAGATTCCTTCTTTAAAGGTTTCAAAATCCTTCACATAACCGTGATCTACCAAACTTTTAATCATCTCTTCAATGACAGCTGTTTTTTCAGTTGCCTGCAAATCCAGCAACATGACATCTTTTCTTAATAGGTCTTGAATTTTCATCGTTTTTCTACCTCAACTTTTTCATATGTTTCTTTAATAAAGTCCGCTGTTGCCAAGTCATCCGAGAAGGTCGTTGCTGTTCCACAAGCTACTCCCCATTTGAAGGCCTCTACTGCGTCTTTAGATTTGACAAACTCACCGGTGAATCCAGCGACCATAGAGTCACCAGCTCCCACTGAATTTTTGACTGTTCCCTTGATTGGTTTAGCGAAGTATGCTCCCTCAGATGTGACAAGAAGGGCACCGTCACCAGCCATGGAGATAATGACGTTTTGAGCTCCTTTGGCCAGTAACTGACGAGCATAGTTCTCGATTTCATCTAAACTTTCGAGTTTCACTCCAAAGATAGCTCCAAGTTCGTGATTGTTTGGTTTAACCAAAAGTGGCTGGTAGTCCAAACTATCAATCAAGGTCTGTCCTTCAAAGTCACAAACCACTTGCGCACCAGTCTGGCGTGTCAAGGCAATCAAATCCTTATAGATAACATTGCCTAGGTTCTTAGCACTTGAACCTGCAAACACAACCGTATCTTCTGCTGTCAAACTAGACAAAATAGCTTTCAATTCTTCCAGCTGAGCTGGTTCCACATTTGGACCTGTTCCATTGATTTCTGTTTCTTGGTCTGCTTTAATCTTGACATTGATACGAGTATCTTCTGCTACTTGGACAAAACGAGTTTCGATTTCTTCTTTTGAAAGGGTATCTGTGATAAATTTACCAGTAAATCCACCGATAAATCCAGTCGCAGTATTAGGAATATCCAAGCGCTTCAAAACACGGCTAACATTGATTCCTTTCCCACCAGCAAACTTATCATCACTGTCCATACGATTGACACTGCCGATTTGAACTTGCTCCAAGCGCACGATATAGTCAATGGATGGATTGAGTGTGACTGTATAAATCATACTTCTATTACCTCCGTTTTCTTCTTAATAGCCTGCAAGAGCTCATGCCCTTGACTTGTGATGACAATAGCGCGTTTAAGTGGTGCTACCTTGGCAAAGCAAGTTTGACCAATCTTTGACGAATCAACCAAGACATAGGTTTGTTTGGCGTTCTCCAAAATAGCACGCTTCACAGCTCCCTCCTCCATATCTGGAGTCGTATAATAACCATCGTCTACACCATTCATCCCGATAAAGGCACGGTCAAAGTGCAATTGATTGATTTGGTTAAGAGCAACGCCCCCGATACATGCATCTGTTGCCATCTTGACACTTCCTCCAACCATGACAGTTGGAATCTGTTTTTCAACCAACTGAACCGCATGGTGAATGGAGTTGGTCACAACTGTGATATTCTTATTAACCAATTCCTTGATTAAAAAAGCAGTTGTCGTTCCAGCATCGATAAAGATAACATCTTGTTCCTTGATAAGAGAGGCTGCTTTCTGAGCCAGTAGCTTCTTCTCTTGAAGGTTTTTGACAGATTTTTCTTGGATGGTTTCTTCTTCCTGCAAGGAGTGGGGCAATTCTGCTCCACCATGTACACGGCGAAGCTTGTTTTCCGCCTCCAACTCGTCCAAATCTCTTCGTACCGTTGATTCTGATGTTTCTAATAGACTAACCAATTTTTCTAGGGAAACTACATGATGTTGATTTAACTCCTCTAAAATCAGTTGCTTCCGCTCAGTTTTTAACACCAAATCACCTCCTGTTATCGTTTACACTATTCATTCTAGCACAATTTTTATCAAAGTCAAGCATTTTTTATCATTTTCTTTCAAATTCTATCATTTTTCTTATTTCCAAAATTTTTATTGCAAGATAAGTGGCTTTATGGTAGACTATTTGAGTAAGTATTGGAAGATTACTCAAGAGGCTTAAGAGGCCGTGTTGGAAACGCGGTAGGCGTGTAACAGCGTGCGTGGGTTCGAATCCCATGTCTTCCGTAGAAAAAAGAAAAACTGCACCTTGATGCAGTTTTTTTATTTTTTTCAAGATACTTTATAAAAAAGAAAGGCTGAGTACCTCTAACTATCACACTACATTTTACTGTCTCTTACCTTATCCTTGAATCACCTTTATTTTCTTGATTTCATCAAAAAACAAGTAGCCCCTATAGGGCTACTTGCTGTATTATTAACTCAGATGATTAGATATTGCTTTTATCTTTCTTATCTGAAGATTTGTCTGTTGATTTATCAGTGGATTTGTCTGAAGATTTATCAGAAGACTTGTCTGTAGATTTGCTCTTAGACTTTGTAGAATTCTTACGATCAATCTTATCATAACCCTCAGTAGTATCCATTAACTCAGTTGATAATGTACGATAGTCTTCTTGGGAAATCAGCCAGTTTCCATCCTTGTCCTTAGTTAATTTGATTTCTGTATCAAAATCTCCAGTAGTAAGAGGTGTTAGAGCAGCTTCAGCATCTACATCACTATAGATAGCAAAATCTTTTCTGAAGAGGTGTTCATAAATCCAATATGTCACCAATGTTTGGTAACGCTTGATGTCAACATCTGAACCAGCTTGGTTGTACTTGCCTAGGTTATCGATACCACCAATAAGAATTGTTAGAACTTCTCGAATTGATGAAGTCAATCCTTTGGAGTGCAACTTCTTAGAGTTAAAAGTAACAGTCGCAGTATTGCCAGATTCATCAACCTTTACATCTTTAACAGTGTAAGAGCCGATATCTTGGAATAACTTGCGTTTCATCTTCAAGAAACCTGAAATCGTTTCTTCTGGAGTTTCTACAGGAAAATCTTTGTGCCATTGTACTGAGTATGTAGACGCAGGTGAAAGCCCTTCTTCTTTGATTTTTTCACTTGTTTGCACTGCAAAAATGGTCTCAGTCCATTTTTCATAAGTTTCGCCATAAATTTTCTTAAATCGTGCAGAGTCGCTAGTGAGAACAGAGTCTAGGAGAATTTCAGCATCTTTTGTAACTTTCTCTTTAACTTCCGCTGCTTCATCCTTCTTCTCAACTTGTTCCGTTTTCTCCTTGTTGTCAGAAGAAGCTTCAGATGACTGATTAGAAAATGCAGAACATGCACCTAAGACAACTGTTGAGAGTGCTAAGATAATTAGTAACTTGATCTTTTTCATGTTTCACCTCTTTATGAAAAATTTACTCTTGGAGACCACCTCCAAGTAGATTTGTTTAGAAAAACACTGGGCTTATCTAACGGAGAATGGGGGATTCGAACCCCCGCGCCAGTTACCCGACCTAACGATTTAGCAAACCGTCCTCTTCAGCCTCTTGAGTAATTCTCCACTAACACACTAGAATAAATAGGATACAACAAAGGATACAATTTGGAAAAAATCTACTGTATACCTGTTCATAATGGAGCCGGTGGGAGTCGAACCCACGTCCAAACACCTGCCAACATATTTGTCTACAACCATAGGTTATGTATTGTTTTAACAGTCCCTCGACACATAACTCAAGCCTAGGAACTGCGAGTCTATTAATCTCTTATCAAACCACTAGACAAGGCTTGATCGTATCTCGCTAATCATAAGACCTGTCATTGAACACGAGCAATCCAAATCAGGTCACGCCTGCTGGTTTTTAGGCAGCTAGAGCGTAAGAAGTGTTATTTTTTGCAGTTATATTTAACTGAGCGTTTACGTCGCCACACGGGTTGCAAAATATGCCTCATAATGCCTGTCGAATCCGTAACGACCCCAAAAGGATAGAACTATTATAACCTATCTTCAAAAAAAATGCAAAATCAAGCCGTTTCTTTAGAAAAGACACCCTTTTAAGGCTTCTGATAAGGCTTGATAACCGGCTACACTTAGATGGAGGCCATCCGTTGTATAGGCTGATTGAAGTTGCCCTTCTGAATCTGTCAAACTATCATAAATCGGCACAAAATCTACCTGCATATAGGCGGAAGCTAGAGCCTCATAGGCTTGATTCCATTCTCTAATCTTTTCATTGGTTCGGATATAAACAGTCTGCTTGTATTCTTCTCCTTCATTGACTGGCAGAATAGAAAGAAACTTTATTTGTGACAGCGGATATTCTCGGACAATCGATTGGATCACACGCTCAAGATTATCCAAGGCTTCATTCATGGGAATATCTTTTCCGATGTCGTTTGTCCCAATTAAGAGAACAATTTGATCGACAGCATCACCATACAGATGTGCATCAAGATTGTCTAGTAGAAGCCCCGTCTGGTAACCTCGGATGCCTCGATTAACAATCGTCTTGGCAGTCCCGAGTAACTCTTGCAAAGGGTAGTATTCTACAATCGAATCGCCGATAAAAATCATATCTGGTTCTAAAACAGATACTTGATTCAATTCACGATACTTGGTTTGAATTTTTTCCTGCTCCTTTAAGAGCCAATTCTCTAATAACTGTACTGCCACCCTATCCCTCTTTCTCTAACCAATTCTCTAGAACTTGATAAACGCCCGCCTGGCTGTTAGCTGGAGCTAGGGCAGTTGCAACTGCCTTGGCCTCATCATCAGCATTTTCCATCGCATAGGCAATTCCAGCCAGCTCCAACATCTCAACATCATTTTCGCTATCACCAAAAGCCATGATTTGTTCTGATGTCAAATCCCAGCGCTTGAGCAATTCTTCCAATCCCCAAGCCTTGTGAACACCAGCTTGCAGGATATCGATACAGCCATAACCGCTAGAAACAGCTCTTACACGACCATCAAAGAGGTCATTGATTTCCTGCAAAACTGAACTAGAACGTTCTTCACCAACGACCATGCTCATCTTTAGAACTCCTCCAAAGAGGTCTGAGTTTAGCTCATCCACAAAATTTGTCCTTTGGTAAAGTTTTTCAATCATCTCTGGAGTCATAAATTTTTCCAGGTCTGTAAAAACCGTTCCTTCCTTGACAAAACTCCCATTCATACTGGTAACGACGAACTGATCTCGACACTCCCTCCCTTTAAAATGAAGGAGAGCCTTGTCAACCATAGCATCATCCCAAATCTGCGCTTGAATCAGTTCATTGTTTTCAAAAATACGTGCCCCATTGGCAACGACTAGAACTACTCTACTCGCCAAGTGCTCCAGTAATTGCCTCATCCGGTGGACTTCATTTCCCGTTGCAATAACAAAACGGATACCTCGTTCATCTAATTGGTCTAAAATCTTTTCTAAACGTGGCAAGTCCAGTTGCCCTCTTGGATCCAGCAAGGTTCCATCCATATCTGTTGCAATTAATTTAATCGTCATCTCGTCTCCTTTAAGGCGAGTACTTACCACTTCAACCCTACATGTTCATTCATTTCTTTATAGGCTGTGTCAATTCTTTCCTTGGTCGCCTCATCCAACTGCTCACGGTAACGTCCTCCTTCAATGAAGTCCTCCAAGATATAGGTCTGATAGAGGAAGAGAGGATAGCCTTCTGGGGAGTAAGTCCCTTTGGGTGTTCGATTAACCCAAGTAGGATGCGCTTTGGCGGTTTCAATCCTTGTCTTGCCATCTTTTTTCTTAATGGTCACGTCCATGAGAACACCGCGCTCCGTCCACTTGGCATTTTCCTCGTCTTGCATGGTTTCAATGCGTTGATTTGAGAGAAAATTTCCCATGGAATAGATGATCAATTTTTTGTCACCATCTTTTTCAACGGTTTCAGCAGGTTCAACGACGTGAGGATGCCCTCCAAAGATAATATCGGCTCCCCAGTCAATCATCTTGTGGTACAGTGTTTTCTGTTCTTCCGTTGGTTCTAGTTGGTACTCAATTCCCATCTGAGGCATGATGACAGTAATATCCGCCTCCTTCTCTGCACGCTCGATTTCTGCCTTCATCTTATCTTCATTCAAATCAGAAAGATAGCGATTATAGTCCTCTTGAGAGATATACTGCTCAATGCCATTAAAACCGTAAGAATAGGCCAGGAGAGCTACCTTGATACCATTGACTTCCTTGATGACTATAGGTGCTTGGTCTCGGGATTCATGCGTGTAGACTCCGATGGGTGTCATTCCAGCCTTTTCAATAGCTTGAGCCGTTGAAACCACTCCCTCTATCTGCGAATCCAAGATGTGATTATGAGCCAAGTCTAGAACTTGGTAGCCTGCATCCTTGATCGCATCCATGACTTCCCCTGGTGCATTAAAGAGAGGATAACCTGCCAAGTAGTGGTCCTTATTCACCGTTCCTTCAAAGTCACCAATTACTAAATCAGCTTGTTTGAGCCAGGGTTTTACATACTCAAAATTTTCATGGAAATCATAGGTCCCATCTTCTTTAAGAGCTGTTCGGTAGATGGGGATGTGGTAGAGAAGGTCACCATTCGCCATGATACGTGCCATCGTTTCACCAGACTGATCTTCCTTGGATTGACCAGATGTACTAGCAGAATTAAGAGTTTGGCTACTAGCACTTGTTTCCTTGTTGCCTTGTACTGCTCGAACTAATAAGTTCCCCCCCATGGACAAGGCAACTGCAAGCAATAACACAATAATAAACTGGGCATTGGTCCAGGATTTATAATTCCGAAAGAAATCCACACTAGTTCTCCACACCCCATAAAGAGAGTCCTGAGACCGTCTATCTTGTCGCTTTTCCATCTTTATTCCTCCCTTTCTTTTACTGCAAGCCTTTTCTTTTATTATACCACAGACAAAAGAGGAATACCGTTTATTATATTATTTTTTAGGAACTTCTGCGACTTTCTTTCTCGCCTATTTTGTGTTATCATGTAGAGGTAATGAAAGGAGAGAAAATGTCTGCAATAGAACGTATTACAAAAGCTGCTCACTTAATTGATATGAACGATATTATCCGCGAGGGGAATCCAACTCTTCGCGCAGTTGCTGAGGAAGTCACTTTCCCACTGTCTGACCAGGAAATCATCCTTGGCGAAAAGATGATGCAATTCCTCAAACATTCCCAAGATCCTGTTATGGCTGAGAAAATGGGGCTCCGCGGTGGTGTTGGGCTGGCTGCTCCCCAACTCGATATTTCAAAACGCATTATTGCCGTCTTGGTCCCAAATATTGTGGAAGAAGGTGAAACTCCACAGGAAGCCTACGACTTGCAAGCTATTATGTACAATCCAAAAATTGTCTCTCACTCTGTTCAGGACGCTGCTCTTGGCGAAGGAGAAGGTTGCCTGTCTGTTGACCGAAACGTACCTGGCTATGTTATTCGCCATGCCCGCGTCACTGTTGATTACTTTGACAAGGACGGCGAAAAACACCGTATCAAGCTCAAAGGTTACAACTCGATCGTTGTCCAACATGAAATTGATCATCTAAACGGAATCATGTTTTACGATCGTATCAATGAGAAAGATCCATTTGCTGTTAAAGATGGTTTACTGATTCTGGAATAAAGAAAATCCCGTTGCAAGACGGGGTTTTGTGTTATAATAGAGGCATGAAAACAAATGATATTGTCTATGGCGTCCACGCCGTTACAGAAGCCCTCCTTGCAAACACTGGAAATAAACTTTACCTCCAAGAAGATCTTCGAGGTAAGAATGTTGAAAAAGTCAAGGAACTGGCTACAAAAAAGAAGGTATCCATTTCTTGGACTTCAAAAAAATCCCTGTCTGAGATGACCGAAGGCGCTGTTCACCAAGGTTTTGTTCTACGAGTGTCCGAATTTGCCTATAGCGAGCTGAATCACATCCTTGCAAAAACACGACAAGAAGAAAATCCTTTGCTATTGATTCTGGACGGGTTAACTGACCCCCATAATCTAGGTTCTATCTTGCGAACAGCCGATGCGACCAATGTTTCAGGTGTCATCATTCCCAAGCACCGTGCTGTCGGAGTTACTCCTGTCGTTGCCAAAACGGCCACAGGTGCTATTGAGCATGTACCGATTGCTCGAGTGACCAACCTCAGTCAAACTCTAGACAAACTCAAGGATGAAGGCTTCTGGACCTTTGGAACGGATATGAACGGTACCCCTTGCCACAAGTGGAATACAAAAGGGAAAATCGCCCTCATCATCGGAAATGAAGGAAAAGGCATCTCCAGCAACATCAAAAAACAGGTCGATGAAATGATTACCATTCCCATGAATGGGCATGTTCAAAGCCTCAATGCCAGTGTTGCTGCAGCTATTCTCATGTACGAAGTTTTCCGAAACCGACTATAAAAAAAGTTTCCAATCAAGTGATTGGAAACTTTTTTCTTAACTATGTTCTGTGATAAATTTATAGGCTTCTTGACCCGCGATAGCTCCATCTCCAACTGCTGTTGTTACTTGGCGAAGATCTTTTTGGCGAACATCTCCAACCGCAAATATACCATCAACGCTAGTTTTCATGTGATTGTCTGTTAGGATCCAGCCTGCCTGGTCTTGAATATTCAATTCTTTAACAAAATCGCTAACGGGATCCAAACCAACATAGATAAAGACACCTCCGAAGGCTTGCTCTGTTACTTGACCCGTTTTTACATTTTCAAATACGACAGATTCTACTCGGTTTTCACCTTTGATTTCCTTGACGACAGAATCCCAGATAAAGTTGACTTTCTCATTTGCAAAAGCACGGTCTTGCAAAACCTTTTGGGCACGAAGTTGGTCACGGCGGTGAACAATAGTGACAGTCTTGGCAAAGCGAGTCAAGAACAGAGCTTCTTCTACCGCTGAATCTCCACCACCAACTACGAGCAAGTCTTGATCACGGAAGAAAGCTCCATCACAGACCGCACAGTAAGAAACACCTCGACTGTTCAGTTCTTCTTCTCCGGGAACTCCCAAAAGACGGTGTTTAGAACCAGTTGCTACAATGACAGTACGGGTTTCGTAAACTTGATCATCAGTGATTACCTTCTTAAAGTCACCCTTGTCTTCAATATTTTCAACATAGCCATAAAGATGCTCCACTCCAAGGTTTTCAAGTGGTTCAAACATCTTTTCAGCCAATTCAGGTCCACTGATATTGGCATAACCTGGATAGTTTTCAATATCAGATGTGTTATTCATTTGCCCTCCTGGCAGACCACCTTCAATCAAAGCCACTTTCAGATTGCTGCGAGCGGCATATAAGGCAGCGGTCATTCCCGCAGGTCCAGCACCGACAATAATCGTATCGTACATTTCAATTCCTTCTTTCTTGTTGTAACTATCTTTATTCTAACTCATTCTTGCTAGTCACGCAAGGATTATGCCTTGAAAACCAAGAGTAAACTCATGACGGCAAAGGATAACACCGGAACGACCAAAACTCCAATCATAATCATATCATAGAGATGAGCTTGGCGAGCCTTGGCTGTCTTATCTACACCAGACATGGCTCTCAATCCAATCCAAATCCCCAGAAAAATCACGACAAGGATGGTCGTTAAGATCAAACTCTCGAAATACAAAGAAAATAGATGCAGTAGCATGATCTCTCTCGTTTCTATCTTTTTTAAAGAGTAAACTCAGCTAGTCCAACTAACTGAGTTTTCCTTTTTCTATTATATCAAATATAAGTCCGTTTGTAACTAGCGAAGAATTCTTTTGTCCGTTCTTCTTTCGGATGATTGATGATTTCATCAGGGGTGCCGGACTCGATGATTTTTCCTTTATCTAGGAATAAAACCTTGTCTGCCACTTGGGCTACAAAAGACATATCGTGACTGACCAAAATCATGGTCTGACCTGACTTGGCAGCATCTGCAATAGACTTCTCTACCTCACCGACCAATTCTGGGTCGAGGGCTGAAGTGGGTTCGTCCAAGAGCAAGACATCTGGTTTCATAGCAAGCGCACGCGCGAGGGCAACCCGTTGCTTTTGTCCACCTGATAAATGGCGAGGATAATGGTTTTCACGATCAGAAAGACCAACCTTGGCCAACTCTTCCTTAGCGATTTTTGTTGCTTCCTCGTCCGATAATTTTTTAACGACAATCAAACCTTCCTTGACATTGTCAAGAGCAGTTCGGCGTTCAAACAAATTAAACTGTTGGAAAACCATAGACAACTTGCGACGAAGGGTTAGGATCTCTTCTTGGCTAATCTGAGAAAAATCAACTTTAAAATTGTCAATCTGAATCGTTCCACTATCTGGAGTTTCAAGATAGTTTAAACTTCGAAGAAAGGTTGATTTCCCTGCTCCAGATGAACCAATCAAGGCTACTACTTCTCCCTTTTGGATATCCAAGTCCAGATGATCCAAGACAGTCTGACCTGAAAAGGATTTGCTTAAATTCGAAATCTTAATCATTAACGAAGGTCTCCTTTCACATCTGTAGACACTGTATCCGGTGCTGAGATAGCCATTTTTCTCTCGATGAAACGGCCTAGGCTTTCAATTCCGATATTGACTACCCAATAGACAAGGGCTACGGAGATGAAACGTTCAAAATAGCGATAATCAGCTCCACCTAAAATCTGAGCTTGGGCAAAGACCTCCACAACACCTGCGCTAAAGGCTAGAGAAGTTCCCTTGGTCAAACCGATAAGGGAGTTAATCAAAGTCGGTGTCGCCACAACGGCCGCATTTGGAATAATCACGCGACGATAAACTTGCGCTCGCGTCATACCCAAACTGCGTGCCGCCTCAATTTCACCTGGATTAACAGAAAGGATGGCCGCACGAATCGTTTCACTTGCATAAGCCGCCTCATTAAAAGCAAAGGCCACAATCGCAAAAAGCGCTGCTGGAATCGCATTGATATTGAGACCAGTTCCCCATTGTTGGTTGATAGCTTTCAGTGCTAAAGGAATTCCGTAGTAGGTCAACATAAGTTGAACTAGGATTGGGGTACCTTTTAAGAAGCTGACGAAAAAGGCCTGCAAGGGATATAAAATCTTAACACGATTGATCTTAACAATGGCAAAAATTAGGGCAAGTAGCAAACCAAAGAGTGCACCTCCAAGCGTCAACATCAAGGTTGTAGGCAGTTGTTGGACAATCCTTGGAATTCCATCAAAAACCGAACGCAAACTAAAGAGCTTACCATCCGGAATCAATTGCATCAAACTTTGGTACCAATCTGATGCTAAAAATGTTGTAACAGTCATAAAAACATCCTCTCCTGATAATGATTCATTCTATCATACTTCTGCTCGCAAGCAAATTATTTGCTACGGGCTGCTCAGACTTTGTCTATCTTCTAGTTTATCACACTTTAAAACAGGGAGGCTATATATTTTATCTATCAAGGAGATAAATAAAAACTATCTCAAACCTAAGTCCTCATAGGTTTTTCTATAGCCGATTTGTTTAACAGCACCATTCTCCACCAAAATTGGACGTTTCAATAACATACCATCACTCGCTAGAAGCTTGGCTGCTTCTTGTTTTGACAAACTTCCCACCTTATCTTTCAAGCCCAGTTCACGATATTTGATCCCGCTGGTATTGAAAAATTGTTTCACTTCAAAACCGGAAGTTCCCAACCAGTTTAAAATCACGTCTTCACTTGGTGTTTCTTCTACGATGTGGACATCTTGGTATTCCAGTCCAAGTTGATCTAATTCATTTTTTGCTTTCTTACAAGTTGAACATTTTGGGTATTCGATAAATTCTAACATCTTCTTTTCTTTCTATTTTTTATTTTCTTGAAATGCTGCACCTTCATGTTGCAAGAGCCAGGCTTTCTTTTCAACTCCAGATGCATAGCCTGTCAAGCGATTGCCTGACCCCAGCACACGATGACAAGGTACGAGGATGGACCAAGGATTACGCCCCACTGCTCCGCCAATCGCTTGGGCAGAATTCACCTGCAAGCCTTGAGCTATTTGACCGTAAGTCACTGTTTGACCATAAGGAATGGCCTGTAAATAAGCCCAGACCCGCTTTTCAAAATCTGTTCCAATAGGAGCCAAAGGTAAGTATGATAGATCCTGAACACTGCCTTCGAAATAGGTATCTAAATAGGAAATAACCTGGTCTAGGACAGGATGTTTCTTAACTATTTCTATACTATCTCCAGCGATTCCCCTCTCAAAATGAGTTTGGTCCTGTACCCAAATTCCATACAGATATTGCTCGTCAGCAACTAAGGATAAGGTTCCAATTGGCGACGGGTAGAGCATTTTTGCGTACTTATTCTGCTTCATTTTTTTAATTTCTGATAGGCCAAACGTTCCCCATCAACTGGAACCTTACCGACCTGTTGGAAGCCCAGCTTTTCAAAGATATGTTGCATGGCCTTGTTTTGTGCATGCGTATCCGAACGAAAATCTAGATAATCAAAACCTTCAATCAAGCCTTCTAGGAAAGTCTGAGCAACTCCTTGTCCTTGGACATCTGCTGCCACAGCGATACGGTGAAAGACCAGATATTCTGATTCTCCCCCCTGCCAACTTCCTTCATAAATGGCTTCATAGGCTTCCTCTGGGCTCTTGGTCACAGCAGCATAGGCTAACAGTTCTCCCTCTTCCAAGGCCACATAGGCTTGACCAGAGATGATATCATCAATAATGATGTCAGCATTTGGATAGCCATTTTGCCACTGGTCGCTACCAGACTCAGCTAAGCACTTTTTAGCATCCTCTATCACCTGCATAATCGCATCTACTTCGTTTGGAAAAGCTAAACGAATCTCCATCTTTTCCCCTCATTTCTAACTGTTTTCTCTCATCATAGCATAATTTAAAGCTTTCTACAAGCAGTTGAAACTTGACTTTTGTTTTGTATTATTTTATAATCTAGTTATTGAAACTAGATAAAAAGGAGTTGGAAATGAATTCTAACTTTTCCTACCCAAAATGGGAAGACATTCCAAACATTGACCTCTATCTGGATCAGGTTTTACTTTATGTCAATCAAGTCTGCGCCCCTATCTCTCCAGATAAGGACAAGGGACTAACAGCATCCATGGTCAATAACTATGTCAAACATGGTTACCTGACAAAGCCAGACAAAAAAAAATACCAACGCAAACAGATTGCTCGATTGATTGCCATCACCACTCTCAAGTCTGTCTTTTCAATCCAAGAAATCGCTCAGACACTGAATACTCTACAAAGTCAAGCCAGTTCAGACCAGCTCTACGATGCTTTTGTGGACTACATGAACCATGGGATTGATCCAGATAATCCTATTATCCAAACCAGCTGTCAAACGGTTAAACTCTATCATCAAACTCTAGACTTAATCCTTATCAAAGAAGAGGAGGAAATCCAATGAATACCAGTCTAAAACTCAGTAAAAAGCTCAGTTTTGGAGAGGAAATTGCTAATAGTGTGACCCATGCTGTGGGTGCCGTTATCATGCTCATCTTGCTCCCTATTTCATCCACCTATAGTTATGAAGCACACGGATTTTTATCATCTTTTGGCGTTTCTATTTTTGTTATCAGTCTCTTTCTCATGTTCCTCTCGTCAACCATTTACCACTCTATGGCCTATGGTTCGACCCACAAATACGTCTTGCGAATCATCGACCATTCTATGATTTATGTGGCTATCGCAGGCTCTTACACGCCGGTCGTATTGACTTTGATGAATAACTGGTTTGGCTATCTGATTATTGCCATTCAGTGGGGAACGACCATCTTTGGCATCCTCTATAAAATCTTCGCTAAAAAGGTCAATGAGAAATTCAGCCTTGCCCTTTACCTGATTATGGGCTGGTTGGTTCTGGCTATCATTCCTGCCATTATCAGTCAAACAACACCAATTTTCTGGAGTCTCATGGTAACTGGTGGACTTTGTTATACAGTCGGAGCTGGATTTTACGCTAAGAAAAAACCTTATTTCCACATGATTTGGCATCTCTTTATCCTAGCGGCATCTGCACTTCAATATATCGCGATTGTTTATTACATGTAAAAAAGTTGAGAATCTTTTCTCAACTTTTTTCTTCACACATATTGATAAAATACTGGTGCAAGCCAACATCATCTGTCAATTCTGGATGAAAAGAAGTTACCAGCATATTTTTTTCTTGCGCAGCAACGATTTGATCATCAACTGTTGCTAGAATTTCTACACCCTCTCCAACACTGCTGATAATCGGTCCACGGATAAAAGTCATGGGAATCTGACCGACTCCCTTACATTCTGCCTCTGTATAGAAGCTTCCTAGTTGGCGCCCATAGGCATTGCGCTCTACTACTATGTCCATAGTCGCTAGATGACTTTCTTCCTGAGAAGTGATTTCCTTAGCCAGCAAAATTAAACCAGCACAGGTTCCAAAGACTGGTAATCCAGATAGAATGACTTCTTGGATAGGAATCAACATCTGTTGGTCACGCAAAAGCTTGCCCATGGTTGTAGACTCACCGCCAGGTAATATCAAACCCGACAAATCACTCTGATGTTGCTGAAAATCCTCTAGATTTCTGATTTCAACACTCTCGACTCCTAGTTTATCTAGCACTTTTGCATGCTCTTCAAAGGCTCCCTGCAAGGCTAATATTCCGATTTTCATCTATTTTCCTCGCTCTGCCATGAGAATTTGAATTTCATTCTCATTGATACCAACCATGGCTTCCCCTAGATCTTCAGAGATTTGAGCCAGAATTTGAGGATTTTGGTAGTTGGTTACAGCTTTGACAATAGCACTTGCTCGTTTAACAGGTTCGCCTGACTTGAAAATACCTGAACCGACAAAAACACCCTCTGCCCCCAGTTGCATCATCAACGCAGCATCTGCTGGCGTTGCTACACCTCCGGCTGCAAAGTTGACAACTGGCAATTTTCCATGTTCGTGGACGTATTGGACCAATTCAACAGGAACTTGCAAGTCCTTTGCAGCCACATAGAGTTCATCTTCGCGTAGATTTTGAATACGGCGAATTTCCTGATTCATCATACGCATATGGCGAACGGCTTGAACAATGTCACCTGTCCCCGGTTCTCCTTTGGTACGAATCATGGAAGCTCCTTCAGCGATACGACGCAAGGCTTCACCCAAGTCCTTAGCTCCACAGACAAAAGGAACTTGGAATTCCTTCTTATCCACATGGAAACGGTCATCAGCTGGAGAAAGAACTTCACTCTCATCGATATAGTCAATCTCAATAGCCTCTAAAATCTGAGCTTCTACAAAATGCCCGATTCTAACCTTGGCCATCACTGGAATGCTGACCGCTTCTTGGATTTCCTTAATCATCTTTGGATCACTCATACGGGAAACTCCACCAGCTGCACGAATATCAGCCGGAATCCGCTCCAAGGCCATAACAGCTGCCGCACCAGCAGCCTCTGCGATACGAGCCTGTTCAGGGTTTTGAACGTCCATGATAACCCCACCTTTGAGCATCTGTGCCAAGTTTTTATTTAGTTCATAACGATTTTCAGTCATTTCTTAATCCTCATCATTTGTATTAGTAGCTACCATTTCATTTTAAGGCAGATTAGAAGGAATCACAAGATAAAAAAAGGATAATTGTATGGGTACAGATTGACAGTCAATGAAAATCAAAGAGCAAACTAGGAAGCTAGCCGCAGGCTGTACTTGAGTACGGTAAGGCGAAGCTGACGTGGTTTGAATTTGATTTTCGAAGAGTATAACTAAAAAACTATCTGACCTTAACTTAAGGCCAGATAGCTTAGCTATTATTATTTTTCAGCTGTAAGTGCAGCCATTGTGATGTAATTGTATGGTTTGTTAAAGTGTGGCAAGAAGAATAGGTCTGTCAATGCCAATTTATCAATTGTCACATGCTCTTGGATAGCAAGTGAGAACATGTGAATTCCCATACTGATAGCTGCATCATGTGAAACCATTTGCGCACCAAGAATTTCACGGCTGTCTTTATCAAAAACAATCTTGATGGCAACTTCGTGGTTGTCATGTTTGATAAATTCTGGTTTTTGAAGATCGTTAAATCCAGTTTCAGTTGCATTATAGCCTGCAGCTTTGGCTTTTTCAAGAGTCAAACCAGTTGAAACCATGTGAAGACCGTAGATTGAGATACCGTTTGATCCTTGAACTCCGATTCCTTCCAATTCATGTCCACAAGCGTTATAAGCACCAACGATACCAGTACGTACAGCGTTAGATGCAAGAGCGATGTAGCTTGTATCTTTACGAGCATTGTCATAAACAGTCGCACAGTCACCAACAGCGTATACACCTGGGATAGATGTTTCTTGTTTCTTGTCTACGAGGAAGGCACCGTTACGGAAGAGTTCAATCTTTCCGTCAGCAAGAGCTGTGTTTGGACGGAAACCAACAGCAAGAACCACCATATCTACATCAAATGTTTCTTTGTCTGTTACCAAGCGTTCAACTTTTCCATCACCCTGGATGGCTTTAACTGTTTGACCAAGAGCCAAGCGGATGTTGTGGTCTTCCAAGTTCTTCGCCATCATTTGAGTAAAGTCTTTGTCATAGTAGCCGTTCAAGACAGTGTCTACAATATCTACAAGCACTACTTCTTTTCCAAGACGCTCGAAAGCTTCGGCAAGTTCTACACCGATGTAACCACCACCAACAACGGCAATGCGCTCAAGGTGCTTGCTCTTATCTTCAAGTTTTTCAATAACTTCTTCAGCGTTTTGGTACAATTTAACAAATTGTACATTTTCAAGAGTCGCTTTGAATTCGCGGTTACCCTTAACGATTTCAACACCTTCGATTGGAGGTAAGATTGGAGTTGAACCAGTTGCAAAGATCAATTTGTCATAAGATTCTTTGTGCTCTTTTCCTTCAACTTCTGCAGTCACAACTTTGTTATCGTAGTCAATTGAAAGAACTGGTGAGTTCATGTAAACTTTAGCACCTTTTGCTTCCAATTTTTCTTTATCAGAGTAGAAGAGACCTTCTGGGCCATCAATTTGTTCCCCGATCCAAAGCGCCATTCCACAACCAAGGAATGAAATATTTGAGTTTTGGTCAAATACTACGATTTCGTTCTCATGTCCGAAGTTGTCCAACATCGTATTAATACAAGCTGTACCAGCGTGGTTAGCACCAACTACAACGATTTTACTCATAGAAAAATTCCTACCTTTAATTTTTTATTTACCTCTCTAGTATATCATTTACTGTTAGCGTTTACAAGGTATTTGCTCAGAATTCTCTTTTTTTCAGAAAAAAATACACTTAACATTGATAAATCCAATTTTTCTATCGCTTTCATATTAGTTTTGAGCATATTTCTTGACTTTTTGTCAAAATTTATTTGTGAAAACGCTGACTTTATGATATGCTAGATACATGGAAAGAAAATGTAAGGGGTTTAATTTTTCTTTAACGACCTTATATTGAATGATTTCCTATAAAGAGAAAGGAGCTGGTAGCTTGCCTCTTCATTCACGTTCGGAACGGCTAATGGGAACAACTATCACGATTTCATTAGTAGATGAACAGGCTGATTGCCTACTTCAAGGAGCCTTTGATTTGCTCAAGGAACTCGAATACCGCTTTAACGCCAACAGTCAAGAATCCGAACTGATGGAAATCAACTACCAGGCTGGAATCGCACCTGTTAAGGTTCATCCTGACCTATTTGAACTGATTGCTCTTGGACTTGAGCATAGCCTAGCTCCATCTAGCCATCTAAATATCAGTATTGGTCCCTTGATTCAAACCTGGCGAATCGGTTTTTCAGATGCCCGACTCCCCGAGCTAAACGAAATCGAAGCTGTCTTGCCTATAGTGGACCCGCATTTTATCAAGTTGGATCCGACTAGCTCTACTGTTTTTTTAAAGAAGAAAGGAATGAAGCTTGATTTAGGTTGTTTAGCCAAGGGCTATAGTGCAGATAAGGTTGCCCAGTATTTGAAAGAAAACGGTGTCACCTCTGCCCTGATCAATCTCGGAGGAAATATCCTTACCATCGGGAATAACCAAGCCAAAGAAGGGAAAGCCTGGCAGATTGGGATTCAAGATCCGAGAAATCCTCGTGGCAATCATCTCCTAACTATCCCTGCTTCTAACAAATCCGTTGTCACTTCAGGTATCTATGAACGCCACCTGACAGTAGATGGAAAAGACTATCACCATATCTTTGATAGTGAGACAGGATTCCCTGTCGAAACCGATCTCGCTAGCCTAACGATTATCTCTGATAAATCCGTTGATGGTGAGATATGGACAACACGCCTTTTCGGAGAGCGAAGCGCTTCTATCCTCTGGCAAGTCGAAAGTATAGATGGGATTGAAGCCATCCTCATCGACAAAGAGGGACGCCTTGCATGTTCTTCAGGCCTTCAAAATTGTATTATGTAAAAAGAGAAAGGAAATCTCATGCTAAAACTTATTGCCATTGTTGGAACGAACTCTAAACGTTCTACAAACCGCCAATTGCTCCAATACATGCAAAAACACTTTGCTGATAAAGCTGAAATTGAACTCGTTGAAATCAAGGATATCCCTGTTTTCAACAAACCTGCAGATAAACTTCTTCCCGCTGAAATTCTTGAAATTGCAGCTAAAATTGAAGAAGCTGATGGTGTCATTATCGGTACTCCTGAGTACGACCACTCTATCCCTGCAGTTTTGATGAGCGCTCTTGCTTGGCTATCTTACGGTATCTACCCACTTTTGAATAAACCAATCATGATCACTGGTGCTTCTTACGGTACACTTGGTTCATCTCGTGCCCAATTGCAACTTCGTCAAATCTTGAATGCTCCTGAAATCAAGGCAAATGTTCTTCCAGATGAATTCTTGCTCTCACACTCTCTTCAAGCATTTAACCCAAGTGGTGACTTGGTTGACCTTGACGTCATCAAGAAATTGGATGCAATCTTTGATGACTTCCGTATCTTTGTGAAGATTACTGAAAAATTGCGCAATGCACAAGAATTGCTTCGCAAAGATGCAGAAGAATTTGACTGGGAAAATTTGTAAGATAGGAGACCGAAAGAATGAAATTTGTTGGACTTGTTGGATCAAACTACGATCAATCATATAACCGCAAACTCTTGGAATTTATTCGTCGCAATTTCAAATTCAAATTTGAATTAGAAGTCCTTGAAATCGACGAAGTTCCAATGTTTAACCAAGACGAAAAATGGGACGAAAGCTTCCAATTGCGTTTCTTGTATAACAAGATTACACGTGCTGATGGTGTCATTATCGCTACTCCTGAGCACAACCACACTATCTCAGCTTCACTCAAATCTGTACTCGAATGGCTTTCATACGAAGTTCATCCATTTGAAAACAAGCCTGTTATGATTGTGGGTGCATCATACTATGACCAAGGAACATCACGTGCCCAAGTTCACCTTCGTAAAATCCTTGATGCTCCAGGTGTCAATGCCTACACGCTTCCAGGTAACGAATTCCTTCTTGGTAAAGCTAAGGAAGCTTTTGATAACAACGGAAATATCACTAACGAAGGAACTGTTAAATTCCTTGAAACTTGCTTAGATAACTTTGTAAAATACGTAGGAGTCGTTTCGAAATTGAAAAAACCAAAACCAATCGAACCAGAAGACTTGGATTGTGGAAAACCAATTGCTACAACCATTACGGAAGTTGATCCTGACGATCCAGAATGGGTAGAAAAAGTTGCAGCAATCACTGGAGCTGTTTCTGGTGATACCTATGTCAAATTGGACCACGGTATCTTGACAGTTAACCAAATTGATATGTTCTTGAAAGCTATGCCGTTTGAATTGACATACGCTGACGACAACAACCAATTCCTCTACTACAACAACGCTCACCAAGATCCAGACACCATGTTTGCTAAACGTGTACCACCTCAATCAGGTAGCCGTATGTCGACTGTTCATGGATCCCTCCCACCAGCACGTATGAAGAACGTAGAGTGGGTTATCGGAACACTTCGCAACGGAAACCAAGAATACGTCCGTACGATCGTTCCAGGTTCTCCTGCAGGTGTCATCAACACCCACAACTACCAAGCAATGTACTATCCTGATGGATCATACGCTGGTATCAATGAAATCGTCTTTAACTTCCAACCATGGCTTGACTGGTACCTAAAAGAGACTGGTCAACGTTTGGTGGGTGGTAGCGGACCATTTGCTCCTGCAGCTGGAGGTCATGGAGACGCCGATGCTACTTCTGGCGCTTCTGATTCAGGTGATGCTGGAGGCCACGGTGGTGACGCTGACGCTACATCTGGCGCAAGTAACTAAGAAACCAAAAAGGAGCCAAATGGCTCCTTTTTTTATTACAACAGAAAAGGGGCTTGTAAATCATCTACAAGCCCCTTTCATTTTATGAGTTAGGATCATCTAAACTACGGCCGTGTAAACCTTTTTCACGTTGTACTTGGCGTAGTTTTTCTGGTGTGACGTCATTTCCTTCCTCGTCCACAATTTTGATTCCTTCAATGTGGTGACGAACAGATCGACGATAGCCTTCGATGTACTCCTCACGAAGTTTAGCTTGTTCCACTTTTTCAGCAGAAGTTAAGCCTTCTGTTTTTTTCTTTTTGGCAAGCTCGTTGATACGAGCGATTTTTTTCGGATCCATTTCTTCTCCTTTGTGATAAGATACAGTCCGTTTGACTGAGTTTATTTAGTATTAATTTGGTTGAAACGTGCAAGTTTAGCTGCTTTCTTGGTTAATTGCGACAAGATAGCCAAGCGATTTTGTCGGACAGTCTGATCTTCAGCCATTACCATGGTATTTTCAAAGAAAGCATCAATAACTGGGCTAAGCGTAAAGAGTTGTTCTAATTGCTGACTTGCAGACCCTGACAAAACGAGTGATTCTACGGCTTCTGCCAAGGCTTTCTCTTCTTCATTCTCAAAGAGAGCAGGATCAACAGTATCAGTTCCTTCGGCTTTTTCAGCCAAGTTGAAAGCACGAGAGAGGGATTCGACAGATGGTTTGAAGTCTTCTTTCTTGCTTGCTTCGACAAGAGCACTTGCTACTTCCAGCATATCTGCCACAACAAAGTTTGAACTTGCAAGAACTGCTTCCTTGATATCTTTTGGAGTAGAACCCATCATCTTATCAACACGAGCCTTAATAAAGTCCATAACCTCTGCTTTATTTTCATAAGTCAAGCTGTCAAATTTCAAAGCATAAAGGCTATCGATCAGCTCATCCATAGCAATGTGCCAACCAAAAGTATCCAAGATACGAACTACACCTTGCGTCGCACGACGAAGGGCATAAGGGTCATTAGAACCTGAAGGAATCAAGCCTACTGAGAAGAAACTCAAAATCGTATCCAATTTGTCTGCAATGGCTAGAATGGCTCCTACCTTACTCTCTGGAAGTTCTCCTTCGGCTGATGTAGGCATGTAGTGTTCACGAATAGCAGCCGCAACTGCTGGAGTTTCTCCAGCAAGAAGAGCATATTTCTCTCCCATAATTCCTTGGAGTTCGTCAAATTCACCAACCATACCCGTCAACAAGTCAAACTTGTAAATGGCTGCTGCACGAGCTAGATCAACCGTTTCATCCACTGACAAACCAGCCTTTTCTGCCAAGAGAATGGCAATCTGCCCTGTACGAATCATGTGTTCACGAAGAGAACCAATCTTTTCGTGGAAGGTGACATTGTTTAATTTTTCGACTAGGTCAGAAATAACCAATTTTTGGTCTTCACGCCAGAAGAATTCTCCGTCTTCCAAGCGAGCTACCAAAACTTTTTCATTTCCCTTGATGACATTTTCCAAATGCTCTGCGTTTCCGTTACGAACAGAAATGAAGTTTGGCAAGAGTTTACCTTCTTGATCACGAACAACAAAGTAGCGTTGGTGTTCCTTCATCGAAGTCACCAAGACTTCTTCTGGAACTTCAAGGTATTTGGCATCAAAACTTCCCATAAAGGCAGTTGGGTATTCAACCAAGTTCAAGACTTCATTAAGCAAGTCAGCATCAATTTCGATACGTACGCCTTGTTCAGCTTCGATTGCTTTGATTTGGTCAACAATCATTTGCTCACGTTCACGTGGATCCGCGATTACAAACTGTTCACGAAGGTCTTCTTCATAGCTCAATGCTGACTGAATATTGGTTTCTTGTCCCAAGAAACGATGGCCACGACTCACACGACCGCCCTTGATATCAAGGAAATCCAAATCAAACTCTTGCTCGTCCAAGAGAACTGTCAAAGTGTGTACAGGGCGGATATATTCAAAAGTGTTGTTAGCCCAGTGCATGCTGACAGGGAAAGTTAGTGACTTCAAGACGTCTACTACACCTGGAACAATGGCTTCAACTGGTTGCCCCACTTCTTCCTTGGTAACATAGACATATTCTTCACCCTTGATTTCACGGAATTCAATATCTTCAACTGTCAAGCCTTTCCCACGGACAAATCCTTGAGCTGCTTTGGTGAAGTTTCCATCACTATCCAAGGCAATTTTCTTTGCTGGTCCCTTGAAATCTTCTGTCAAATCAGACTGTTTGTCTGCAAGTCCAGTCATACGAACAGCCAACCGACGTGGTGTTGAGAAGGTTTGAATGGCTTCAAAAGACAGGCGATTTTCCTTGAGGAAGGCTGCCATTTTTTCACCTAGTTGTTTTTCACTTGGAGTTACTACGTAGGCTGGTAACTCTTCAAGACCGAGTTCTACTAATAAGTTTTTTGTCATGTTTTTTCTCCGAAAAGTATCTTTTTATTTTCCAGTTTGCCTTATGTGATTGGCACGCAAGCAACCAACTTCGTTGTTTCATTTCTAAAATTGGAGCCGAAAGTCTCCAATTTTGCCTAGTATCCTTAGCTTCACTAAGGATACCTTCATCACTGCGGCAACTGGATCAAGGCTCACTCTGTTCGCCCATTTTCGTAAACCGTCACTCTCTTTATTCTGCGTCTTCTGCTAGAAGTTTAGCTCGTGTTGCTTCATCCAAAAGTGGGTAGCCTAGGCGTTTGCGTTCTGCAACAAAGGTTTTGGCTACGACACGGGCCAAGTTGCGGATACGAGCGATATAGCCTGCACGCTCCGTTACGGAAACGGCACCACGCGCATCAAGCAGATTAAAGGTGTGTGAACATTTGAGAACATAGTCATAGGCAGGGTGAACCAAGCCTTCTTCTAATGCACGACCAGCTTCCTTTTCAAACTTATCAAAGTTTTCCAGCAACATTTCTTGGTCCGAAATTTCAAATGAATATTTTGAGTGCTCATACTCAGGCTGGATAAAGATTTCTCCGTATTTTACACCATCAGCCCACTCGATATCATAGACAGAGTCTACTTCTTGGATGTAAGAAGCCAAACGTTCCAAACCATAGGTAACTTCCGCAGTCACAGGGCCAGTTGCCAATCCACCAACTTGTTGGAAATAAGTGAACTGAGTGATTTCCATTCCATCAAGCCAAACTTCCCAACCGAGACCAGCTGAACCAGTCGATGGATTTTCCCAGTTATCTTCAACGAAGCGGATATCGTGTTCCAAAGGATTGATACCCAATTTTTCCAAAGACTCAAGGTAAAGTTCCTGGATATTTGATGGAGAAGGCTTCATAACCACCTGAAATTGGTGGTGTTGGTAGAGACGGTTAGGGTTTTCCCCGTAACGACCGTCAGCAGGACGACGTGATGGCTCTACATAAGCCGCATTCCATGGCTCAGGCCCAATAGCACGAAGGAAAGTGTAAGGACTCATTGTACCTGCACCTTTTTCATTATCATAAGCCTGCATCAGCATACAACCTTGGTCATTCCAAAATTGTTGCAAAGTCAAAATAATTTCTTGAAATGTTAATTTCTTAGACATTGTTTACTCCTTTAGTTTTTATATTTCTTTTTCAATTAATTTCTGCTGAACAAACCAATTTAACAAGGGAAGAGTTTTATCTGTGTTTGCCCATAGATGATAAGAATCGAAGACCGCTTGTACACTACCTAGATTTTCTACCAACTTATCTACTGTCAAAAAACTACGCCAGTATTCGTAAAAAATACTTGCATAGTTCTTATCATAAGTAGAGGAACCAAAATCATTCAATGAATGCCAACCATACTTCTTCTGATAAAGTTCTACGAGAGATTGATTACAAATTTTTTCCGCTTGAAATTCCTCTTCTGTCAAGAAATACTTGCGACTAATATATTCAACCATCCCTTCTTCAAACCAGATGTAAGAGTCGTAACCATCAAAATCATCTGAAAAATGCTCCGACCAATGAGCTAACTCATGTCCTACAATCTGTAAGAGGAAATTTTCAGATAAAGAATGATAGTGACTTTCTATTGCTTGAGTTTGCTGAGAACACTCGTAGTCCATCAACTGATACAAATACAGCTCTTTCCAAACAGTTAAATCAGGCATCATAACCATTCGTCTATTATTTGTATAGGCAGGAACAGGAATTTCCCTAATAATCTGTGTAGCAGCATTAAAATCTGACCAAATGATGGCTTGCGGTAAATCGTAGACTGCAAGTTCATTCTTTAAAAAAGATTGATAAGCCTCCAACTTTTCAGTATTTCTTAATACAAAATTACGAAATGCAACTAGTTGGCTATCATCTTTTACAAGATAAAGATTATCCACGACTCTCCTTTCTTTTACACACATAGGCTGAATAAACAAAAGAACCGCATCCGACAATCCTAGGTTGATTTAACCTAGGGGCGTCAGAAACGCGGTTCCACCCTAATTTATTACTTCATTGTTTTTAAAAATACGACAGAAAGCGCCAGTTTCTTATTTTGTCCTACTTGGCTCCCACTATCCCAAGCTCGCTTAAAGAACGCCATAAGACTTTCTTTCTTGTTGATTATTATATCAGAAAGAGAGAAAATTTACAATTCTTTTTCTTACTTTCTAAAAATCCATCTCATCCACACGAGGTGCACCAGAAGTCACTGAGATAGTCTTTAGGACCTCTCGCTCTTCTTTGCTGAGTTCAATCCCAAAACAGTCAAGATTGCTTTGGATGCGAGAGGCTGTTACTGACTTAGGTAACGGTAAAAACTCTTCTGCCAAACTCCAAGCCAAGGCGATTTGAGCCACTGATTTCCCATGCTTAGCAGCAATTTCTTGGACTTCTTTCTTATCAAACAACTCTCCTTGCCCAAATGGTCCCCAAGCCTCTAAGAGAATTCCTTTCTCTTTACAGTAGTCAACCACTTCCTCTTGATAAACTCCTGGTGCCAAGCGTACCTGATTGACTGCCGGGATGATTCTTGCTGTCTCAAGCAAGGCTTCCAAATGATGAGGAAGGAAATTACTAACGCCGATAGCACGGATTTTTCCTTCTTGGTAAAGGTCCTCCATAGCTCTCCAGACTTCAGCATTGCGAGTTTTCCATTCGTCATTTTCTCTTAAAGGTTTTGGATTTGGCCAATGGATAAGGTACAAATCTAGATAATCCAATCCCAGTTTTTCCATTGATTCTTCAAATGCTTGGCAAGCTTCATCATAGCTGTGATTAGTATTCCAGAGTTTGGTCGTTACAAAAATTTCTTGTCTTGGAATACCGCTATCTCGAATAGCACGACCAACACTTTCCTCATTTTTATAGATAGCTGCAGTATCGATATGTCGATAACCATCCTTTAAGGCTTCTAAAACGGCTTGGTAGGCTACCTCTCCATTTTCAGCTTTCCATGTTCCAAATCCTAGTACAGGAATTGAAACTCCATTATTAAGGGTGTAAGATTTCATCGTTTTTCCTTTCTATGTGAAGAAAATCTAAAGAAACAAAATCCTGATTATCAGAACACTTGCTCCTTTAGATTTTAACAATTATTGATCACGATCGTAATAGATCTCGTGAGCTTTTAAGCGAGAATTGAGCAATTCAGGAACGGTCACAAATGTATACCCTTCACCCTTTAGATACTCAATGACACTTGGTAGAGAATTAACTGAAGGACCATGGATATCATGCATGAGGATGATAGAACCATTGCGAACCTGACGTTGAATCTCTGTCAAAATGGCTGTCTCATTTTTACTCTTCCAGTCCAAACTATCCACATCCCACATGATGAAGCTTAAATCAAGGCCATTTCGAATATCATCAGTGATGGCACCATAAGGTGGGCGCATCAGTTTAGAGCTTGATCCTAAAATTTGAGTTAACAAATCTTCTGTATCAGTGATTTGCTTTTTAGCATCTTCGAGCGAAAGTTGTGAAAGAACGGGATGACTCCAGCTGTGGTTTCCTACAACATGACCTTCTGATTTCATTCGTTTTAGAAGATTTTCATTACCTGCTATGTTTTTACCAAGTACAAAGAAGGTTGCTTTTACACCATATTTAGCTAAAGTATCCAAAGCCTGCGTAGTTGTACTAGGATTTGGACCATCATCAAAGGTCAAGGCTACAACTTTTTTATTTTTCTTAGCAAAGTATGCTTGGTAGAGTTCAGCATCCTTTTCTAATAGATAAGAAGACTCAATGACATCAAAGAAACTGGATATGGGCAAAGCAATTTCCTCAACAGTCTCTCCAGCATTAGCAGGATAAAGGATGATTTGACTATCCTTATAATCAAAGCTCCAAGATGTCAATTCTTGGTCTGTGAAGCTCTTTATAACTTGATCAATTTTTGCCTGGTCAAGTTTCTTATCTTCTAGAGTTGATTTGATTTGACTCAGTAAAAGTTCCTTAGACTTGCTTGCATCTTTGAAGAGTTTACTGAGGTCAAAAGCTTTCCCATCTTCAGTCAAGAAAATTTTCCCTAAAGAAGTCTTTTCTTTTTCTTCAACCTTTGATGCAGACAAATCGTAGACTTGCTTACTGATACTACGAGCAACAACTCCCTTTAAGACAGGATCCAACTGTTCAGTATAATAAAAGACCAAATCCTCTTTATCTTCCAGCTTTTCTTTGATATCCTGGTTGATTTTTTCTCTAACAGACGCAATGACTTCCTCTCCTTGCAGAGGGTAGTAGGCAATCACCTCAGCTTGACCTTTTCGAAAATGGTCCTTCTGACTACCTGAGTTGAATTGCTGGTCCTTTTCGCTCTTCAGCGCTTCAATTTTTTGTTCGTAAGATTGTTTTTGTAGTAGCTTATAACCAATAGCACTCCCTAATAGAATCGTAGCAATTCCAAAGATTCCAACAAGGGAAAGCAATAGCCTTCTCGTTTTATCGTGAGAAACACGTTTCGCTCTATTTTTTTTCATATTTCCATCATATCAAATCGAGGCTATTATTTCAATGATAAACAGGGATTCTGTCTTTTTTTAAAAAAAGTTTCATAAAATCCTGTGATGAAAAGTAACAAAACAACTCATAAGAAAGAATCTTATGAATTTAGTAGAACTTATGATTTTTTATACAACCAAAGAATTGTAAAGCCATCGATTTCGTCGTTCAACTTTTCACATACATATGACCAATAAAAAGATTCTTTACAATCTTTTAATCTGTGGTTCAGATTTAAAACACCACTGTAATCTCTGTAAATTCCTGTTTTTTCATTTTTAAGAGAAACGATCCAATCATTCCTTGTGTTAATACTATCTTTTTAACTGTTTTTTAAAGACAGTAACAAAATTATTAATACAATGAAATTTCCCTACTTACTTAAATAAAAAATTAAAGACTAATAACAGCATCCTCAAAGTTATCAAGCGTAACTCTTTTAACTTCTATAATTTTGAAAATTTTAAAAATAGAATTCTTATCACTTTGCATATCAAAAAAGAGAGGACCAAATGATCCTCTCCAAGATATGACTCTTTTTAACCTACTTCAATTTGCACTGTGTCTTTTGCTACTAAATGAGATTAGTCTTCTTTTCTTCGTTTAGTTGCAACAAGACCTGCACCTAAAGCTAGAAGAGCTAAACCTGCTGCTAATGCAGCTTGTCCAGATTCGCTTCCAGTGTTTGGTAGGTTAGGATTTTCTGATCCAGATTCACTTCCAGTGTTTGGTAGGTTAGGATTTTCTGGTTCAGTTTGGTCCGTTACTACTAACTTACCATCCTTAAACTCAACCTGATTTCCACTAGCATTTACCACTGTTACAGTTCCGTCGTAGTTAACTTGGAATGTAATATCTGTTACTGCTAAGTATCCAGTTGGAGCGGCTTCTTCATGGAAAGTATATACTCCTGGAGTCAAATCAAGTACATGTGATTGATTGGCTTTTGAAGTCCATTCAGCCACAGGATTACCTGCAACTTTTTCTCCACGGAAAATTTGGATTTTTGCACCCGCGATTTCTTCACCCGCTAGATTTACCTTACTGAAGGTAATCGTACGTGGACTGTCATCATCTTTATCGGTTACAGTTACTGTTGAGCCGTTGGTTACAACTTTGTTGTCTTCACCCTTAGCGTCTTTCTCGCCGACATTGGTTACTTCTACTGTGCCATCGTGTTTGACTTGGAAAGTGATGTCCGTTACTTTGAGGTAACCAGTTGGGGCTGCTTCCTCATGGAAGGTGTAAGTGCCTGGAGCCAAGTTGAGATCTTTAGACTTACCAGCTTCTGAAGTCCAGCTTTCTACAGCTGTACCTTCTGCCTTATCGCCCTTGTAGATCTTGATTTGAGCGCCTGCGATTTCTGTTCCACCAAGGTTAACCTTGCTGAAGGTAATCGTACGTGGTAGGTCATCGTCTTTGTCGGTTACAGTTACTGTTGAGCCGTTGGTTACGACTTTGTTGTCTTCACCCTTAGCGTCTTTCTCGCCGACATTGGTTACTTCTACTGTGCCATCGTGTTTGACTTGGAAAGTGATGTCCGTTACTTTGAGGTAACCAGTTGGGGCTGCTTCCTCATGGAAGGTGTAAGTGCCTGGAGCCAAGTTGAGATCTTTAGACTTACCAGCTTCTGAAGTCCAGCTTTCTACAGCTGTACCTTCTGCCTTATCGCCCTTGTAGATCTTGATTTGAGCGCCCGCGATTTCTGTTCCACCAAGGCTAACCTTACTGAAGGTAATCGTACGTGGTAGATCATCGTCTTTGTCGGTTACAGTTACTTTGGAACCATCGGTTACGACCTTGTTGTCTTCACCCTTAGAGTCTTTTTCACCAACGTTGGTCACTTCCACTGTGCCATCGTGTTTGACTTGGAAAGTGATGTCCGTTACTTTGAGGTAACCAGTTGGAGCGGCTTCCTCATAGAAGGTGTAAGTACCTGGGGCCAAGTTGAGATCTTTAGACTTACCAGCTTCGGATGTCCAGCTTTCTACAGCTGTGCCTTCTGCCTTATCGCCTTTGTAGATCTTAATCTCTGCACCAGCGATTTCTGTTCCACCAAGGCTAACCTTGCTGAAGGTGATCTTACGTGGTAGATCATCGTCTTTGTCGGTTACAGTTACTTTGGAACCATCGGTTACGACCTTGTTGTCTTCACCCTTAGAGTCTTTTTCACCAACGTTGGTCACTTCCACTGTGCCATCGTGTTTGACTTGGAAAGTGATGTCCGTTACTTTGAGGTAACCAGTTGGAGCGGCTTCCTCATGGAAGGTGTAAGTGCCTGGAGCCAAGTTCAAGTCTTTAGACTTACCAGCTTCTGAAGTCCAGCTTTCTACAGCTGTGCCTTCTGCCTTATCGCCCTTGTAGATCTTGATTTGAGCACCTGCGATTTCTGTTCCACCAAGGTTAACTTTACTGAAAGTAATGGCTTTTGGACTATCATCGTCTTTATCCGTTACTGTAACAGTTGAGCCGTTGGTTACGATCTTGTTGTCTTCACCCTTAGAGTCTTTTTCACCAACGTTGGTCACTTCCACTGTGCCATCGTGTTTGACTTGGAAAGTGATGTCCGTTACTTTGAGGTAACCAGTTGGAGCGGCTTCCTCATGGAAGGTGTAAGTACCTGGGGCCAAGTTGAGATCTTTAGACTTACCAGCTTCAGATGTCCAGCTTTCTACGGCTGTGCCTTCTGCCTTATCGCCTTTGTAGATCTTAATCTCTGCACCAGCGATTTCTGTTCCACCAAGGCTAACCTTACTAAAGGTAATCTTACGTGGACTATCGTCATCTTTATCAGTGACTTTGATTGTTGAACCATCGGTTACGACTGTATTGTCCTCGCCTTTAGCATCCTTAGTACCAACATTCGTCACTTTAACTGTTCCATCATAGTTAACTTTGAAAGTGATATCCGTTACTTTGAGGTATCCAGTTGGGGCTGCTTCCTCATGGAAGGTGTAAGTACCTGGGGCCAAGCTCAATTCTTTAGACTTACCAGCTTCTGAAGTCCAGCTTTCTACGGCTGTGCCTTCTGCCTTATCGCCTTTGAAGATCTTGATTTGTGCTCCTGCGATTTCAACCCCACCAAGACTAATTTTACTGAACGTGATTTTACGAGCTACATCGTCATCTTTATCAGTAACTGTCAGAGTTGAATTTTGGGCTACAACACGATTGTCTTCACCTTTAGAATCTTTTTCACCTACTTTTGTCACTTCAACAGTACCGTTAGGTTTAACTTGGAAAGTGATATCCGTTACTTTGAGGTAACCAGTTGGGGCTGCTTCCTCATGGAAAGTGTAGATGCCTGGTTCAAGATTCAATTGCTTAGGTTGGTCAGTTGAAGTCCAGCTTTCTACGGCTGTACCTTCAGCTTTTTCGCCCTTGTAGATCTTAATCTGTGCACCAGCGATTTCATTTCCTCCAAGATTGACTTTACTGAAGGTAATTTCTTTTGGAGTTGTATCTTCTTTGTCAGTGATTGACAAAACAGAACCAGTTGTTACGACAGTATCTGTTGTACCTTTTTTGACAATTGTAATAGAACCATCAGCATTGACCGTGAAGGTAACATCATCAACATACTGATACCCATCTGGAGCATAGGACTCTGTTAGAGTATAGGTACCAGGAGCTAATTTAATCACTTTAGAAGTATTAGCTTCTGTTGTCCAGTCTGCTACAGGCTGAGCTTCTGGTCTCACACGATTTCCGCTGTAGATTTTAAGTTCGGCACCTGGGATTTCTTTCCCATTTGGATCCACCTTTTTGAGAGTAATTTCTTTTTCAGTTGGTGTCTTCGGAGGTGTCTTCTTATTTTCAATTCGACGTTCTACAGATTTATCTGAGCCAAACTCATCTGGAGAAATTTTAATATCTTCAGTTAGTTTGTCATAGCCAAAAGGAGCCGTTACTTCCCGAATTGTATAGTTGTCTCGCAACAATTTACCTACACTAGCGTTACCATCAGAATCTGTTGTCAATCGTCCAACAACAGCTTGGTTTCGATCACGAATCACTTCAAAAACTGCACCTTGCAATGGTTGACCTGCTTCGTCTACCTTATGAATTTTAATGGTGAAAACATATCCTTCCGCAACACCACCTGCAATCTGGTAGGTACGTGTGCTGGTTGATTGTTCATTCTCACTACCATTGTAGCTCATGTTGGCTACGTTCGTGATTTCCTCACCATCAACTAAATCATAATTTGCTTTAGCTTGATATTCAATCATATAACCAAAACCATTAGTGTCTCCTAAAGGAAGAGTGAAACCATCACCATTCGCATTTACCACTAGTTGGTTTTTAAAGGTTTCGGTCATATCCTGAGCATTGGACCATTTCCAGTCTCCGTTGTTCCAGCTCCAATCTACTTTATAAATACGAAAAGTATCTTGCAGGAATGTCATATTTGGAGATGAGAAGTCATCTTTGATAGTGACATTACTATAATCAGCCATATTTCGGTTTACAGTAATATTGTAACGAATTACATTGTTAGGATCTCCTCCCTGTTGAAATGAACTCTTTTCGATTTTCGAGTCATATTTTCCTGGAGGGCCATTATACCGAACTTTCCCTGCAGGTAGCACTTTACTTCCTACAGTAATATTAACATCGATGTCTCTGGCTTCAGTCACCACACTATGGTCAATTCTCACATAGACAAAAAATTTACCACGTACACCTGATTTATTCTCTACGAAATCAGTGTAAGTGAGCGTAATCGTTTTGCTAGTTGCGTCTAAACGACCTGTAGCTACAAGGTTATTAGAGGCATCCCGTAGTTCAATGTCTGATGAATTAGCAAAAGCAATTTCAGATGGTAACTGAAGTGTTGTTGTGTCACCTTCACGTACCGTATTATCTGGCAAAACAAAATCTGCAGTAAGACGAAAATCTTGCCAAATATCCAATCCTTGCGTTAAAGCTTCACCAGATTTGTTCTCAACACCAACATTAGTGATCACATCATTATACTCTGTCGCATGTACTTGCGTCAGAGGGGCAAATGATTGGAGAATAACTCCCAAACAAAGAATAAGGATCTGAATCCAAGATCTTATTTTCTTGTTCATTTAATCTTCCTTTCTTAATAATATTCAATTGTAAATGTACAATGTAATTGTAAACTAATTGATTGTCCCCAACTAATCACCATTTCCCTTTTTCAAGTAAAAATTGATAGCTACATTACTTTCATATTTTATCATACTATTTAAAAAAAGGCTAGAAACATCAAACATTTTTTAAAATTTATTTTACTATTTAAAATTCATATTTTCTTATCGAATTCCCCATCAATTTATTGTATCGTTTTCTCCTATCATCGAAACAGAATCTGGTATATTTTACCGCCATTTTTTAAAAAATAAGTTCATCTCATTTTCGATACCAGATAGTGTTTTTATCATTTTGGTTATCTGATTTCACAAACGTTAAATTGCTCTAGAGAGAATACTTCTACCTATTAAAAAGACCAGGTTTCCCTGGTCTTTCTGAGATACAATTAGAAGAAATACTGATTCATTCTAGTCTTCTTTTTTGCCTTTAGTGGCCACTAATCCTGCACTCAAACCAAGAAGAGCTAAACCTGCTGCTAGAGCTGCTTGACTTTCTGCACTTCCTGTATTTGGTAACTGTTCTTCTTGAGCTTGACTAGCTTCACTTGAGGAGATTTCTTTTGTATCTGCTTTTTCTGATACTTGTGGTTTTGTAGATTCTTGAGGTACTGGTTTAGTTGTTTCACTAGCCGTACCAACTTCTACAATGCGATCTTGAGCCATGACTTTATCATAGCTTTCTTTTTCAGTTCGCTTACCATTTTCAACTTCGATTAAGTGAACACGGATACCTTTTTGACCTTCTTGGAGAACACGAGTTTGACCCGCTGGAAGCTTATCATTCTTTTGTTCCTGAACCTTGAAATCAATTGTTTCTTCTTCGATTACAAGTTCTGGTCTGTTAAGGACTAGGTTCTTCACTTCATCTTCTGGAAGAGAAGTTCCTGGTTTAGTGCCAACTTCTACTATACGATCTTGAGCAGCGACTTTATCGTAAGTTTCTTTAAGCTGACGTTTTCCATTTTCCACTTCAATCAAGTGAAGACGAATACCTTTTTGACCTTCTTGTAGGACACGAGTTTCTCCTAGGTACAACTTATCAGACTTACGCTCCTGAACCTTGAAGTCAATGATTTCTTCTTCGACTATAAGTTCGGGTCTGTCGAGGACAAGGTTCTTCACTTCGTCTTCTGGAAGAGAGGTTCCTGGTTTTGTTCCGACCAAGACGATGCGGTCTGTCGGAGCCTCTACCACTTCGCGAAGTTTTTCTTCCTTACTTCCACTAGGATTAACCGCTGTGAAGATCCGTTCCTTACCAACTTTTCCTTCTTGTTCTACACGAGTTTCACCTAGATACAGTGTTGAATCCTTTTTCTCAACTGTCTTATAGGCCAAATCTTTTTCAACAAATTCGAGTTTTGGAAGATCTTCTTGTACAGCAGCAACAGTCTTCTCAGAAACTGGCTTTTCCTTAGTCAACTGGATACGGTATTCCTTGACTTGTTTTCCACTTTCTGAAACAAGGCGAACAAGTACTGGAAGGCTATCGTCTCCGCTATCTACAACTGTTGAAGCTACTTGATTACTTTCTTCGACTGAGACTTTTGGACGTTTACCTTTATAGGTGATTTGGTAGTCTTGACGATCTTCAGCGAAGTCAGGAAGCTCTTTTCCATCTACAAGAATCTTTGATTGGGTACTTTCTTGAGGCAATTCACTTGGTGCAAGGAAGGTCATCTCAATCATCGCAACACCGCTCTTGTCTGCTTTACGCTCCATACGCCATCTCATGGCTTTGGCTTTGACAGCTTTAAATGTTACGTTGATTTCATCACCAGCTGCGATGTCTTTATCCACACGATAAGGCACAGTTTCCCAATTTTCTGGATTGTTGAATGGATGGGCTGCATCGTAGGCTTGGTAGTTTGAATAGTAGGTTGGCACTTCAAACTCTGGGCCAATATAACGTTCCAAAACGAGTTTAGATGGTGCATCTGTACCACTATCTGCAAAGAAATGAAGTTTGGCTTGCGCTACAGTCCGTTCTACAATCTTACCATTTTCACGGAAGATCACACCTGCTGATACTTCTGGATTAGAAGATGGTGTTGGAGACCAGTTTGTCCAACGACGATTTTCTGAATGATTTCCGTCATTGAGATAGTCCACACGGTCATGGGAGTTTCTATCAATGTCGTTAGTGGCTGAAGCAAAGGCGCGGTTACTATTTTCATCATACTCTGGGTTATTTGAAAGAGCTTCACCAAGTTTGTCTGTCACTCGTACAGTGAACTCAGCAACAAGATCACTACCAAGGACACGACCTCGAACGGTAAATTGACCTGCTTTTGTCAGATTTTCTGCTGGAACTTCTTCCCATTCAACTGCCAAGTCTTTTGTTTCGTAACCGTCTTTACCTGTGAAGTAAACCGGAACCTTAGTTGGCAATTCAAGTGGTTGTCCTACTTGTAGCAAGCGAGCTTGTTTGACCGCAGCAACTGGTTTACGAGAGAGCAAATCTTTATTGCTTGTAAAGTGTAGACGGTATTCTCCTAGGATGTCGCCATTTTCAGCTTTCGCGATAACACGAACTGGCTCACCTTCACGAACACTTGGAACGACGGTAGCGAGACCATTGTTGCTAACACTTGCTGTTACTGCAGGAACTTTTCCATCTACAGACTCAAGATAGTAGTCAGTCAAATCAGGATTGAAGTTTGCTAAGTCTTTACCGTCAACTTGGATTCTTGTTTGTCCTTGTTTGGCTGCTGCGACTTGTTTCGCAAAAATTTGTACTTCTGTGATAGACGTTCCTTTCTTGCTATCAAGTCGAACCATACGAATGCGAACCGCATAGGTCTCAACTTTATCAAAGCTGAAATGATTCATTTCTCCAGCTTTTAATTGAGCTGGTGCTTTGAGATTGCTTACCTCTTTCCAGTTTGCAGGATCATTAAAGGCATGGTTTTCCTCACCTACAAAGCTAGGGTTTTTAGGGGCTGTTGGAACGGTCTTACCGACATAATATTCAATCACATAAGACTTCGGTACACCAACTCCGTGGTCTTCGTGAAATCCGACACTTAAGTTATCAACAGAGCGTTTGCTCAAGATACCTGAATCTCCGAATAGGACACCAACTGAAGCTTCTGGATTAGTACGATTCCAGTTTGTCCAACGGTTAGCTGGGCGGTCATTAAAGGAAATCAATTTATCGTTGACGTTTGAAACAGGATCAGTTGGATTTGAGTCTGAAGCAAAGGCAAGTGGCAATTCTGAACCGGTCCATTGGTCAGAAATATTTGCTCCCTTCTCAGTTTGAGCAGATACGCGAACATGAAGTTTAGTTGTTAATTGCGTACCTTCTAGGCGACCATTAACTGTAAAGACACCTTCCTTGGCGTATTGGTCTGGACGAATCGCATCCCAAGTAACCTTAGCTGATGAAACGTGGCCATTTGAATCGTAGGTACGAACGCTTTCTGGTAATTGTGGTGCTTCTGCGATTGGTGTTGTCACACTAACTTCTTCAACTGAAACGATGCCTTCTACAGATACTTTAGCACGCGCCTCAAGGTCAAGACCTTCAACTTTACCTAGAACTTCAAAGGTTTGATAGTGGTCGAGTTTTTCTTTTGGAATGGCTTGCCAAGTGACTTTGTGAGCTTTAGGGAAACCTTTGTCATACTCAACAGTTACTGTTGATGGAAGCGTAGGTTCTTGATGCAAGTCTGTCACTACATTTACTGGACGGATAGATTGCGCAACCTTCGTCTCAGTATTGGCCTGGATCGTAAGATCGATTTGACCTGTAGCCCCCTCATATTCTGCTTTGAGAGTGACTGTTCCTGGCTTATGCAGCTCAAGCATTCCCTTACGAACTGCGACTTCCCCTTCACCACTTGTAGAGAAGGTTACTTTATCAGCTGGTAAAACTGCTTGGGTTCCGTCTTGATAGTGAGCGAGTACAGACAATTTCACTGTTTGGTCTTCTTTAAGACCATCAGCTTGCTCTACTTGTAAGCTCAAGTGGTCAATTTTTGGTGCTTCTTCAAGGAAATGAATTGCATAGGTTTGAAGAGGGCCACCATCTTTTGGTTGAACATAGATGCTTGCACGCATGCCGTTTGCTGCACTTGCTTGGACTACAGTAACATCCGCATTTTCAGCACTTGCTACAACTTCTGGCAAGGATGCACCGTAAGCAAGAGTTCGATATTGCATTGGATTTTGAGTAGTAAGACCAGTGACAGATTCGCCACCTACAGTTACATTTGGTGCTACAGGTGCTGCAACATCACCGTCTTCTACTATAAGGGTAGCGTGAATAATCTCACCACCCAGTTGGCCAGTCATTGGAATACGTGATCCTGCAACTGACAGTTTAGCTTTATCTGTTTCCGCAATCTCCCACTTATCAACTTCGTATTCTTGTACACTTCCATCCGTAACAGCAATAGAAACGTATTTGTCAACAGTGCTCAAGTCTGTTCCTGGAGCAACACGCTTAACAGTTGGAAGCTCATTTGCAATTGCTAGAATTTCGACACGAGCCTCAACTTCGCGTCCGTCTGCCATACCTTTAACAGTCACAACTCCTGCTTGGCTCACATCAACTGAAGACCAAGTTACTGGACGTTTTTCACGACTGCCATCACTGTAGATAAAACCGACTGTCTTCGGCATTTTTGGAATTTGGGCAATGACTGTACGAACTTTTGGCACCTCTGTTCCGAGAACAGTCTTTTCTTGATCTTCTTTCTTGCCAGTAAAGACGGTTACTTGATCAGATTTCAAGAGATCGGAGTGGGCAGTTAGCGTGAATTTACCTGCTTGTTCAGTTGATTTGACAATGGCAACCCCTTTACCGTTAAAGGCTCTGCGGATCCAAGAACCGTCTGCTTGTGCCTTATAACGTTCACGGCTGGCTTGTTCCCCATTATCTACACCGACAAGTTGACCTTGGCCATGCAATTGGAAGCGAACCAGATTATTAGCAGTTGGGACTACATTCCCTTGGCTGTCTACAATTTCGTAGTAGATGTAAGTCAAGTCTTTTCCATCTGCTGCGATTGCGTGTTCTTCTTTGATGAGGCGAACACCTGCTGGTTGACCTGCAGTGGTAATCTTGTCACGTGCAATTTCTTTACCAGTTTCATCGCGAGCTACAGCTTCTAAAGTACCTGGTTGGTAAGCAACCTTCCACTCAAGGTAGAGTTCCTTGGCATTGGCACCCTCTTGGTAAGTTCGTCCATCGCTAGTTTGTTTTTTGTTGAAGGTCTTAACTCCGAGAGATTGACCGTTCAAGAACAATTCAACACTTGCAGCATTAGAGTAAGCGCGAACTGGAATCTTTCCTTGTGCATCTTCTACTTTAGATGCCAAGTCTCTATTCTCCCAGTTCCAGTGAGGAAGAAGGTGAACCATTGGTTTCTTCTTGACAGAAACCCATTGGCTTTGGTAGAGGTAGAAGTCATGTTTTGGAATACCGGCTGTATCTACGATACCAAAATAAGAGCTCTTAACGGGAGTTTGGTTTTGGTTGTGCCATGGTGTAGGCTCCCCGATATAGTCTGTACCGGTCCAGATAAATTGTCCTGCGTAACCAGCATTGTCACGGTCAAAAGTCCATGAAGCGGTTGCAGTTTTACCCCAACCAACACGGTCATTTCCATAATCGGACTGTTCGTAATGACGCTCAGGCCCGTTACTATGTTTCAATTCCTGTTCAGGGCGATAGTAACTTCCACGTGTACGAGTAGCTGAAGATGTCTCAGAACCGTAAATCAACCAGTTAGGATGTTTTGCACGAAGGGCTTTGTAGTTATCTTCTGAGTAGTTAAATCCAACCGCATCCAGTTCATCTGCAATTTTCTCATGTCCACCACTACCATTACCGAAACGGAACTTATCTGCTCCCATGGTAACGTAACGAGTCTTATCAACATCCTTGATAACTTTAACCAAACGTTTAACAGTTGCTAGAGAGTGGGCATCACCATTAGCTTCACCGATTTCATTACCAATTGACCACATGAAGATAGCAGGGTTGTTTTTCCCTCTTTCGACCATGGTACGTAGGTCAAAATCAGACCATTTTTCACCTTTTCGAGCTTCTGGGTGAGTGGCATCTTTTTCAAAGAAACGACCATAGTCATAAGGTTTCTTGCCACCATACCAAGTATCAAAAGCCTCTTCCTGAACGAGTAAGCCTAGTTCTGCAGCGATTTGCAAGGTTTGCTCACTAGCAGGGTTGTGGGTTGTACGGATGGAGTTGACCCCCATCTCCTTCATTTGTTTGAGACGACGGTATTCTGCCTTATAGTTTTCTTCTGCTCCAAGAGCTCCGTGGTCATGGTGCAAGGAAACACCATGGAATTTAATTCGTTCACCATTCAAAGAGAAGCCTTCATTTGGCGTCCAGTGATAGTAACGGTAACCAAACAGATCCTTCTTAGCATCAACCAATTGACCATCACGGTATACACGCGTAATCAATTCGTACAAGGCAGGTTTGTCATTTAAAACTGTCCAGAGTTTTGGTTGTTCAACTTCTAAAATAGCATCAAGACTTGTTGATTCATGTGCTTTCAAGGTACGGATCGCTGTACGAACCAAGCCTGTTACAGCCTGACCACCACGTTCAACGATTTGATACTCTGCCACCAGTTCATGGTCTTTATCGTCTGTATTGACGATTTTGCTGGTCACATGCGTTTCAACCTTGCCATGTTGCTGTTGTTCTAGTTTTGGTGTTAAGATGGTTGTTCCATTTTTCTCAACATGAACCTTATCTGTCACTTGCAAGGTCACATCACGGTAGATACCACTACCTGAGTACCAACGGCTACTTGGTTGTTTGTTGACTGCATGGACAGCAATCACATTCTCACGACCATCTTTGTGGAGGTATTTGGTAATATCGTATGAGAACTGGTTATAACCATTTGGATAATGTCCCACTAACTGACCATTGACATAGACTTGAGAATCCATGTAGACCCCATCAAAGGTTAAACGAACATTTTTCTTAAGGTCTTTTTCATCAAGCTTAAAGGTCTTGCGATACCAAGCTTCACCACCATTGAGCTGTCCACCTTCGTTTTGGGCAAGTGACTGATGGTCAAAATCATTAAAGATACTCCAGTCGTGTGGGAGATCCAATTTTTGCCATGTTGATACATCGGCATCTGATTTCACAGCTTCTTTAGGATTCGCATTGAGTTTAAAGTGCCAATTTTGATTAAAATTCACTTTTCTATCTTCAATCATTTGATTCACTTCTTCATTTGTCGCAGCTTTCAAATCTTCCTTGACAGGCTTTTCTTGACTTGAAGCTTGAGATTCTACCTTTGGAGCTGTTCCTTCAGGTTTTATTGACGCTTTCTCCTCTTTTGGAGCTACAGGTTCATCTTCTTTCTTTTCGGCTTTGCCTGCTTCAATTGGAGCAGCTTGACTTTGATCGACACTTGCAACATCCTTGTGCTCTGCTACAGTTTGATCTTCTTTTTCCTCCACTGCCGGACTTTCCTCTTTTGCTTGTTCCACAGTGTGAGCGATAGGAGTTTCATCGGCGAAAACTGGTGATTCTCCAATAACACTTCCTCCAAATAGAACCGCACAGGTTCCAATCATGACAGAGCAAGCGCCTACGGCAAACTTACGAATGCTGTAGACTCTTTTACGATTCCAATTGGCTTTTTCCATAAAATAACTCCTTCGGTAACTTTTATATATTGCACAGCAAGTTACTTTTAGGATTCTTTTAACTTTATTCTATAAGACGATATAGGAAATTTCAATACCCTAAACACAAAAAATCATATTTTTGATTGTTTTTTCTAAAATTTGTAGAAGATTCGAAAAAAGTGAATGTAGATTTAGAACAAAAAAACAAACATTTCTTGTCACTCAGTAAAATATCATAAAAAAGTTCCTTACAAAAGGAACCTTTTTTACTTATAATTAAAAGTCTCCCCTGCCAACTTATCGGCTAGCTTGGGAAAGAGGGTATAAAACTTATGGGCTAGATTCAACAAAACTGGGAGATTGAGTTCCCGTTTGTTTTTTCCTATGATTTTGACAATTTTTCTAGCGACTACATCTGGTTCTAAGAGAAATCGGTCAACAGACTTGAGGTAGCTCCCATCTGACGTCAAATGAGGATTTCCATTAGCAAAGCGTTCTGGGAAAATCTGATACCACACGGTATTTGAAACCCAACTAGGAACCTGACATCCATCAATTTCGTGAACATAAGGAAGTTTAAAGCCATTTCCTTCAGCATCCAAGTTTTCTTGAGTATGTTCCTTATCTACATAAAAATACCCTTACCCTCTTTATCAAGGAGTTCAAAGAGATACTGAATGCGTAAAAAATCAACAGAGACCGTAACCTGCCAATAATCAAGTAAGGCGTCTGAAGTTACTTTGGTCATTTCTTTCTTAGCTTCATACTTATCCTCAATGAAAATAAATGGATCTCCATAATGCAGAATAACCTTCTGAACATCATTTTTCTACGTTCTAATTCGGATATGTAGCTGATCTTCTTTGTAAAGATAAGCGTATTCTGATTCTGGTCTATGATAAATGGCTGTCAATTCCATATTTTATCTCCTAAATAGTCTACTATCATTTTAAGCAAACGTTTTAATAATCGCTGGTTCTAGTATACTTTTTACGGTTTAAATTGCAATACTTGGATAAATAGTTGAATAAATCCATCATATATTTTTAACTGGATTTAATTTCCATTTACCTCTTATAACTTGGCTTTTCTAGGGGTATCGGCTCGGGATTTTGCTTAATCCATATAAGAGCTAGCTGACACAGACGATCTAGACTGGCTTCATCATCGCTTTCTTTACTGTGGATTTGCGCAATAACTTGCTTGCTTTCTTCTAATTCTTGTTCTGAAAGAGAGTTTCCTAGAGACAAGTATTGAGGGAGAGCCTGAAGCATTTTTCTATAGTCCCTGTCCCAGTTGACCCCACCATTGCGATCCAGTTCATCTCGGACTCGACCTGGTATACGGATAACTTCTCCCTGAACAGTTTTGGCTGCTCCACTTGAAGGAATCAAGAAAGACCATAGTTCCTCATATTGCTCCTCCCAGCTACCTTCTTTTACGAGAATCGGAGAAACTCCATCGTGGGTTATTCGTTTGGCTACCGGCTTGACATCAAACAAACGATAAAGTATGGCTAAACCTTTATCTGCTGCTTCTAGATAGTCGGGATTGATTCCTTCTCTATGAAATTCAAAATCCTTACCAATATTTTCGACCTTTTCTTTCATAGCTGGTGTTTTCTTAGCACCAGCATCCAGAAGCATTGCAGCGATTTCAGCTGTTTGGGCAATATAGATTCCCCGACAGACAGTGAGAACGGAGTCTAGTGGAGTTTGTCCCCTATCATTCTTAGGGTTGACCTTTGCTCCCTTTTCTAAGAGAAGCGCAACGGTCTTAGGATGAAAAAACTCAGCTGCCACATGCAAGGGTGTATTGCCATAAGTATTGGTTTTTTCAACATCTGCACCCAATTCGAGCAAGAGTTTTACAGTCTCTCTTCCCATGGTTGCCTGACGATACAAAGGAGTTGCTCCATAATAATCAGGGATATTGATATCTAAGCCCTGTTCGACAAGCCAAATAACCAATTCATCCGGGACTCCTCCCATATGCAGAGGTGTACATAAGCTAAATCTTCCATCATGTGCAGTTAACTCACACTTATCATATACGGACTTTAATTGGTCAATATTTCCATCAGTTAGTAGTTCATTAAAGTCCTTGGGTAAGGTAACTCTTTTCTTTTTTGCCATTTTTTACTCCTGTATCCATGATTCTATCTTTTTGTACCTAGATTGTACTCTAAGTATCTTCTAGAACTCTTTTATTTGTATTATACCCTAAAAGCTATGAATAGGCACGAATAAGCTTGATTTTTAACTTTAAAACACTCTTCTTTCAAGAAATTAAATCAAAAAACTATTCATTAAAGGAATAGCTTTTTTACTTATAATTAAAGGTTTCCCCAGCCAACTTATCGGCTAACTTGGGAAAGAGGCTATAAAATTTGTGAGCTAAATTGAGCAAAAAAGGAAGATTGAGTTCCCGTTTGTTTTTTCCTATGGTTTTGACAATCTTTCTAGCCACTGCATCTGGTTCTAAGAGAAAGCGGTCAACCGACTTGAGGTAGGTTCCATCTGGGTCAGCCTGGTCAAAAAAGGCAGTACGAATCGGTCCTGGATTAACCGTCGTTACATAGACACCATAGGGCATGAGTTCGAGGCGCAGCGCATTTGAAAATCCAATAGCCGCAAACTTGGTCGCTGAGTAGAGACTGGACTTGCTAGTCGCTATCAAACCTGCCATGCTGACGATATTGATGATATGGCCTTTTCCCCTCTCCTTCATGCAAGTTCCAAGACGACGAGACAGATTCATCAGAGCAAAGGTATTGACCTCAAACATCTGGTGAATGTCTTTGTCAGAAATCTGGTCGAAATCTTCAAAAATTCCATATCCAGCGTTGTTAACCAAGACATCAATCTTGCCATAACGGAGATAGAGGTCAGCTACCAGAGCTTCTAGGGCTGAGTCATCAGTAATATCGATTTCAATCAATTCCACATGAGGATGATTTCCATATAGTTGGGCTAGTTTTTCCTTGTTTCTACCTAGTAAGATGAGTTGGTCATTTGGCAAGAGTTTGACCATTTCTTGGGCTAAGCCACCGCTAGCACCTGTAATGAGAATTGTTCGCATACTTATCCTTTTTCAATCTTTTAGACTTCCACTTCTTCCAAGTCTTTGACCACATGAACATTTTCAAAAACAGTTGCCGCATCTTTCTTGAGCTGGCTGATATCTTTTGAAAGGAAACGAGCGCTGATATGATTGAGCAAGAGGCGCTTAGCACCTGCTTCTGCTGCTACTTGTGCTGCTTGCATATTGGTTGAGTGACCGTGGTTGCGGGCAATCTTTTCATCACCCTTACCATAAGTCGATTCATGGACAAGGACATCGGCATTGACAGCTAGACGCACACTGGCATTGGTTTTTCGGGTATCACCCAGAATGGTGATAATCTTACCTGGACGTGGCGCTGAGATATAGTCAGCAGCCTTGATTTCAGTTCCGTCTTCTAGAACAACGTCCTGACCGTTTTTGATTTTTCCAAAAAGCGGGCCAAATGGAACACCAGCTGCCTTGAGTTTTTCAGCATCCAAGGTACCTTCTAAGTCCTTTTGCATGACACGATAGCCAACACAGAAAATAGTGTGGTCCAGCTCCTCTGCATACACAGTGAATTTATCGGTCTCAAAGATTTTCCCTAGAGAATCTTGGTCAAACTCATGAAAATGAATGCGGTAAGGCAGACGAGAGCCTGACACACGAAGGCTGGTTAAAACAAATGACTTGATTCCTTGCGGTCCATAGATGTCCAAATCCGTCTGCTCCTCATTTGCCTGAAAGGCACGGCTAGAAAGGAATCCTGGCAAGCCAAAGATATGATCTCCATGCAGGTGGGTGATAAAGATTTTGCTGACCTTACGTGGTCGAATTGTGGTTTCCAGAATACGATTTTGCGTTCCTTCTCCACAGTCAAAGAGCCAGACTTCGTTAATCTCATCCAAGAGTTTCAGTGCGAGACTTGAAACGTTGCGAGCTTTGGAGGGCTGACCAGCCCCTGTTCCTAAAAATTGAATATCCATTCGATACTTTCTAATTAATCAATATATAACATGGCTGTGCGATTTTCCGATCGGAAATAGCGCTTGCCAGTAAAAGCTTTAGACTCTTGAAGCAAATCGTCTTGACTATAACCTTTGAGACGCTTGCGGCCATCTGCAAAACTTTCCAAGTCCGTCAAAGCTGTGAGACTCTCCACACTAACAACTTCCTCATCTCCGGCATCCTTCATGTAAATCTTTCCAGACTCTTCAAAGACGAGTTGATGGGGGAAAATTTGTGCAATCTCAAAGAGCAAGTCATCCGAGATTACCTCTTCATTTTCAGAGAAGATCCGCCCCAGATCCTTACTCTCATAGCAAAATCCAAAAGATTTGCCAGATAAATTAAGACGAATAAAAGGCTTATTTTCAAAGGTGAAACTTGGCTCAGCATTGTAGAGGTTCAGTTCCTGACTGAGTTCTGCAAAGTAATCCGTCGCAGCTTCAGGGCTCTTTTTCTGGTAGAGTTCAGCAAAGTAGGCATTAACGACACTCGGAGGAGGTGTGATGAGAGCCAACTGCTCTTGCTCTGTTTTGCCAGCTAGAAGTTGATCTAGATAGACCTTATCCAGACTTGTATAACCTCCATACTTTAGAGCCAAAGTTTTAATATCAGTCATAAAATTCCTCTAACCTCCATTTATTTTTCTCGGAAATGTAGCCTGTAATGACTTCACCGTCCTCCTGATAATCACGATCTTCCAGAATCGCCACACTTTCTAGATCATGAATCTTGTAGGACTTAGAAAAAGGCACGCGCAGGGTAAAGACTTCAAAAATATCCTTGATCTTCTCCAAAAACAATGCTTGCAAGTTCTCACGACTATCCTCAGACTTGGCAAAAATGAGGGCATACGGCGTTTGGGTAGGCATGAAATCCTCCACTAAATCCGCTTTATTATAAAGGGTCAGGCGAGGAATATCCTCCATATCCAAGTCTTTCATGATAGACAGAACCGTTTTTTCATGCTCCTCGTGGTAAGGATTGCTGGCATCAATGACATGAACCAGAAGATCCACATGCTTGCTTTCTTCCAAGGTTGATTTGAAACTGGACACCAATTCTGTTGGCAAATCTTGGATAAAGCCAACCGTATCAGTCAAGGTAACCTGAAGATTGCCCCCCAGATGGATACTCTTCGTTGTCGCATCCAGAGTCGCAAACAGCTCGTCTGCTTCATACTGGGTCTTACTGTTCAAGGTGTTCATGATGGTTGATTTCCCAGCATTGGTGTAGCCAATCAAACCAATCTTAAAGGTGCTTGACTCCAGACGCTTTTCTCTGACTGTCGCCCGATTTTTCTCAACCACCTTGAGCTGGCGCTCGATATCTGTGATTTGATTGCGAACACTACGACGGTTCAGTTCCAGCTGGCTTTCACCAGGTCCACGGGAACCAATTCCACCTGCCTGACGGCTGAGCATAATCCCCTGACCAACCAAGCGAGGCAAGAGATACTTGAGCTGAGCCAAATGAACTTGGAGTTTTCCTTCATGGCTTCGAGCCCGCATGGCAAAGATATCCAAAATCAACTGCATACGGTCAATGACCTTGACACCTAGAACTTCTTCTAGATTGACATTTTGCCGTGGAGTCAAGCGATTATTGACGATGACAGTAGTAATTTCTTCTGCATCCACCATTCGAGCGATTTCTTCCAACTTACCAGAGCCAACAAAAGTCTTGGAATCATATTTTTCCCGTTTTTGTCTGTAACTATCTACAACGACTGCCCCAGCTGTCTTAGCCAGACTGGCCAACTCTTCCATAGAGAGATCAAAATTATCCATGCCCTGCAATTCCACACCAATCAGCAGAACTCGCTCCTCTTTTTTCTCCGTTTCAATCATGTAAAAACTCCTCTATCTGGCTTAAAATGCGGTCCTGCACGTCAGGCTCTCCTATCTGATAAAAGGTAACCTGCATACGATTACGGAACCAGGTCAACTGACGCTTGGCAAAACGACGAGTCGCCTGCTTGAGACTCTCGCTTGCTTCCTCAAGAGTTTGCTCCCCACGGAAATAAGGAAAGAGTTCCTTGTAGCCAATGCCTTTGGCTGCCTGCACATCTGGATAATGGTCAAAGAGCCACTTGGCCTCATCCAAAAGCCCAGCCTCAAACATGAGGTCCACGCGATGGTTGATACGCTCATAGAGTTGACTGCGTTCATCATCCAAGCAGATAATCAGTGGTTCATAAGGACTTTCCTGATTTTTCAAATCCTGACCAAAATGGACGATTTCCAAGGCACGCATGGCACGACGACGGTTAAACTGGGGAATTTCAAGGCCTGCTTGCTTCACGAGATGGGCTAACTCCTCATCTGATAAAGGCTCTAAACTAGCTCGATAGGTTAATATCTCCTCATGAGGTGTTTCCCCACCTAGATGATAGCCTTCCAGCAAGCTCTGGATATAAAGTCCAGTTCCACCAGCGATAATGGCTAGCTTGCCACGGCTTTGAATATCCTCAATAGCCTTCTTAGCTTCTGAAACAAAATCAAAAGCCGAGTAAGACTCGGTCACCTCTCTGACATCAATCAAATGATGAGGAACAGCTGCTTGCTCCTCTGGGCTAGCCTTGGCCGTCCCAATATCCAACCCTCTGTATACTTGCTGACTGTCACCACTGACCACCTCTCCACCAAAGCGCTTGGCCACTTCAATAGCAAGGGCTGTCTTCCCAACAGCGGTCGGTCCAACAATCACAATTATTTTTGTTTTCATCTTTTTTCCTTGAAAAATTTCCATTTTTTCGTTACTATTATTATATCACAAAAAGGTCAGTCAGAAAAATGCTACCACTTGGGGAGCCTGGCTGATCGGGAAGATAAAGGAGGAAGACTCATGGCTAAAGGATTCGCTAAAGGTCTTGTAACAGGTGTCGCAGGAACTGTCGCTGCCGTTGCAGGTGCAGTATACGCAATTAAAAAGAAAGTGATTGAGCCAGAAGAGCAAAAAGCAGCTTTCATCGAAGAAAACCGTAAAAAAGCAGCTCGCCGCCGCGTATCACATTAAGCAACAAAAGAAGTTGAGATTTCTCAACTTCTTTTTATTTTCTTAAATAGCCAAATCAAACTTCAGTTGTGGCTTGACTGGATCATAGTCAACTAACTCAAAGTCCTCCGCTTTGATATCAAAGAAATTGGTCCCATCAGGAACATTCAAGACCAAACGAGGTTGGCAATTTGACGGCTCACGGCGGAGCAATTCCTGAGCTTGTTCAAACTGATTATCATAGATATGAAGGTTGTTGATAAAATAGAAAAACTTCCCAACCTTCCAGCCGAAATGCTTGGCAATCATCATTTGAAGAGCCACGTACTGCATAGCGTTAATGTGGTGGGCCACCAACATATCATTCGAACGCTGGATCAAGGTCGCATCCAGATAGATTTCTCCATCTACTCGACGGATATCAAACATGGTCTGAAAGGCGCATGGAAGGAGACCGTCTGTCTCCTCAAAAGCTTGATAATCCCAGAGAGAGATAATATTGCGACGATTCCAAGGATTGGCTTCCAACTGCTTGAGAATCTTGTTAATGATATCGTGTTTCTTAACGACTGCCCCATAGCGTTCACCGATGGTTCCCGTATCTCCCACTTCCCAGTCATTCCAGTAGTGAACATTGTACTTGCTATTTAGCACTTCTAGGCTATTAGACTGATCTTGGTAGATCCAGAGTACTTCCTTGATGGCGGATTTGATCGCAATGGGACGCAAGGTTGTGATGGGAAATTCCCCTTTAGACAAATCATACTCCGCAAAGGCACCCGTTACGTACTTGGAGTTGGCAACAGTCCCATCCTTGTACTTGGGACGAGCCTGCTCAGAAAAGACACCGTCTTTGAGGATTCGTTCAATATTCTCTTTAAAAATCGTATCTGCTTTTGTCATTTACTCTCACCTCATTTATTGTCCTAACTAGTATAGCATAAAAAAAGAAAGGAGGAAAATCACTGGCTTTAAAGTAGTGTTTTTCTCCTTTTATTATCTTATTGTAATACAAGTGATGCTGCTCCGATTACTCCAGCGTCATTTCCTAGAGTTGCAAGAGCCAATTTTGTAGATGTGCGTACTTGTGGGAAGGTATTTTCATCATAAACCTTTTGCACGCCTTGGAGAAGGAATTCTCCCGCAGCTGACACCCCACCACCGATAACAATCGTTGAAGGGTTGAGGATTGAACCGATGTTGGCACACGCGATTCCCAAGTAACGTGAGAAGTTACGGTAAACGATCAAGGCAAGGTCGTCCCCTTCTTTTGCAAGGTCGAAGACAGTTTTAGCAGTTACTTCTTCACCGTCGTCAATCAAGCGTTTCAAGGCTGCATCGCCTTCGTATTCATCTGCATAGCGACGAGTCAAGTTAACAATCCCTGTTGCTGAAGCAACTGTCTCAAGACAGCCTTTTTTACCACAGGTACATGCGATCGGTTGGTCAAAGTCAACAGTGATATGACCAAGCTCTCCTGCTGCACCAGCAACACCGTGAAGCAATTTGCCTTCTGCCACGATACCGCCACCAACACCTGTACCAAGTGTCATAAAGACAACGTCTGGTTGGTTTTCACCAGCACCCATCCAACGCTCACCAAGAGCAGCTACGTTGGCATCATTATCGATAAAGAATGGAATCCCCAAGGCTTTTTCAATCTTTTCTTTAATCGGTTGAAGGGTTTTCCAGTTTAGGTTGTAGGCACCGATAACAGTCCCTTTCTCACGGTCAACCACACCTGGTGATCCCATTCCAATCCCTCGAAAATCCGTAGCTGACAATCCAAGCAAGTCCAAACGATGTTGAATAGACTCAATCATATCATCTACGATATGACTTCCCTCATCCAAAATGTTAGTCTTGATAGACCATTTTTCTTGGATTTCTCCCTCTTGAGTTAAAATTGCAAACTTGATAGATGTTCCACCAAGGTCAATCCCAATAATCTTTTGACTCATCGTCTTCTCCTTTTTAATTGAAAATGCTTACAGATATAGTATAACAAAATCGTCCGTTTTGTGCAAAGGTTTGCATTAACTTCCTAGAAATTCTTCTGATTTATGGTTTCCAAAGGCCAGAAGCATCTACGTAGTATCTACCACCATCAACTCGCTCATTCTTTGCCATTTTACCATCTGATTTCAAATAGTAATTTCCTTGCCAAGTATTACGAGCGTATGAACCATCTGATTTTAAGTAGTACCATGATTGATAAGAAGAGTCATAAATCCACTCACCTTGTGCCATTTCACCGTTTGCTTTGAGATAAAAAGCGCCTTGCCAAGCATTTTGGGCATAGGATCCATCTGATTTCAAATAATACCAAGCTTGGTATGATGAATCATAAATCCATTCACTTTGAGCCATCTTTCCGTTTGGTTTAAGGTAGTAACTTCCTATCCATGTGTTTCGTGCATATGAACCATCCGATTTGAGATAATACCATCCTTTGTAATATGAGTCATATATCCACTCACTCTGAGCCATTGTTCCATCTGATTTGAGATAGTAATCTCCTTTCCAAGAATTGGTTACTGGATTACCATTGTCAGAATAATAATACCAATATCCATCCTGCTTAACCCAGCCACTAGAAGAAACTCTATTCTGTGGACTAGATTGGCGTGGTTTAAAAACACCTCGAGGAGCTTTTGAGCGTTCACAGGCAACTCCATCACCATCTTTGTCTAGTCTTGAAGAATATCCAGGCTCTCCTCTATGGATATCAGAATAGCCATTTTCCCATGCTTCTTTACAACTAGAAAAATGAATATTTTCTTCTGCACTAACCGGTTGAGCAAACAAACCTAAAACTGGAAGAACAGTAAGAATCACTTTCAGCAAAATTGTTTTTTTCATCATTTCCTCCTATAAAATGACATCGTTTTCTTTTTATTTTATCAAACTTAATTCAACAATTCAACATATCCATTATATTTTTTAATTTATGAAGTTTATTTAGAATTCACTTCCAACTCATACAAACCTCTGACTGCGTTACAGCCATAGATAGTTTCCGCTTGGTCCAAGTCTGGCACAATCAAGACTTTTTCCTCTACCTGTCCTCTTTCCAGCAAATGCTGACGGTAAATTCCTGGCAAAACTCCAAGTCTGATAGGCGGTGTGTAGAGTTTACCATTAATTTTTAAGACCAGATTTCCAATAGAGGTTTCAAGCAATTCTCCTGCTGCATTATGGTAAATGATTTCCTGTTTACCTAGGCTTAAATGTGGTCTGTAAGTGGTTTTGAAGTAGGTAAATGCTTGCTGCAAATCAGCTTCTTGCAGACAAAGTTTGGCTTTGCAGAAGCTTGGACTGAGGGGGCTTACGATTTGGCGACTGAGTTCTATCTCTCCAGATTTGCTGAGGGTAATTCGCAAGCGGTAGTCTTGGTGGGAATCACAAACTTGACACTCTTCCTCTATCTTTTGTCTCAGTTCTTCTGGATCAAAAGGAAAGGCAAAATAACGACTCGCCTTTGTCAGTCTTTCCAGATGTTGATCTTCAAAAAGCAGTTGTTTTTGGCTGATTTTCCCAGTTGTAATCAACTGGAAACGTGCTTGTTTACGATAGAGAACAGCCGCCTTTTGATGAACCTCTCGGTATTCAGATTCCCAAGTACTATCCCAAGTAATCCCTCCGCCAACTCCATAAACGGCTTTCCCTTGATGCAGTTGAATAGTCCGAATGGCGACATTGAAAATCCGTCGTCCATTTGGAAGCAAGAGACCAATCGTTCCGCAGTAGACTCCGCGTGGTTGGGGCTCCAAGTCCTTGATGATTTCCATGGTCGCAATTTTCGGTGCTCCCGTTATGGAACCACATGGAAAGAGCGAACGGAAGATTTCAACTAGGTCCACATCCGGTCGCAACTGACTCTTGATGGTAGAAGTCATCTGCCAAACGGTCGAATACTGCTCCACCTGACACAGACGCTCCACGTGCTCACTCCCCACCTCAGAAATACGGTTCATATCGTTGCGCAAGAGGTCCACAATCATCATATTTTCAGATCGATTTTTAGGATCCTGTTCTAGCCAGCTAGCTTGGGCAAGGTCTTCTTGGTCAGTCACTCCCCGCTGGGTTGTTCCCTTCATTGGGCGAGTCGTTAATTCTCGGTCATTTTGCTCAAAAAAGAGTTCTGGGCTCATGGAAATCACTGCCATCTCATCATGTTCCACATAGGCATTGTAGCCCGCCTCCTGCTCTACCACCATACGATTGTAGATGGCAAAAGGACTGTCACTTAAGTCCTGCTTGAGTTGGACGGTGTAGTTGACCTGATAGGTGTCTCCCTGACGCAAATGATGGTGAATCTGGGCAATAGCCTTTTCATAGTTCTCTGCAGATGTTTCTTCCTGCCACTTTGAAGGTAGATCTACTTCCTCATAAGTCAGAGGAATAGGCGATGTTTCTACCCTATCATGAACTGTAAAATATAGCAGATACTCTGCCAGTAAAGGAGCTTTATGAACTGCTAATTTCTTCTCAAATGCAGGTGCAGCCTCGTAACTGACATAGCCCACCACATAATAGCCTTGTTCTTGGTAGCTTTCCACCTGAGCCAGCAGGTCCGCCACTTCTGCTAAATCTCTCGTTTTTAACTCTTTGATCGGCTGAGTGAAGGTGTATCTCTCCCCCAAAGCCCTAAAATCAATCACTGTTTTTCTATGCATATCTTAAGTATAGCACAAAAAAGCCGACCTAGAACAGCTAAATCCAGCTTTGTTTACTGATTTCTATAACGGAAAAGCTTCTCTAAGTTTCTTTTTTCTACTTTTTGGCAATTCTCCATCAGATACCACCCCTTCTTCTTGTAAAAACTGGTCCTATTTGGAGCACTTTACACAAAATTTGGCAAAAGACAGAGGAAGTAATGGTATAGATACCATTACTTCCTCTGTCTTTTGCTTTTCTTCTTTTACTACAGAATAAGTTCACGACTTTCTGATAGAATCTTCTGGATAATGCGCACGCGCACCTCCGATTAGTTTGGGACGACTTGCAAGAGCCGTTACATGGGCATGCCCAATTTCACGCAGTGCAGGGCGAATTGGTACTTGAACATGCTTAACATGCATGCCAATCGCAGTATCTCCGATATCCAATCCAGCATGGGCCTTGATAAATTCAACCTCAACTGGATCCTGCATAAACTTGAAGGCTGCCAACTGACCCGAACCTCCTGCATGAAGTGTAGGAAGGACACTGACGATTTCAAGACCAAACTGCTCTGCCACCTGACGTTCAACGACGAGGGCTCGATTGACATGTTCACAACCTTGAACAGCTAGATGAATTCCTTTTTCCTCTAGGATATCTAGGATGGTCTTCACGATGATTTCACCAATTTCTTGGCTGGATTCCTTGCCAATCTGACCACCTATCACCTCACTAGAAGAAAGGCCCAAAACAAAGATAGCCCCTTGCTTCAAATTAGCCTTGTCTATTATATCTTCTACAATCTGGCTTGTTGCTCTTTGAATGTCTTTTTTCTTCATACTTGATACCTCTTTTGTCACTATCTATCATATCTTTTTTTACTGATTTTATCAAGGCCAACTAATCATTCTGATTTTTAAAAGCAAAACTCCCAGAATAGACTGGGAGTTAGCTAATTTCTATTTTATTAATGTATATTTCAACCGTCGTCCCTTTTGAGGGTACAGAATTGATCTTCATCTGGTAATTGTCTCCAAAATGAAGTTTGAGCCGTTGGTCAACATTTTGAAGGCCAACTCCCCCACGTTTGAGCTGACTTTGACTGCTATCGCCAGGATTTTGGAAACCAACGCCATCATCCTCAATGCGGATGACAAGCCCTGTATTCTGTTTCTGAACAGAAACTTTAATATGTCCCTGACCTTCCTTCTCCTTGATACCATGGTAGAGGGCATTTTCTACAAGAGGTTGCAACACCAACTTGGGTAAGACTAGGTTACCAAAAGCAGGATCTTCATCAATCTCATACTCCAGCTTATCACCATAGCGTTGTTTCTGGATAAAGAGGTACTGGCGGACATGATTGATTTCATCAGAAAGAGAAATCAAATCCTTGCCTTGATTGAGCGCCAAGCGGAAATAGGTTGCCAAAGACTTGGTCACCTGAACCACTCGCTGACTATCCTGAAACTCAGCCATCCAGATGATAGTGTCCAAAGTATTATAGAGGAAATGGGGGTTAATCTGGCTCGACAGTGCTTGAAGTTCATACTGCCGGGTTGCTTCTTCCTGCCTGCGCACATCTGCCATCAACTGTTCAATCTGATCCAGCATGGCATTGAACTGACGAGTCACTTCTCTCAGTTCATAGGCACCAGCTTCTTTAGCACGAAGATTTTGTGTACCAGAAGCAATTTCCAGCATGGTTTCTCTCAGATCCTTCAAAGGGGCAATCCAGCGTTTGAGACTGAACCACACCAAGCAGAGACAGGCAAGAAGAGATAAGGCACTAGCACCAAGCAAGGTCCACATGAGTTGACTCCGAACCTGGTCTAACTTCTCCAACGAAGACACGCCTATAACCGTCCAATCTGTTCCTGCAATCTGTTCCTGACTGACGTAGGATTGATGATCCAGCGTATAGCCCTGCCCCGTCTCAATGTAGGGTTTCATGGCCTCCATTTCACTCTCTGAGCTATAGACAGTACGTTTAGGATGGTAGACAAATTCATGGTTTTCATTGATGATAAAGGCAAAACCCTGCTGACCCAACTGGAGTTGGTTAAGATAGGCTTCCAGAGTTTCGTAGGAAATATCCAAACGAAGTACGCCAAGATTGGCCCCCTCTGCATCAACAAGTTCTTGAGTGATAGAAATAACCCACTGACTATCTGATTTACGAGCTGGTGTCAAAACTGGCTTAGCTCCCTGATGAATGGCCTTTTTGTACCAATCCTCAGCCATCATATCTGAGGAAGTTTTCATCTGCACACTATCATCTGTAGAAATAACCTGACCGGATTTGGTGACCAGTACCACCGTTTTCAAGTCCTGGTCTGCCTTTAAGATAGTCAAAAACAGATCTCGAATTCCCTTGACCTTATCTTGGTTAGGATTCTCAGCATAGGCTAGGACATCCTTCTGCTGGGTCAAACTGGTCGAGGTGGTTTCTAATTTTTTGATATAAGACTGAATAAAGTGGCTAGTTTGGCTAATGGTCGTTTGGCTATTGCCCTCGATAGTAGCCTCAATGGCTGATGAACTAGATTGATAATAGAAAGTCCCAACCACAGCTAGTAGAATGAGAAAGACCAGAAAGATGGAAATAACCATTCTGACTAAAAGAGAAGAACGCTTCATCGGCCTTCTCCCTTCTTAAACTGACGAGGTGTCACACCTGCAATCTGTTTAAAACGTTGGGTAAAGTAGTTCATATCTTCAAATCCAACCTTTTCGGCTATCTCATAAATCTTTAAATCCGTGGTCAGAAGCAAGAGCTTGGCCTGTTTGACACGCTCTCTCACCAGGTAATCCTGAAAAGGCAGCCCCAACTCTTTCTTAATCAAGGAACTCAAATAAGTCGGACTAAAGCCCAAGTCACTGGCCAAAGACTTTAAACTAAACTGACTGTCAGCCAGATGGGACTGGATTTTCTGAGCAATATTTCCCTCAAACTTATCGGTTAATAAATCTTGTAACTGCTCTTCTTTTTCTTCCTTGTCTAGTTTTTGCTTGATTTTCCCCAACATTTCCTCAATATCCTGACGAGAAAAGGGCTTGAGTAGGTAGTCATCTACACCGAGTTTGACGGCAGACAAGGCATAATCAAAATCATCGTAACCTGTCAAAAAAACTAGGTGAACCTGAGGATAGGTTTCTCGGACCAGACTGGCCAACTGGATGCCATTTAGCTGAGGCATATTGATATCAGTTAAAATGATATCTGGCACCTGCCTTTGAATCAAGTCCCAAGCCTGTCTTCCATTTTCAGCCTGACCGATGATTTCCATATCGTAGGCTGCTACATTGACCAACTTGGTCAAGCCTTGTCTTACCAGATACTCATCTTCTACGATTAAGATTGTGTAGGTCATGCTCTGCTCCTTTACCACTTACTAGTATCAGTATAGCAAAATTCTCCTCTAACTGCTTAGGAAAGACTTCTTAATCGACATAATCTAGTAAATAGGCATAACCTTTTTCTGCCATTTGGTCTTTGGGAATAAAGCGGATAGAAAGACTATTGATACAGTAGCGCAAGCCACCCTTGTCCTGAGGCCCATCTGTAAAGACATGGCCAAGGTGAGAATCTCCAACTCGACTTCTCACTTCCATGCGCGTCATATTGTAAGACTTATCTTCCTTGTAAGTGACAACATCTGGACTAATTGGTTGGGTGAAACTAGGCCAGCCACAACCAGACTCAAACTTGTCCTTTGATGAAAAGAGGGGTTCGCCAGTGGCCACATCCACATAGATACCAGATTCAAATTTATCCCAGTAGCGGTTTGAAAAAGCTCGTTCTGTTTGATTTTTCTGGGTAACTGCATACTCCTCAGGTGACAAGGCCTTTTTCAATTCTTCATCACTGGGTTTAGGATATTTACTAGCATCGATGACGGGGTAGGCAGCCTGATTGACATTGATATGACAGTAGCCATTTGGATTTTTCTTGAGGTAGTCTTGGTGATAGTCCTCAGCCACCACAAAATTCTTCAAGTTTTCCTTTTCAACTGCCAGAGGTTGGTCATATTTTTTAGCCACCTCATCAAAGACTTGATTGATTACTTCCAAATCCTTATCATCTGTATAATAAACGCCGGTACGGTACTGGGTCCCCACATCATTTCCTTGTTTATTTTTGCTGGTTGGATTGATAATGCGGAAGTAATGAAGCAGGATTTCCTTGAGGGAAATTTGATTAGCATCATAAGTAACATGGACAGTCTCTGCATGACCTGTTTGGTTGATCAATTCGTACTTGGTTGTTTCCCCTCTACCATTTGCATAGCCTGAAACGGCATCTGTCACTCCAGGCACGCGTGAGAAGTATTCCTCCACTCCCCAGAAACATCCCCCAGCTAGATAAATTTCGTGCAAGTCTGCGTCTTTGCTAATTTCTGTTTTTTTCACTGTTTTTCCTCCTTGGCTAACTGACGCTTTCTCAATTTGCGAGCTATCTGTCTGCCCTGCATTTCGCATCAATAGGAAATAGAAACCGGTTAGGACTAGGAGAATGACCCCTGCCAAGACAAACAATTTTACTTTATCATTCATAGCCTTTCTCTACCCCATTTCTTTCAATTCTTTTAAAATCATATCCTTATCCATAAAACCTGGTTGCGTTTTGACCAGCTTGCCTTCCTTGTCTATAAAGGCTTGAGTAGGGTAAGAACGAACACCATAGCTTTCCAAAAGTTTGCCTGACGGATCAATTAAAACCGGTAAATTTTTATAATCCAATCCCTTGTACCAGTTCTTAAAGTCAGCTTCAGATTGTTCTCCCTTGTGGCCTGGTGACACCACTGTCAAGACCACGTAGTCATCACTAGCATTCTTAGCAATTTCATCCGTATCTGGAAGGCTGGCTAGACAGATGGAACACCAAGAAGCCCAGAATTTAAGATAGACTTTCTTGCCTTTGTAGTCAGATAAACGATAAGTCTTACCATCTACTCCTGTTAGTTCAAAATCAGCAACCGCCTGACCCTTGGTGGCAGTTTGCGAGCTGACTTGTTCTGTTTTGGATTGCTCCTTCATAGTTGATTCGTCTGACATGTTTTTAGCCGAACAGGCTGCCAAACAACAGATTGATCCTACTCCAAGGAGACATGTTTGCCATTTTTTCATTTCTTTTTCCTCTCTATTCAAATAATGTAGTCAAAATGGAAGCATTTCCCAAAAGCACCAAGATTCCCATCACGATAATGAGGAAACCACCCACTCTTTTGAGGGTTCCGAGGTAAGGATGGAGTTTTCGGAAATGTTTCAAAACATAGCTGGAGGCGAGAGCTAGAACCAAAAATGGTAGTGCCAAACCCAGCGTGTAAACCAACATGAGACCAGCACCCTGCAAAGCTCCTGAACCACCTGAAGCCGCCAAGGCCAAAACAGAGCCCAGAACTGGCCCCACACATGGCGTCCAAGCAAAACTAAAGGTCAACCCCAGTAAAAATGCCTGACTATAGCCGTTACCCTTTTGCCCCTGTGTCTTTAATTGTAGTCTTCTTTCCTTGTAAAGCCCCTGCAAATGTAGGACTTCCATCTGGTGTAGGCCCAAGAGAATGATAACCGCACCCGTCACATATTGAAACCAAGAAGCATACAGCAAATTGCCTAAAAAACCAGCTCCATAGCCCAGTAAGATAAAAACAAAAGAAATCCCCACAATAAAGGCCAGAGTTCGCAATAAACTAACAAGTGAGATTGAAAATTTTCCACTAGAAGTCTGAGCATCATTCTTATCATCCAACAAGACCCCTGCATAGACTGGCAACAAGGGTAAAATACAAGGAGAAAAGAAGGAAAGAATTCCAGCAAAAAAAACACTGATAAAAAAGAATACATTGTCCATTGCCTTCCTCCATTCTTTAATTTGATAGGACTATTATAGCTCTAAAACTCCAGAAAAAACAGGGACAATGATAGGGAAAAATAGGAATTTAATCAGTTTATTCAGAAATATGGTACAAAAAAAGCCAGACAAGATCTGACTTTGATAGAAACAGAAAAGAAATCACCTGTCTTCCCTACTTATCTGGTAATAAATAAGGTCCGCAAGGTAGTCTTTTCTCTCCACACCATTGGCAATAGTTTTTAGATAGGACATTCCAGCCTTCTCCATCACACGGCCTGAAGCTGGGTTAAGACTGGCATAACGAGCTCTGACTTTTTGAAAGCTTGCTTGAGTAAAACAAAAGTCTAACACAGCTTTTAAGGCCTCTGTCATCATACCACGACCCCAATAGTTTTTTCCTAAAATATAGCCAATTTCACAACTTGAATCTTTCTCATTCATCTCAACGATGCTGATATCTCCTATCACTTGCCCAGGATTTTCTTTGAGACAAATCGCCCATTTGTAATAGTTGGGATTAGTATAGGATGCAACCCAATTTCGAATCGAGTTCCGAGTTACCTCAACATCAGGATGAGGATCCCAGGTGACATAGGTCAGGTTCTCAGGAGACGAAGCCCAATTTTGAAACATGGCTTCCGCATCACTCTCCACAAATCTTCTCAAGATTAAACGTTCTGTCTGTCACATTTGCGTACCGATTGCTTTCATAATGTTACCTCGCTTTCTAAGCTTAAGGCTCAAGCTAAAAAGGTTCAACAGAACCTTCCTCGTTTTCCCATTTTTAGACTCGGGGTAAAAAGGTCCCCCGGACCTTCTTCGCTTTCTCATTTCTAGGCTCAGGGTAAAAAACTCCACTGGAGGTTTTTACTCCCAAAAGTCATCAAAGACGGTGATTGGTAGGTGGCGTTTGTGTTGGCCTTTGTGCCACCAGTTTTCGATAGTTGCTTGGGCTTCTGGACTGATGGTTTTGCCTTCAAGGTAGTCATCAATTTCTGCATAAGTGACTCCCAAGGCTACTTCGTCTGCAATACCTGGTTTTTCTTCTTCCAAATCTGCTGTTGGGATTTTTTCATAAAGGGCTGGGTCTGCACCAAGCTCCTTCAAGAGTTGTTTCCCCTGGCGTTTATTGAGGCGGTAAAGAGGGAGAATGTCTGCACCACCATCACCAAACTTAGTAAAGAAACCTGTGATATTTTCCGCAGCATGATCTGTTCCAATGACCGCTCCGCTATGGGCACCCGCAAGGGCATATTGAGCAATCATACGACTACGAGCCTTGATATTTCCCTTGTTAAAGTCTGAAACAGGACTTCCTGTCGCTTCAACTGCTGCTGTCATAGCATCAGCTGATTCCTTGATATTCACAACCAAACTGACATCTGGATGGATGAAAGCAAGAGCTTTTTGAGCATCTGCTTCATCAGCTTGCACGCCGTATGGCAGGCGGACAGCGATAAATTGGTAGCTGTCATCTCCTGTCTCTGCTCGCATTTCTTCCATAGCTAATTGCGCCAAACGCCCTGCCAAGGTTGAGTCTTGTCCTCCAGAAATCCCTAGTACAAATGTTTTAAGGAAGGGGTGTTTTTTCAAGTATCTCTTTAAGAAATCAATCGAACGACGAATTTCTTCCTGGGCGTCAATCACTGGCTTGACACCTAGTTGCTGGATAATGGTCTCTTGCAAACTCATTCTTCTTCTCCTTCACCAAGGGCTTCCTTGCGCATCTTATCAATCAAGTCCATCTTATCTTGCCAAATATCACGGGCCAAATCTACTGGGTAATGTTGCGGATTGAGCACGCGCTTGTATTCATCCCATAGCTTGTCAAATTCCTTACGGGCATAATCCTGAATCTCAGTCAAACTAGGCAAGCTGTAAACTAATGTTCCTTCTTTGAAGATGTCCACCAAGAGAGGAACAGCATCAAAATTACGAACGGTCTTTTTGATGTAAGTATAGGTCGGATGGAACATTTTGATTTCAGTCATGCCGCTCACATCCACACCATCATAAGTAATGTAGTCACCTTCTGACTTGCCTTTTTCACGGCTGGTAATGCGCCATACCTGCTTCTTACCTGGGGTCGATACTTTTTCAGCATTACTTGAAAGCTTGATGGTATTGCGCATCTTACCAGTTTCATCTTCGATAGCCACAATCTTATAAACTGCCCCAAGAGCTGGCTGATCATAGGCTGTAATCAGCTTGGTACCCACCCCCCAGACATCAATCTTAGCGTGTTGCATTTTGAGGTTAAGGATAGTATTTTCATCCAAATCATTAGAAGCATAGATCTTAGCCTCTGTAAATCCAGCCTCGTCCAATTGCTGACGGACTTTCTTGGAAATGTAGGCAATATCCCCAGAGTCGATACGAACGCCTTTAAAATTGATCTTATCACCCAACTCACGCGCCACCTGAATAGCAGCTGGCACACCGATGCGAAGCGTATCATATGTATCTACTAGAAAGACACAGTCACAATGGGTTGAAGCATAGGCCTTAAAGGCCTTATAGTCGTTTCCATAAACCTGTACCAAGGCATGAGCATGAGTACCCAAGACAGGAATGCCAAAGAGCTTCCCTGCTCGCACATTGCTAGTCCCGTTGGCTCCACCAATCACGGCTGCGCGTGTTCCCCAGATAGCCGCATCCATTTCTTGCGCACGACGTGTCCCGAATTCCATCAAGGGCTCATCTTCAATGACTGAACGAATACGAGCCGCCTTGGTCGCTATCAAGGTTTGAAAGTTAACGATGTTTAAGAGAGCCGTTTCGACCAATTGACATTGGGCTAGAGGTCCTTCCACCTGCACAACCGGCTCATTGGCAAAGACCAAGTCCCCTTCCTGAGCAGAACGAACCGTTAGTTCTAACTTGAGATTTCGTAGGTAATCCAAGAATTCTCCATGATACCCAAGCGACTCCAAGTAGTCAATATCGCTATCTGAAAAGCGTAAGTCTTTAAGATAATGTACAATTCTTTCCAAACCAGCAAAAACCGCATAGCCGTTATTAAACGGTTGCTGACGGAAATAAACTTCAAAGACCGCCTTCTTATTGTGAATTCCTTGGTCAAAGTAAACTTGCATCATGTTAATCTGGTACAAGTCCGTGTGCAATGTCAAACTATCATCTGGATACATCTGTTTTCCTTCTTCCTACTTTACAAAGGTATGAACGTATTCTACCACTTTCACACCATCCGATAAATTAGTACTATTATAACACATTTTACCAAGATTGATAAAAAGCTAACAAGCTATTCTCCATTCTCCAGTTCATCCATATCTTGCTCAAACTTTTTTTGAGCCCATTCGCCATAACTTTTAAGGCCGAGATTGCCGATAAAAACCCAAGGAAGGTAAATCAGATAAGTAATGACCCAAGCAGACAAATATTTAACATTCAGAGGATTGTGCTGATAAATTTCGATATTGAATTGATAATTCTGCAACATCAAAAGAGTCGTAATAGCGAGAGTTACCAGCAAACACCCTACAATCGTAAAATGAAAACGACTATAGTAGTTCACACCCAAATCTCGAGCACGGCCGAAAAAGTAAGAAGTTCCAATAATGATAATGATGAGAATCATTCTCGGATTAAAAAGACTTGGTGCTAATACTGTAATCATATAAGATAAAAGCAAGAAAGCTATAGATATATAGAAACTTTCAGCCCCCGCTTTATTCATCAGTTGTTCTTCCCTTTCGTCTAATAATTGATAATAAAAAAATCTATTTTTCATCTTCTTCCTCCCAAAATAATTGATCCAAAGTTTTGCCTAAGCATCTGCAAATAGACTGGCAGAGGGAGAGACTAGGATTGTATTTCCCTGCTTCTATCAAGCCGATAGTCTGCCGCGTAACCCCAACGGCCTCTGCCAAATCCCCTTGTGTCATATCTAACTCAACTCGAGCTAGCTTTAACTTTAAATTTTTAGCCACTTGTTTCCTCCTTTTAATTTTTAAAAAGTTGCGCTTCTTTTCAAAAACATTATACCATATATCTAACTTAATGCAATATATAAATGTCATTTTGTAAGTTTTTGTTAACAAAAAACTCTCTATCATCTTACATGATAAAGAGTATTCGTTCTTTTTTGCTACTTAGCTAAGCCCCTCTTCAAAGGAAAGAAGTCTAGGTCACAAATCCTTTTGGTAATAGTATCTTTGTCCTGTATAGGGATAGTCTTGCAAGGTAAAAACTTCCTTGTAGCCATGGCTTAGATAAAAATCTGGCGCTTGAAACTGGTAGGTATTGACAAAAGCAAAACGACAATTTCGATTCTTGGCTTCATTTTCAGCTCGTTGCAGTAGTTGTGAACCAATTCCTTGTCCCCGTAATTCCTCTTTCACAAACAAATATTCGATTTCCAACCAATTTCCAAAAGTCTCAGCTACTAAGCCTGCCATGAGATTGCCCATTTCGTCTTCGACATAAAGGTTCAGCGGCTCGCTTTCAGCCTCTTCTCTTTTAGAGCGATTATAAGCACGAATCAAATCCCCTATTTCTTGCGCTTTATGCGATTCCTTATTTTCCAATCTAACGTGCATTCAAACCTCCTAATAAACTGCTACAGCTTGATTATAATCCTATTTCAATAGACTGTCAAACTAGAAAAACTCACCAAACAGAGTTGATGAGTTCATGATTTATTTTCTAAATTTCCACTGACTATAAACCCCAAAAACAAGGATCCAGATAGCAGAACCAACTGCCCCCATGAAAGTCGACTCTTGCAAAAAGAGAGTCACAAAAACAAAGACAAAAAAGAGAATGGTTAGGGGATTAAGCAAGCGATACTGAGGCATGAGGTAGCCATCAGCCATGAAATCTTGTGACTTGCGGTATTTTAGATGAGCCACCATAATCAAGATATAAATAGCGATATAAACACCTGATGAGGATGCTGTGATCAAAGCAAAGGCATCTGAAACACCTGGCAACACATTGATAAAGGCGGCGAGAGCAATCAAGATTGCTGAGGCAATGATGGCATTTTGTGGAACATTGTGGCGAGAAAGGGTATCGACCTTGATGGCCTTTAAGAAACGATTGGGCGAATCATGGGCAATCTGATATAAGTGTCTCCCTGTTGAGTAGAGAGTTGAGTTAAGAGCAGACGCTGCTGAGGTCAAGACAACAAAGTTGATTAGAGCCGCTGCCCACTTGATCCCTGCCAGTTCAAAAACCGTTACAAATGGAGAATCTGAAGAATTAAGATAAGACCAAGGAATAATGGCCATAATCGCAATAAGAGCTCCCCCATAGAAGAAGATAATTCTGAGAGGAATTTCCTTAACAGCTTTGGGCAAGACCTGACGAGGGTTCTTTGTTTCAGAAGTTGTCACCCCGATAAACTCAATCATCAGATAGGCGAAAAATACCATTTGAAAGGCCATGACAAAGTTCATAACTCCATTTGGAAAAAGAGAGAACTGGTCGCTGATATTTGCCAAGCTTGCAACACCATGCGGTGTCTTAAAGCCTGTCAAAACCATAAAGACCCCAGTGGCAATCATGGCTAAAATCGCCACAATCTTGACCATAGCAAACCAAAACTCGACTTCTCCAAAGAGCTTAACCGCAATCAGATTGACCAAAGCCAAAATCGTTAAAAAGACAAGCTGAATCATCCAGCTAGGCCAGGTAGGGAACCAGAAGCGGACATAGTCTGAGATGGCAGTGATTTCTGCCATACCGATAAAGACAACAGACAACCAATAAGACCAAACTGAAAAATATCCCCAGCCTTTCCCCAAATGACGGGTGATAAAGTTGATAAAGGTATGCTGTTCTGGATCCTGATATAGCATCTCCCCAACAGCCCTCATCATCAAAAACATAAAGGCTCCTGTAATCATGTAAATCAGGATGATCGAAGGTCCTGTAAGGCTGATAGAGCGACCGGCACCCAGAAAAAGTCCTGTTCCGATTGTTCCCGCAATGGCCATCACCTGAACATGGCGATTGGTTAAACCACGCTCCATTTTATTTTTCTTCTTATTTGAACTCATATAGTCTCCTATTTATCCAAAAAACCAAAAAGGAGTTGAGCAAGGTAAAACCTTCACTACTCCTTTTTTATCCTATTTAAGCTGTTTTTTCAACCTTTAAGATTTTGACATCATAGCTACCAACTGGTGTTTCAATCGTTGCAGTATCACCAGTCTTCTTGCCAATCAAAGCACGTCCAATCGGACTTTCATTTGATACTTTACCAGCAAAAGCATCTGCACCTGCAGAACCGACGATGATGTAGACCTCTTCTTCGTCTTCACCGACTTCTTGGATTGTTACGGTTTTACCGATTGCTACCTCATCTTGGGCAACCGCATCGCTATTAACAATTTCAGCATAACGAATTTTTGTTTCTAAACTTGAAATTTGTCCTTCAACAAAAGCTTGTTCATCTTTCGCTGCTTCATACTCACTATTTTCTGAAAGGTCTCCATAGGAACGAGCAATCTTGATACGCTCTACGACTTCGGGACGACGGACGAGTTTCAACTCCTCTAATTCTTTTTCTAGTTTTTCCTTTTCTTCAAGGGTCATTGGGTAAGTTTTTTCTGCCATTTTTTTAACTTTCTTTTCTATTTACTTTTTTAAAACAAAATTATGTGGAAAACCACATAATTTTAGTTTGAACTACTTGCTTGAGGTAACTTGCTATTGATGTGCTCTGCAACGTTTTGATCATGTTCTTCTTTTGTTGTTGCAAAGTATACTTTACCATCTTCAACATTGGCTACAAAGTACAAGTACTCACTCTTTGTCTGGTTTACACTTGCTTCAATCGCATCCGAACTTGGGCTATCAACCGGTCCAGGCATGAGGCCAAGGTGTGTGTAAACATTGTATGGTGAATCAATCGTTGTATCAATTCCAGCGTCATCTGCTAAACTAATTTTTTGACCAAGTTTTCCTTGAGCATATAGGATAGCGATATTACTTTGAAGTGGCATACCAACATTCAAGCGGTTATAGAAGACACCTGCGATTTTCTTGCGGTCCTCGGTCTTAGCACCTTCTTTTTCGACAAGAGAAGCAATGCTGAGCAATTCATTAACTGTCAGATTCTTTTCTTTGATCGTAGCGTAATATGGTGACATAGCCTTATCCATAGCAGCCACCATCTCATCAATCAAACTTTCAACAGTTGTACTGTCTTTGATCGTATAGGTCGCTGGGAAAAGGTAGCCTTCAAGACGATAACGAACGCCACTGTCTTTTGTTGGAAGACTTCCAAGTAGGTTTGGATACTTGGCTACTAATTGTGAGATAAAGGTCTCATCTTGAGCTTTTGCCAAGAAAGCATCCGCAGTAAGAGGTTCTTTAAATTCACCTTGAAGTTGTCCTACTGTTTGAGCGATTTGCTCTAATGTATAGCCTTCTGGAATTGTCAAGTTTGCAAGAACAGGTGCCTGAGCTTCAGGAGTCCCACCTTTTTCCAATTCTTGAATCAACTCATCCGTACTCATACTCTTCTTCAAGTTGTAATAACCTGACTTCAAGTTGGCATGGCTATAGTATTTAGCATAAAGACTAAAAATCAGTCCATGTTTAACCAAACCAGATTTTTCCAAGGTGCTTCCAATTTCTTGAACATTTGCACCATCTGGGATTTGAACCGTTACATAGTCCTTAGAGCTCGCATCCACAGGTTTCAAGGAATCTTGAACATAACCATAACCAAAGTAACCACCAACTGCAACGAGTACTAGGAGAACTAGAACTGTTACTAGGCAACCTTTAGCTTTTGATTTTGTCTTTTTCTTAGTTGATGTTGCACCTTGACGACGACTACGACGCGGAGCATCAGCTAATCCACTGCTAGATTCTGTAGAAACAGGCTCAACTCTTTCAGGCATCCCTGGGGTGATTTCCTCTTTCTTGTCTTCTGTTTTATAGGTTACGGCAACCTTGGTTGGAGTATCGTTAAATTCTTTTTCTTCCGATTTGAGTTCAACTGGTTCTACCTTAGGTTGAACAGGTTCCACTATAGGTTCTTCAGCCAGATGAATCGGCTCTACTAGAGGTTCTTCAGATTCTACAACTTCAATCTTGTCAATGATTGGCTGTCTAATCTCTTTCTCTTCTTGTCCATCCGTTTCATCAGTTCTAGCACTTGAAAGTGGAGGAACACCTGGTGCATTCTTTAGAATTTTATCGACAACAGATAGGGAATCAGCCATCAACTCTTCTGTTGATGTTTCTGGTTCAAGATCTGAAGGAGTTGCTGAACTAGCTGGAGATGATGAAGCCGTCAGATTTGGAATCTCTACTTCTTTCTCTCTTCTATCTTGTTCTTTTACTCTTTCTAAATCACGTAGAATCTGCTCTTTAAAGCTTAATTTTTCTTCTTCTCTTGATTTTTCAGTCAAAAGCATTACCTCCTTGTTGACAATCCATAATATTATATCTTAAAAGTCGCAGAAAAGCAACCAACTAGGGCATTCCCTAGCTAGTTTTCTTTATTTTCAGGCTGCCAGACCATATCATACCATGTTTCCCCAGCAAAGCTTGACTGAGATATTCCTTCATTAACAAAGCCATGTTTTTCATAATAGGCGATAAGGTAGTCATGACACGTCAAGTTAATGCCCTCTCGTTCATGTTCTAAAGCGACTTCTTTCAGAGCCTTTAATAGTCTTTTCCCAACTCCCAAAGCTTGTGCTTCCTTGGCAATAGATAGGCAAGTCACAGAAATATAACCTCCAGGTTGATGACTATAGTCTTTTATTTTTTCTGTAAAGGACTGATCATGTAGATGGCGGTTCGGAACGACTGGACCTTCGATATAACCAAGAATACGCCCCTCTTTTTCAGCTACCAGAAAACTGGTCTGAATTTCCTGCAAATGCGCCTCAAAGACCGAACGAGGAATGACTTCCTCCAGTGAAAAATTCTCCAGCTCTATCTCTATAATCCGATCCAAATCCGAAAATCTTGCTTGTCTGATTTTCATATTTCCTCCTGATAAAAGGGATTTTCCCAAATCAGATACCATTCAGAACCACTGCCATAATGACTCTCGGTCACTTCTTCTTCAACAAAGCCATTCATTTCAAAATATGATAGTAGTTCATCAGGACTTTGCAAAAGAATACCTTGGTAATCTAGTTCGACTGTCACCTGTTTCAAGGCTGCAAGAAGAAGAGTTCCCAGTCCCTGTCCCCAATAGTCAGGATGAATGGTCAAGGATTTTATTTCTATCCATTTGGGATGAATAGACTGAGCTTCTCCCAAAACATAGCCTAGGAGCTGATTTTCATCCCCAGCTACAAGAAAGGTACCCGCAGACTTGCGGATACTCTCTTCTAAGGATTGGCGGCTAAGTGTCTCTTCTGATGAAGGATTGGCTTCTTCAATCGCCAACATTTCTTCTAAATCTGATAGGGTAGCTTGCCTTATTGTGATTGGAATTTCCATCTGTTTTCCTTATTGGACGTTGCTTGTCAAGTTAGACAAAAGACGTTCAAATGAATATTCATAGGTTTGGATGTCTCCTGCACCCATAAAGACGTAAACAGCATTGTCATGGTCTAGGAGTGGAGAAACATTTTCAACAGTAATAACCTGGTGTTTCTTGTTGATTTTATTAGCTAAGTCTTCTACTTTGACATCACCATGGTCCACCTCACGAGCTGATCCATAGATTTGCGCTAGGTAGACGGCGTCTGCTTGATTCAATGCATGGGCAAATTCGTCCAACAAGGCAATGGTTCTTGTAAAGGTATGCGGTTGGAAGACTGCCACGATTTCCTTGCTTGGATATTTTTGACGAGCCGCATCCAAGGTTGCAATGATTTCTGTTGGATGGTGGGCAAAGTCATCAATGATCACTGTATCATTGACAATTTTCTCAGTGAAACGACGCTTAACACCTGCAAAAGTTTTCAAGTGTTCACGCACTAAGTTCAAATCAAAGCCAGCTGTGTAAAGAAGACCAATAACAGCTGTCGCATTCATGATATTGTGACGACCAAAGGTTGGAATGTGGAATTGACCCAATTCTTGTCCACGGAAATGAACGGTGAAGGTCGAACCAGTTGTTGAACGAAGGAGATCACTAGCTACAAAGTCATTGCCCTCAGCTTCAAACCCATAGTAATAGATTGGTGCATTGGCTGTAATCTTACGCAACTCAGGATCTTCACCGTATACAAACAAACCTTTGGTAATTTGTTTGGCATAGTCGTTAAAGGCATTGAAAACATCCTCTAGACTTGTAAAGTAGTCTGGATGGTCAAAGTCAATGTTGGTGATGATAGAATATTCTGGGTGGTAAGGCATGAAATGGCGCTCATATTCGTCTGATTCAAAGACAAAATATTTAGCATTGGCCGAACCGCGACCTGTCCCGTCACCAATCAAGAAGCTGGTATCTGTGATATGAGACAAAACGTGAGACAACATCCCAGTCGTTGATGTCTTACCATGCGCTCCTGCAACCCCCATGCTGACAAAGTCACGCATAAAGCTACCTAGGAATTCATGGTAACGTTTGTAGCTGATACCATTTTGATCTGCATAGGCGATTTCAACGTTGTTATCTGGACGGAAGGCATTCCCCGCGATAATCTCCACATCACCTTGTAAGTTCTTTTCATCAAAAGGAAGAATCGCAATCCCTGCCTGCTCTAGTCCACGTTGAGTAAAGTAATATTTTTCAACATCTGAACCTTGAACCTTGTGTCCCATTTGGTGCAACATCAAGGCTAGGGCACTCATCCCTGATCCCTTGATTCCAATAAAATGATATGTTTTTGACATGCTTTTCCCCCCTACTCAGTTATTCTTGTCAGATTCAACTCTTGGGCAACCTGACGTTCCTGTTCCGTTTGCTTATTCTTTTTATTATAGATTTGACTCTTCTTTAGAAAATCGTAGTTGTTCTTTTTACCTTTTTCCGTTTGGTTTTTCGGAGTTGGATTCGCCACTTGGCCAACACCCTCAGCTAAGATATAGTGAGACTGGCTCAAGTTTTTACTAAATTTGGCAAACTCACCTGGATTTTCCTTTTGAAATGGTGCTGTTGGTTGGTTTCCTTGACGAACAAGTGTTGAACCATTGTGTCGTCTAGTATGACTAACATCCTGAGTCAAATACTTGGCTGAACGTTTCTTCTTCAAGTCCGCACGCGCCTCTTCTCGAGCCAATTCAGCATACGTTTTTTCAACTTTTTTAGGTTCTGGACTTGGCTTTGACTCCTTATTAACCACTGGAGAAACTACGGTTTCTTCCTCATTGATAGGAGACCATTCCAAATGGTTCTTATCGCGGTAATCACCTTTGATATTGCTAATAAAGTCTGACTCATCGTACAAGTCCATGACTGGCATTTTGGTCAGCATGATCTCATCATCTGACACCAATGGAAATCGATCTTGTTTCATTTTGTATTTCCTTTCAACACTTCATTATAGCGTATTGTCTTGATTTTTCAAGTGCTGGCTTCAGAAATTCCCAAAATTTCACGAATTTCTGCCAGACTGAGACTCGCACGCGACTCCGTACCATCTAAAACTTGGGAAACCAAATGTTTCTTTTGTTCTTGAAGTTCTTGGATTTTTTCTTCAATGGTCCCCTTGGTAATCAAACGATAGACCTCGACCATCTGCTCCTGCCCCATGCGGTGTGCTCTTCCGATAGCCTGGGCTTCGACAGCGGGATTCCACCAAAGGTCAACTAAAATAACCGTATCAGCTCCCGTTAGATTGAGACCAACACCACCCGCCTTAAGGGAGATGAGAAAGGCATCTCTTTCCCCTTGGTTAAAGGCCTTGGTCATCTCCTGTCTGTCATGAGCAGGAGTTGAACCTGTGATTTTGAAGGAGGTCAAGCCCAAGTCTGGGAGTTCTTGCTCGATTTTTTCCAACATTTCTTTGAACTGGGAGAAAATCAAGACCCGATGCCCACCATCAGCCACTTGTAGCAATAAATCTCGAAGACTATCCAATTTACCACTAGCTCCTTGGTAATCGTCCATGAAGAGAGCTGGCGTATCGCAGATCTGGCGCAAACGCATGAGTCCAGATAAGATTTCTACCCGACTTCTTTGGAATTCTTGATCTGTCACTTGCGCTAGGCGGTCTCGCATCTGTTGCAACTGGGCGAGATAGATGGCCTTCTGTTGGTCTTCCAGTTCATTTTTATAGACGACTTCGATCAGGTCAGGTAGTTCTGTAAGAACTTCTTCTTTCTTACGCCTCATGACGAAAGGCTTGATAAACTGCGCGACTCGGTCAGCCGGTAATTTCATAAACTCCTTTTTACTTGGCAAGAGCCCCGGTAGCACAATTTGGAAGATAGACCACAACTCTCCTAAATGATTTTCGATGGGCGTACCTGACAAAGCAAAGACTGCCGGCACCACAAACTGGCGCAAACTCTGAGCAATCTTGGTTTGGGCATTTTTCATGACCTGGGCTTCATCTAAGAAGAGAAAATCAAAAGCCATCTCTTGATAAAGTTCGCTGTCTTGACGAAAGGTGGCATAGCTAGTCACATAGATTTGGTGATTTTCAGAAAGAATTGCTTCTCGATTCGCTTTCAAACCATGAACGACAGCCAAATCTAACTGTGGGGCAAATTTTCTAAATTCATCTGCCCAATTGTAGATCAAACCTGACGGCGCCAAAATCAAGACTCGACTATCTTCTGTCACCTGACTGGTCAAAAAAGCGATGGTTTGCAGTGTTTTTCCCAGTCCCATATCATCGGCTAGGATGCCACCAAAACCATAGTGATGAAGCATCTGGAGCCAACGAACACCCTTTTCCTGGTAGTCTCTCAAACTCGCCTGCACCCGTATATCTCCCAAAGGAAAGTCCTCTGGATGGGTCAAATCATGAGCTAAATGCCGAAATTCTTCCGAGAAGGAGATCCTGTCTCGACCTTCAAACAACTGAGACAAACTGTAAGCTAGGGATTTCCGAGCCTGAAAAGAACCATCTTTTAGCTCAACCCCCAGTTCCTGCAAATTTTGACGAATCTGCTTGGTTTCCTCATCAAAAAAGTACACTTGGTCAGAAGAACTGATATAGAAATCCTGATTGCTGGTCAGGGCTTTAAGAGCTTGATCAATCTCTTCTTGTGCAATCCCTTGGAAATCAAATTGAATTTCCAACAGTCCTCCCTTGGACTCAATCTGAACCTGAGGAGCTTGGACGCTGTAGAGCTGATTCATCTCATCAGACAAAAAAACCTGACCCAACTTCTCAAAAGCTGGAATCGTATGGTGAAAGAAAGAATAAACTGCCTCTGGCTTCAAAGCCTGTCTCCAAGACTGAAAATCAGCCTCAAAACCAGCCCCTAAACAGACTTGAAATAGCTGATTTTCCAAGACGGCATCGCTTGAAAATGGTAATTTTTCCAGCTGTTGACGACTAGTTACCTTAACATCTCCATAGTCAAACTGGATATCCAAACGGATGCGGCCGTCATTCTCCCTATCAAAGTAAAAGATTGGTGAAAAGGGTCTAATTTGCAAGCGCACAGGAGCAGAAACTGTACCCAGCTGTCCAAATAAAGGAAGACAGGCGGCCAGACGGTCACGATCACTGTTGTCAAACTGGAGGCATTTTCTCCCTCTTTCCTCCTGAGGGAGCTCTTTGATTTCCTTTAGGAGGCTGATTTGTTTAGGGTTTAAGAGATAAAGATTCCCCTTACGAAAGAGAACTGCCCCTCCATAGAATACGTTAACTCGCTCACTTTCAGAAATCTCCATCTCAAAATAATCGGGATACTCCTGCACAGCAAAAGAGAAAAGGTTTGCTTCTGGATCTAAATCATGAAAGAGAAGATTTTCATAACTAGTAATCTGGTGCTCAAAATGAAAATCTTCCAAGTTCATCAGCAACTCCACTCCCTGCTCAAAAAAGGTCAGAGGGAAAAAGAGGTGACGACCTTGATTGGGGAAAAAGAGGTCTTGACTCAGTCCCTCCTCAATCAAGCCACATAAAAAAGTAAGAACTTCTTGACTAGCTGTATCAAAAGCATCCCAAGACAAGTCATTTTCATAGTGTTTCCCAATCATATATGGCTTTCGATGAACCAAGATCTTCAAAAAGAGAGGGATGTCACGAATGACATAATATTTTTGACTATCAATTAAACCGATTCGGAGTGTCCAAAGGAGGCGATTGGTCCCAGCTTCCACCTGACCTTGAGCCGACAAAGTGTAGATTTTCTCTCGCTTCTGAGGTTGGATCCGCTCCAAAAAACTACCGCCAAAACTAACCTTGGTTTCGACCTTTTCTTGCTCTTCATGTCCTTTTTCTAAGGCTTGTAAAATCACCTGGCCTTCTTCATCATTTTTCAGATAATGCTCGAGCGCTGCGAGGTGAACACAATAACCTCTTTTTTGGAAAAAATCGCAAGCACAAAAAACTAGATCATCCTCTAAACTGTAGCGTAAGTCTTCTCCCGCGACACGTGTATAGAGACAATTCCCTTTTTCCTTGATAATCTCAATATTGCCCGTTTCATAGAGAGTAACCCCCTCCATGCGCAACTTTCCCGGAATCAATTTAGCCATAGTTACCCCTTTATCTTATCTTTTCATTATACCACATTTTCCCCTACGAAAATAGCCTTCTAGGAAGACTTTTCTCCTAGAAGGCTGGATTTTTAAAGTGTAGCAAAAGTGGTCACGATACGTTGGCAAACTTCTTCCAGTACGGACTTCGGCATAGCTACATTGAGGCGGGCATGAAGAGTTCCCTCCTCCCCAAAGTCCAAACCTCGGTTCAAGATAACCTTGGCTTCATTCTTCAAAAGCTCTTGCAAGCGGTCATCCGTTAGGTCATAGGCTGAAAAATCAAGCCAGATCAAGTAGGTACCTTGTGGTTTCATGACCTTAATCTTGGTTTCGTTGCCCAAAATATCCACTACATAGTTAATGTGGTCCTCGATGACTTCTTTTAACTCTCCTAACCAGTCCTTACCATAACGGTAGGCAGCTTCTGTCGCCAAATACCCCAAGCCTGAGATTTCATGTTGGTTATTGGCCAACTGGCGTTTTTGGAAAGCCACACGAAGCTTTGGATTTTCAATAACTGCATAGGAATTCTTGGTCCCAGCAATATTAAAGGTTTTAGTGGCACTGCTCAAGATAAGGGCAAAGTCTTTAAAGGCGGGATCAATGGTGTTAAAAGACTGGTGTTTGTGACCAAAGAGGGCCAAATCTTGGTGAATCTCATCTGAAACCAACAAAACACCATGTTTTTGGCAGAGATGACCAATCTTTTCTAACACTTCCTTTTCCCAAACACGTCCACCAGGATTGTGGGGATTGCAAAGGATATAGAGTTTGACATCCTCTCCCACCAATTCCTTCTCCAGCTGGTCAAAGTCAATCTCAAACAGCCCGTCCTTTTCCACCAAAGAATTGGTAATCAATCTGCGATTGTTCAGTTTGACACTGCGGGCAAAAGGTGGATAGACCGGTGTGTTAATCAGAACAGCCTCTCCTTCTTTTGTAAAGGCTTGAATAGCTGTTGAGATAGCTGGTACCACTCCCTCTATAAAGACGAGGGCATCCTTGTCAAAGTGATAGCCGTGTTGACTAGCTTCCCAGTTCTGAACCGACTCAATCAAAGCATCACTAGCATAGGTATAGCCATAGACCAACTGATCTGCGTAGGCTTGTACAGCTTGTCGAACCTCAGGCAAAACCACAAAGTCCATATCTGCTATCCAGGCTGGTAGAACTTCTCGGTCAGCTTCTGCTTCTTTCCATTTATAGGTATGGTGCCCAAAACGATTGGGCAGGCTTGTAAAATCATATTTTCCCATATCTATCTTATCCTTCCAAAGCTTGGCGCAAGTCCGCAATCAAATCTCTAGCATCTTCAATCCCAATGGATAAACGCAAGAGGTCATCTGTTAAGCCATAGGAATGGCGCACTTCTGCTGGAATATCCGCATGGGTTTGAGTCGTCGGATAGGTGATCAGACTCTCCACCCCACCTAAACTCTCAGCAAAAGAGAAAACCTTGAGGCTATTTAAAATATGAGGAATTCGACTTTCATCAGCCACTTTAAAGGAAATCATTCCCCCACGACCAGTATAGAGAACTTCCTTGACTGCAGGTGAACCTTTCAGATAGGCCACAATTTCTCGCGCATTAGCTGTCGAACGCTCCATACGCAGTGACAAGGTCTTAAGACCACGAATCAACTGATAACTATCAAATGGAGACAAGACCGCACCTGTCGTATTGAGATTGTAGAACAGTTGTTCATATAGTTCTAAACTATTAGTCACAACTACCCCAGCCAAAACATCATTGTGCCCTGCTAGATATTTGGTAGCCGAATGAAGAACAATATCTGCACCGTCTTCAATCGGTCGTTGGTAAATTGGGCTGTAGAAGGTATTGTCCACCACTACCTTGGCACCCTTGTCATGAGCTAGTTTTGCCAGTTTTGCAATATCAAATTCCAACATCAAGGGATTGGTTGGCGTTTCGATATAGAGAACATCCACATCATTTTCCAGCTCAGCAATCAACTCTGCTTCAGTATTGGCATAGGTAAAATGGAAACGACCTTCCTGCTCCACTTGGTTGAACCAACGGAAAGAACCACCATAAAGGTCTCGAACTGCCAAGACTTTACTTCCTACAGGAAAGACACTAAAGGCCAGTACAATCGCAGACATACCTGAACTCGTTGCTAGTGCATAGTCTGCTGATTCAATCGCCGCCAATACTTCCTCCGCCTTACTGCGAGTTGGGTTTTTGGTACGAGTATAGTCAAAGCCCGTAGACTGACCGAACTCTGGATGCTGATAAGTGGTTGAAAAATGAAGCGGTGTTACCAAGGCACCTGTAGTCTCATCTGACTTGATCCCAGCCTGGGCCAAAATTGTGTTGATGTGTAGTTCTTTGCTCATACAATACCTCCAAATCTATAGTAACTATTGTACCACTTATTTTCACTAACTCATTTTCTTGTTTTCAAGAGCTAGTTATAGTTTCAAACTATATAAAAACGATAGTTCCTTGAGAAACTATCGTTTTTCCTGTTGAATAGACTGGTTATTTAACGTGTTTTGCCAGTTCTTCTTGGGCTTTTTTATTTGATTCTTCTTTTTCTTTTAGCCATTTTTCTTTAGCTTTTTCATACTCATCAGCCGTTACAGTCTTATCTTGTAACTTGAGATACTTGTATGATTCGACACCCTTATTTCCAGCTTGTGAGAATGGTGATGAGAATGGAACTGTCTTTCTCAAGGTCGGTGTTCCACCCTGAGAAACGTTTGGAATTGCAAGGGCGCTATCAACGAGCCAAGCTTGAATTTCAGCATATTTTTCATAACGTTTTGCTGGATCTTGCTCCTTGTTCGCTTCTTCTAACATTTGAGTGTAAGTATCCAGACCAACTGCCTTAGCCTTGTCATTGACCTCACCTGGTTCTAGACCAATGTTTTGCAACATACCACCGTTATTGACATTTAAGATATCAAGATAACTTGATGGATCCAAGTAGTCCGCACTCCAACCGCCATTATAGATATCAAAGTCTTTTTGAGCTGCAGTTTGAGCTAGGTAGCTAGAGTTGTCAAAGTCATCTGTTGATAGCTGTTGGATATCGATAACCACATTCTCAGCTCCTAGAACAGATTCGATGGATTGTTTCAAAGAGCTTGCTTCAAGTACACCTTTTTTAGCTGATTGGTCTACAGATACATCCAAGTGGATTGGAAATTGCACACCCTTAGCTTCCAATTCTTTCTTAGCTTCTGCAAATTTAGCTTTAGCCTTGTCAGGATTGTAGTATGGATCTTGCGCATCTGCAAAGTTGATTCCTTGCCATTCTTGGCCATAGTTGACCATCTTTTCTGAAACAACATCGCCAAAGTCTTTTCCGTTGATACTTACAAATGTTGGAGGTACAACCAAGTTACGAATAATCTTTGTTGCTCCGTCCTCCCCTTGAGATTGTGCTCCATAGGCTGTACGGTTATAAGCATAGTTGAAGGCTTGACGGAAGTTTTTATTCAGAACTGCTTCTTGGGTTGATTTCTTTTCGATATCTGAAGATTTAGACGTGAAGTTATAAGACTTTCTGTCCAAGTTGAAGTTCAAGTAATAAGAAGTTGCATTTTGCATACTATAGATGATGTTATCCTTGTTCTTCTCTTTAATTCCTTCAAAGCTTGAGCTATTTGGATAGAGACGCGCGTAGCTATAGACTCCTTCTACAAAGTTACGTGCTAGTGCATCTTGGTCACTACCATCATAATAGGCCAATTTCACATCATCCACAAAGACATTTTTTTCATCCCAGTAGTTGGGATTTTTCTTGAATTCGATAACAGATTTTGAAACAAACGATTTCATCAAGAAAGGTCCATTGTACAAAATACTAGAAGGGTCTACCTTACCAAAGTCATCCCCTTTTGATTTTAAGAAATCTGCATTGACAGGGAAGAGAATGGTTGAAGTTGTTTTAGAATTCCAATAAGATTCTGGACGTGTCAAAGTGTACTGAACTGTTTGGTCGTCAATCGCCTTAACACCGACAGTTGAAAAGTCAGTTGTTTTCCCGTTGATATAGTCATCCAAACCTGCTACAGAGTCTTGAACAAGGTACAAGGCTTCGGATTTTTTATCAGCAGCATATTTCAAACCTGTCACAAAGTCTTGGGCCGTTACAGGGGCGTATTCTTCACCCTCATAAGTATACCATTTTGCATCCTTACGCAATTTGTAAGTATAGGTCAAACCGTCCTGGGAAACAGTCCAATCCTCTGCCAATGATGGAACATAGTTACCGTATTGGTCATTTTCCATCAACCCATCCACCAAATTGGTCACGATGTCATTGGTTGTTGCACGGTTTTCAGCAAGATAGTTCAAACTAGATGGATCGCTCGAATAAACATAGTTATATGTTTTAGTAGCGCTACTTGAATTTCCACATGCGCTCAGTAAGATACCTGCGCTTAACACGACACTTGCAAGTGTCAGATACTTGGCCTTAGACTTTTTCATTTCCAGAACCTCCTGTTTAAAAGTTTTGTCTTATTATACAGCTTTGGTTTTATTTAGTCAAGTGATTTCTGAAGAAAAACTTAAAAAAACATATTTTTTGCTCTTAATTTTAGAAAAAGTTCTCTTTTTTTAAGAAAAATGTAGTATAAAAACCTTTCTGTTAAAGAAAGGTAAAATTTATTACTTTTATTTATAAATCTTTTTACGATATTTTCAATCGTGTACGTAGTCTGTCTGCTTGAGCTTTGCCGATTATCTTGTCCAGGAGTCGTGTCCGTAGGCTCATCAAACCATAAAGACCTCCTCCAAGCCCTCCGATGAGAGCCACATAAAGGAAACTCCAAAAACGTCCACTTGGTTGGAAGACAAAACCGAGTAGCCACTGCAAGAAGCCAACTAGGATAAACATGACAAGGGTCAAGATGGTAATCAAAATGGTTCGCTTCAAGATTATCTTTCGACGAGCACCCGTTACCTGGCAGATGTCTCGGTACATCAGGACATTCGGAATAATCAAACCGATAGTCGTTGAAATCAAGGGACCATAGCTATGGAAAATAGCAATGGTTGGCAATTGCAAGACAATCTTAGCAATGGAACCATAGATGAAGTATAGAACTGCCTTGCGGTTTCGGAACATGGCCTGAAGCATAGGAGACAAGACCATATACAAGCCTAGGATAGTAGACTGCAAAACTGCAAAGACAAACAAGCCCATGGCCAGACTATCTGGCTTACCGTAAAAGACTGTATAAAGAGGCTCCCCTACCATGACCACTCCAACCGTTGCCGGTAGTAGAAATAAGAAGAGCATGGTAAGGCTATCTTGGACTAGGCGAGCCGCCGCCTGCAAGTCGCCTTTTACATAGTTTTCCGTCAACAGTGGCAAACCAACACTACCAATGGAAACCCCTACAGAGATTAAAATCATGGTAATTTTATTAGGATTGGCAGAGAAATAAGAAAACATGACAACCAAGTCTTCATTACTGTAGTTGGTAAACCACTTCATACTATTGATAAAGGTCATCTGGTCTAAAATCTGGAAGAGCTGGATGGCTGATCCTGTCAGGATAAAGGGAATGGCTTCCTTGATGGTATCAACCAAAAGTCGCTTACTATTGATCTTATCCCGTGTTTCAAAAACTCTTTTGAGCAAACCTTCTTGGGCAAGGAAGTAAATCAAAACTGCAAAACTTGCCACCATCCCCACAAAGGCTGCAAAGGTTGACTGAGTAACGGCTGATAAGTAATCACCAGAACCCATCTTCATAATGAAGAAGGTTGCCATCAACATCCAGATGACACGGATCACCTGCTCAGCGATTTGACTCATAGCATAGGGTTTGAGGTTATTCATCCCTTGGAAGAAACCTCGAATGACACTCATAGATGGGAAAATCAAGACTGCCCAAGCCAAGCTCTGCATGATGGGAATCAGGTCTTTCCCCACACCTGACAAATCTGCTAACCAGGGAGAAAAGAGATACAAGACCAAAGCAAAGACTAAGCCTAAGCCCGTCATAAAGCTTAGGAAACTCCGAATCAAGGCAAAGCTATGCTCTTCTTCTCGCATGGTATTGTACTTAGCCACTTGTTTGGCGACCGCAACTGGGATACCCGCTGTCGAAATCAGCAAAAACCAGGCGTAAATATTGTAGCCCATGGTAAAGAGTCCATTTGCCTTAGCAGCATAGGTCCCCATCCAGATATACCAGGGAATAATGTAGATAGCACCAAGGAGGCGACTAATAAAGTTACTAGCTGTTAGCCAAGCAGTCCCTCGCAACATCTGGGCTTGCTGGTGATTGTTTTCGTTAGACATAGCTTCCTCATTCAATTTTGATAACTAGGAAAAGTTCCTTATCTTCCATTATAAACTTTTCCTTGTTACTTGTAAAATTCGGGCTTGAAGTTTATAATAGAAAGTATGATTAAGATTGAAACCGTATTAGATATTTTAAAGAAAGATGGCCTTTTTCGCGAGATTATTGATCAAGGACATTACCACTACAACTACAGTGAAGTTGTTTTTGATAGCATCAGTTACGACAGCAGAAAAGTAAAAGAAGGGACTCTTTTTTTTGCAAAAGGTGCTGCCTTTAAAAAAGAATACCTCCTATCCGCTATAAGTCAGGGTTTAGCCTGGTACGTTGCCGAAAAGGACTACGAAGTCGGTATCCCCGTCATCATTGTGAACGATATCAAAAAAGCCATGAGTTTGATTGCTATGGAATTTTACGGTAATCCACAAGAAAAACTTAAAATTCTCGCTTTTACAGGGACAAAAGGAAAGACAACAGCTGCTTACTTTGCTTACCACATCCTATCTCAACGCTACCCAACAGCTCTCTTGTCAACTATGAACACAACTCTGGATGGCGAGACCTTCTTTAAATCTTCCTTCTCAACGCCTGAAAATATCGATCTTTTCGACATGATGGCTCAGGCTGTTAAGAATGGAAGAACCCATCTTGTAATGGAAGTCTCTAGCCAAGCCTATCTTGTTCATCGAGTCTATGGCCTGACCTTTGATGTAGGTGTCTTTCTTAACATCACTCCTGACCATATCGGTCCGATTGAGCATCCTAGCTTTGAAGACTACTTCTATCACAAACGTCTCTTGATGAAAAATAGCCGAGCAGTTGTCATTAACAGCGACATGGACCACTTTTCTGTATTGAAAGAACAAGTAGAAGATCAAGAACATGACTTCTATGGTAGCCAGTCAAGTAACCAAATCGAGAACTCCAAAGCCTTTAGCTTTTTCGCTACAGGTAAACTCGCTGGTGATTATGATATCCAACTCATCGGCCACTTTAACCAAGAAAATGCAGTTGCTGCAGGACTTGCCTGTCTTCGTCTAGGTGCCAGTCTGGAGGACATCAAAAAAGGGATCGCTACAACCCGCGTCCCTGGACGTATGGAAGTTCTCACTCAGAAAAATGGAGCCAAGGTCTTCATCGACTATGCCCACAATGGCGATAGTCTGAAAAAACTGATTTCTGTTGTTGAAACCCATCAAACTGGAAAGATTGCTCTGGTTCTCGGTTCGACTGGAAACAAGGGCGAAAGCCGTCGTAAGGACTTTGGTCTTCTCCTCAATCAACATCCTGAGATTCAAGTCTTTCTAACTGCGGATGACCCCAACTATGAAGATCCAATGGCCATTGCTGAAGAAATTAGCAGCTATATCAGTCATCCTGTTGAAAAGATTGCCGATCGTGAACAAGCCATCAAGGCGGCGATGGCCATCACAAATCAAGAACTCGATGCTGTGATTATTGCAGGCAAGGGAGCTGATTGTTACCAAATCGTCCAAGGAAAGAAAGAAGACTATCCTGGAGACGCAGCTATCGCAGAACGTTATCTATAAAAAAATCAAGGGAAACATTCCCTTGATTTTTTTAGTCTTCTTTCTTAAATGAATTTTTAAGACCTTCAACGACACCTTCTACAGCACCTTTAGCATCTTCTACAACTTCTTTTGCTTTGGCAACTGTTTTTTCTACAGCACCTTCTGCTTCTGTCTTGCTATCACCAGTAACTTTACCAAATCCTTCTTTGATAGCACCAGTTGCTTGATCCAATTTATTTTCAAGTGACATAGTTCTGTCTCCTTTGCTTTTAATACGATAAACGTTATCGCTTACATTTAGTTTATGCTTATTCTTTAGTAAAGTCAAACAATCTGCTCAAAATGAAGCAATTAAGGTAAATAGAAAATCAACCGTTCCTTGTCGAAATCAACAGCCAACTCATACTTCCCTTCTTCGTTTTGCACAATATAGCCCAAGACGACTAGACTCTCAACGAAGATATCACGGCGTTTCTGTATCAGCTGGTCTTTTTTGAGAAACTTCAGTAAAAAGGTCGTCATATACTTGAGGGCGTACTCAAGATTGACATCTCCCAAAATGGCATAGAGTTCCTGCTGTTTTTCTGTCAAAGGATATTGGTGCTTGACCTTGTAGAAATAATTAGACAGGGACATCTTTTCTCTTGCAAAGTCAGACTTTTCAACTAAGATAGCTGCATTGGTTTGATTGCGCAATTCTGTCTCAAAAGTCTTCTCTAGCAAGGCTTGATAAACTGGACTGTCCTCTCTGATAAAAATTTCTTGGTCAAGGGCTAAATTATCCGTAGATTCTAAAAAAGGGAGATTGAGATAATAGCGTTTGTTTTCCCTTAGGATCAAGCCTGCCTTGATAAACTCTTCCATCAGTTTATCAACTGCAACATCTGGAAACCGAGCCTTGATTTCTCGTAGAGTCACATCGTCATGCTGGTTCAGATAGTCCACCAAATCTATAAAAAATGGCTGCCGAGTCAAACGGGAGGGATTAAAAATCTGAATCATGAAGATTCCTTTCTTTACATTCTAAAAGGGGGGATGCTGCTAGTTGACTAGGATTGGTCCCTGGCTGATTCAGAGGCACAGGAAGTTCGAGTTTCCTGTAATAGTCCCTCCAAAAATCACTAATCTCCTGCTCTCCGTCCCCAAATTTCATGGGAATAGTTTCAAAAATCGGTAGGATTTCAGCGATATACTGGGAGCAATAAAAGCCATTCCCATCCGGATAAAAAGAGGCATTATAGGGTGCACCTAAATGTTTGCTAGCTCTCTCCTTCACCAAGTCAGCTTCCAGCTCTGGATAGACATAAAGGTCGTAAAGATGAGTCGGTTCAAAAAAATCAGCTGATTCTTGACAGATAACACCAACTTCACCAATTGCATGATAAACAAAACCGTCCAAAAAGATGGCTACATGACTATAGTTCCCAGTAGAAGCCTGGATGGCCTGCCCCATATCTGAAAGATACTTCACAAAGATCAAATCACCATTTTCTAACATCTTTCTCTCCTAGAAAAAAAGGAGCCGAAACCCCTTTAGCTATATGGAAAACACCGTTTTCTCGTGTCAATCTCCAGTCAAATAATTACCATTTAAATAATTCATTAACTATATTATAAGAATCACTCTAGCTGAAAATAATAAAGCAGACCCAAACTTCCAAAAGACAGAGCTAAGTATAGGATTCCTATTTGCAATCCATACAAATGCCAAAAACTACCACTAACTAAAATAAAAATCGATGTCTCAGCAACGAGGCGATGCCATTTTTTAAAAGCATGTGGAGATTTTGGTGCCATATATCGCGCCCAAAATAAGATTAATAGAACTGCTAGAAGAAAAAATAGGAATTTTTCCAGCCAAGAAATTTGTATCACAGACACGGAGAAAAGACCAAGGATTGCCACAACCTCAACCAAAAAGCGCAGTCCTTCAATCAATCGCATCATGCTATCACCTTCTATAAATAGTCAAATTAACAGTTCCAAATATTCATTAAGAATTACCCATTAAAGCTTTCAGTCAACTGTGGCACCACTTGTTTCTTACGTGAAACAGCACCTGGAAGGAAAGCGTGGTTGTTTTCAAGTTTGAAGTTGAAGGCAGCTTCAACCTTGTCCATGTTTGATCCAAGAGCCAGAATTTCAGAGTTTGAGTTGACGATGTCTGTAATCATCAAGACAAAATCTGAGTAGCCGTTTGCCGCATTAGCCGCTTGCATTGCTGCTTCGATTTCTGCTTGGCGTTCCAAGACTTCAGCAATATCAACTGTATTGACTTGGGCAACACGAACCTTATTTCCGTTGAGTTCAAAAGTCTTAGCATCGATATCAATCAATTCTTCAGCAGATTTACTAGCCAAATTAGTACCAGCCTTCAACATAGCGAGACCGTACTCTTCCAAGTTGACACCAGCTAATTCAGCCAATTCAGGAGCAATGACTTTGTCAGATGGGTGAGTTGTTGGAGATTTCAAAAGAAGAGTATCTGAAATCAAACCTGAAAGCATCAAACCTGCGATTTCTTTAGGAACAGCTACACCATGTTCTTTGAACATGCGGTAAACGATAGAAGACGCAGATCCAACTGGTTCCAAACGCATGTAAAGTGGGCTTGCAGTTTCAAAGTTAGCTACACGGTGGTGGTCTACAACACCGTAAACTTCTACTTCAGCGATATCTGAAACAGATTGTTGGAATTCATTGTGGTCTGTTAAGATAACTTGCTCTGCACCTTCTGCTTTAGCTGATGTGATGACGCGTGGTGCTTCTACACCAAAATAGTTCAAAACAAAAGCTGTTTCTTCATTAGGAGTTCCAAGTGCTACTGCTTCTGTGTCCAATCCATAAGCTTCTTTTGCAAGATAGGCAAAGGCTACAGATGACCCGATGGCATCTGAGTCTGGATTTTGGTGACCAAATACTAGAATCTTAGACATGATAATACCTCTTTAAATTTATTCATCTTATTGTAGCACTTTTTTCCTCTTTTGACAAAAGTAAGAGGAGCCAAAAGACTCCTCCTTAGACATCAATATGGTTGACTAGATTTTTCTCTTGATTTTCAGATAAAAATCGTTCTTTCTGAGGACGTTTCTTTCGTTTGAGGAGAGCTTCGGCAGACATGGCTTCTTTCTTACTGGCAAAACCCTCTACATAGATGAGTTTGACTGGCAAGCGAGCTCGGGTATACTTGGCTCCCTTACCACTATTATGAACGGCAAGGCGCCTCTTCACATCCGTTGTATAGCCCGTATAGTAAGACCCGTCGCGGCACTCCACCACGTACATATAGGCTTTATGATCCATAGTAAATCTCTTGAATTTCTGGTGTATAGGAACCATCATCATTGTGAACGATGAGAGGTGGCAAGACCATAAAGCCACTCGTCGAGCCATCCTTGATAGCTTCGATTAAGAGCATATTGGCCTCCTTCTCACGTTTAGGATAGACAAATTGCAGGCGCTTGGGTGCCAAATTATGGCGTTGAAGCATGTCTAGAATATCCAAAAGTCGATCTGGACGATGAACCATGGCCAAACGGCCATTAGACTTGAGAATACTCTGAGCACTACGGCAAATTTCTTTCAGGTTAGTCGTAATTTCGTGTCTGGCCAGAAGGTAATGTTCACTCTCGTTCAGATTAGAATGCGGATCCACCTTAAAATAAGGCGGATTGCACAAAATCATATCCACCTTACTTCCCTGAATGTGGGCAGGCATATTTTTCAAATCATCACAGATGACCTGCATCTGCTCTTCCAAGCCATTCAACTGAACCGAACGCTCTGCCATATCCGCCAAACGCTCCTGAATTTCTACAGAGAGAATTTTTGCCTTGGTACGACTACTTGCAAAAAGTCCCACTGCACCATTTCCAGCACAAAAGTCCACAATTAAACCCCGTTTAGGGAAGCGAGGAAAGCGTGACAAGAGAACACTATCCACCGAATAGCTAAACACCTCTCTATTTTGGATGATTTTTATATCTGTTGAAAAGAGCTGATTGATTCGCTCTCCTGGTTTTAATAATTGTTCTTCTTTCATACTTTCATTATAACAAATTATATTAATATTACAAATGATTTAGATAATCGTATTTATGGCTTCTTCTTTAAATGCTCTAATGCCTCACGCGTCCAAACAGGCATCATTCGGGCAAGAGGAGCAAAACCATGCTTGATCCGATCATTTGAAAAACGTCTCCGTCTTGGCAATTGATGTTTTTCTTCCTCCAAAGTACGGATAGAAAGACTAGCCTTCCCAGTGTATTCATCAAAATCCACCACCTGAACTTGGACTTCATCGCCAATTTTTAAAATGTCATAGATATTTTCAATAAATCCCGTCCGAATCTCCGAGATGTGAATCAGCCCTGTCACCCCTGTCTCTAACTCGACAAAGGCACCATAGGGCTGAATTCCTGTAATACGCCCAGTTAGCTTATCACCAATTTTCATTCTAGTCCTCAATTTCAATCGTTTCAATTACTACATCTTCAACTGGTTTGTCCATTGCACCAGTCTCAACAGCTGCAATGGCATCCAAGACCGCAAACGATTCTGCATCTACCAATTGCCCAAAAACAGTATGGCGACGGTCAAGGTGAGGAGTTCCACCTTGTTCTGCATAAATCTCAGCGATTGGTTCAGGCCAGCCACCACGAGCAATCTCTTTCTTAGAATATGGCAAATGTTGGTTTTGAACGATAAAGAACTGGCTACCATTGGTATTTGGACCAGCATTGGCCATAGAAAGGGCACCACGGATATTATAAAGTTCTTCAGAAAATTCATCTTCAAAAGAGTCGCCATAGATTGACTCTCCCCCCATACCAGTACCAGTTGGGTCTCCACCTTGGATCATAAAGTCCTTGATAATTCGGTGGAAAATCACACCATCATAGTAACCGTCTTTTGACAGAGCAACAAAGTTAGCCACTGTTTTAGGAGCATGTTCAGGGAAGAGCTTGATACGCAAGTCTCCGTGATTTGTCTTAATGGTCGCAAGAGGACCTTCTACTGTTTCAATGTCTACTTGTGGGAAATGCAATTCTTTTTCTACCATACCAAATCCTTCTAAGGCATCAAAAATGCCATCTTCTTCTACTGTTTTTGTAATATAATCTGCTTTTTCTTTGATTTTTTCGTGAGAAATACCCATAGCAATACTGATTCCAGCATAATCAAAGAGTTCCAAGTCATTGAGACCATCCCCAAAGACCATGACATTCTCTGGTTTCAAGCCTAGGTGTTCTACAACCTTGGCTACACCAGTTGCTTTGGATCCTGAAATCGCTACGATATCAGATGAATGTTCATGCCAACGCACCATGCGAAGTTTACCAGAGAGACTATCTGGTAACCGCAAGTCATCCCCTTTTTCCTCAAAGGTCCACATCTGGTAAATATCTGCTTTTTCATGAAAGTCAGGATCCACATCCAAGTTTGGATAAATCGGATCAATAGCCTCACTAATCAGTTCTGTTCGCGTAGAAAGTTTGGCATCATGACTACCAACCAAGCCGTACTCAATTCCCTCTTCCTTCGTCCAAGAGATATACTCCTCAACATCTGACTTGTCAATCTGATGCTGATAAATGACCTGGCCTTTTTTATCTTCGATATAAGCCCCATTTAGGGTTACAAAAAAGTCAGGTTTGAGCTCACGAATCTCTGGAACAACACCGAAAATACCTCGACCAGAGGCGATTCCTGTTAAAATTCCTTTTTCACGCAACTGTTTAAAGACAGTGGGAATTGTAGCTGGAATAAAACCTGTCTTTGACGTACGCAAGGTATCATCAATATCAAAAAAGATGATTTTAATCTTCTTTGCCTTGTATTTTAATTTCGCATCCATCTCTCTACCTCTTTTTTATCACTCTTTCCATTATACCATAAAGCTGATGAAATTCCTTTTTTGAAAAAAGATGAAAATCCTATCAAAAAGAGAGCTAGTAAAACTAGCCCTCCCTTTTCATCCTAGAACATCTCTAGAGCAATCATGGTAATCATCGTTGCATCATAGTAGTTGTCCAAAGGTAAATCTTGTGTGAAAATGTATTTATTTTGCTGAAGAAGTTTCAGATAACCTTCTCCCTTGTCAGATGCATAGGTAATCGGTGCCAAGAAACTACTTGCCTGGTATTGATTGAGGGCCGTTCCGTTCAAGTCATAACCAGCATAAATGCGTTGCTCTTTCATAAAGAAATCCATCATCTTTTGAACGAGTTTTTGGCTTCTTTCATCCTGACTCTGAGACAAGTGATAAGGCAAACGGCAAGCGTTATAAGAGTACGCCCCATCATATTGAGATTCGATTGTGTTGGCATCAACAAGACGTGCCCCAGACTTCTCAGCCCAGATAAAGTCTGGCAAGAGACCCGTATCAGAATGAGAACTGATTTGCTCTAGTTGGCCAAGCATCTTATCCTTAACATCTAACCACTGTTTATTTCCAGTCAGGTCATAGAAAGATTGGAAATAGTGAGGTAAGGTGTCAGAAGTCCGCATCAAGTAATAATAATCGGAATCCTTGTTCGCCCAGTTCCCTACTGTTAGGACACCTGTCTCTTCATTGTAATTGTATTTAAGGATATCATCTAATATTTTTTTAGCTTGCGCTTGGTATTCCTGTGCTTTATCAGGCCACTGCTTGGCAGCTTCAATCAAAGAATAAGCGATGTAGAGATCCCCATCAGTTGCGTTCTGCTTCTCAACCGTTTCACTACCATTTGTGATCACTTGCTTCCAAGACATCAACTGCGTTCCCTCGATACGATGATTTTGGTAATAGCGATAAAGGCTTTCATAATCTGCTTGTGTTGCTTGCCCTTTTTGGGCTGCTAAAACCGTTATGAGCATGCCGTAACTCTGGGCTTCTGATAAAACTGTTGTTTCCTCAGAATCATTCGTCGTACGAACATAAGACTGATCGCCTTTTGTAACAAGGAACTGTTGGCTCCATTGGCTGTAAATTCGATTACGCATCTCGATTTTAGTCCTTCCTCTTGCCAAAAACAAGGTTAAACAAAAGATAGAAAGGATGAGCACAAACCATACATATTTTAATTTATTCGTTTTCATAGAACCTCCTATCCTGCAAATCGCTTGGTTTTAACCCACTTGGTTTCTTTTCGTCGGAGTATCTTGTCCAGAACGATTGAAGAAATGGAATCAATGGAAACAACGATAAACATCTGTGCATAAGTGAAATAGGCAGCCAAAGCCAACCAGATTTGCTTTGTAGTAGCTTGTCCAAATTGACTTGCCAATGCTGTCATAATTTGCATCAAATAGAGACCAATCATGAGAATCCAGTTAAAGAGCATGAGCTGGGCGATGTAGATATTGTCCGCATCAAAAGCAAATGGAACCCTAACATCTGGGAAGAAAAGATTAAGGCAGATCGCTAGCACATTCGCTAGGAAAATCAAATCCGATAGAACAATGGCAAAGTTAAACCAAAAGAAAACACAAGAATAGTTAAAGACTTCTAGTTTAACGCGCCAGTTTGCTCTGCCAAATAGATGCTTAAAGTTTGAGAGAACAACTTCATAATTTCCTTTTGCCCAGCGTTTCCGTTGCATATAGTAACTCTTTAAGGTCTCAGGTTCTTGTTGGAAAGCCTCTGAATTATAGGCAAGGGCAATCAATTTACCACTCTGCATGATTTTGAAAGAAATATCGGTATCCTCGGTTAAGGCACCATTTTTCCAACCACCGATACTCTTTACAAAGTCGGTTTGAATGATAAAGTTGGTTCCTGGAATACGCCCAATTTTAAAGAGATGCCACATTCCAACGTGGTGCACGCGCTGAGTAACAACGATTTCTTGGTTAATACAACGAGTCAAGAAATTTTGATTAGCATTTCGAGTCTTGTTGCGACCGAAAGATGCCACGTGACGTTCTGGGTCCTTCATCACTTCTTTGACAAGGAAATAAAGGGCGTTCTTTTCAAGCATGGCATCCGCATCATAGACACAGATGTATTCACCTGTTGCCATCTCCAAAGCATCGTTTAGAACGCCCGCTTTTCCTCCCGTACCAGTACGATCAATAATAGTCAGATTTCTTCCTGCATATTCAGGCATGGCTTGTACAGACAAACATTCTGCATAGGTGTTATCCGAACAGTTATCCGCAAATAAGAGCAATTCCACACGGTCGTGAGGATAATTCATGTCCAAGATAGCTTTTGCCGTTTGGGCAATAACCACATCCTCATTATGAGCAGGAACAACAATCGTTACCTTAGGATAATAAGGTAGTGGCGAAGTGTCTACACGAAAATCACTGTGTTTAAACCAAAAGTGTACTGCCGAAAAGAGAATTACCAATCCCCAAGCTAGAGAAATCCAAATTGTAAGCAAGGTAAAAATCATTAACATTTGACTAATCATGATTCACCGCCTTAAAATTTTTGTTCACTCGATGGTAAAGAATATTGTATGCAATAAATAATATGATAAAACAAATGCCAAAGGTGAGACTGAGTCCCAAAGCAATACCAAAAAATAGTTCGGTTAAAGTCATGTTTCCCTCCTAATATTCTACAATTACATCTGTCTCTAGTTGACGTTTGAGATGACTGGCAACATCTGCGTAGTCTTGGTATTTATCTTTATTATCAGAGTTAATCACCAAATAGCCTGTTTGGAACTGAATTCCTTGATTGCCATCTTCTCCATGAAAAACTAAACTGCTCAGTTTCTCCTGCAAACCACTAAAGTAAAGTTCCTTCAAAGAATGTTGGTTAGTACTCGATAGAACGAGAAAATTACCATCCGAAACGTAATAGAGCTTATCATTGTAACTCAATTCCTGAGCAATCACCTCTTGAATTCGACTGAGCATCTGGTTATGTTCTTTGGGTTTAATCTGGAAGAACAAATCTTCATGTGCCCAATGAATCAATAGAGATTGAACCGTAACATCACTTTGTTCAGTGACCATAGCTTGGTAATCTGCTCGAGCTTCGTCTTCCTGTTCTTGGACCTTTGAGACCACCTTGAAGAAATAATAACGAACCTTAAGTAGAATCCCAATCAAAAGTGGAAAACTGATTAATAAGAAGATCAGTTGAATGATTGGGATATAAACCACACCCGCAACCAAAACGATAAGTCCAAAACCAAATGCTAAGATAAGGGTCCAAGTAAGTAAAAGGTCAGATAATACCAACACTGCAAACAAGGCTAAAGCTAAAAACAAGATTTGTTCTAAAATGATTGCTCGAGCATACAAAAAACAAAGCACCAAAAGAATGACCTCACAGGCAAGCAAAGCCATAAGCCAGTTTTTAAATTGACTCCAATTTTTCATTTTATCTTATTTCCCCCCTTTGAATTCAGATACAGAAGTCGCTGCCCCAAAGTACTGTTGAATGGATTGTACGATTCGTTCAGAGGCGCTTCCATCTCCATAAGGATTTGGTGCCTGAGACATTTGTCCATAAAGAGTTTCATCTGTTAAGAGTGCTGCCATCGCTTCTTTCACACGTACTGGATCCGTACCAACTAGCTTCAAAGTACCTGCTCTTACTCCTTCTGGACGTTCCGTCGTGTCACGAAGGACAAGGACAGGTTTGCCGAGAGAAGGCGCTTCTTCCTGAACACCTCCAGAGTCAGTCATGATAAAATAGCTTCTTGAAGCCAAATTATGAAAATCAAGTACATCTAAAGGCTCAATCAAGTGAATACGATCGTGACCAGCTAAGATATCGTTTGCTGCTTCTTGCACAGCAGGGCTAAGGTGAACAGGATAAACAACCTCAATTTCCTGATGAAGATCGACCATCTCACGTAAAGCTGTAAAGACATTTCTCATTGGTTGACCTTGATTCTCACGACGGTGCATGGTTACCAATACAAGTTTCTTATCTGGATCCAATTGATCTAGAACTTCATGATAGTAATCCGATTGAACGGTTAGTTTCAAGGCATCAATGGCTGTATTTCCCGTAATGACAATAGCAGACTCAGGGTGATTTTCCTTGAGAAGATTTTCTTTACTCTCACTAGTTGGAGCAAAATAGAGATCCGCAAGATTATCTGTCATCTGACGGTTCATTTCTTCTGGGAAAGGAGAATACTTATCAAAGGTCCTTAGCCCGGCTTCAACGTGGCCGATACGTACCTGATTATAGAAAGCAACTAAACTTGCTGCAAAAGTTGTTGTTGTATCTCCATGAACAAGAATTATATCTGGAAGTTCTTGCTTAACAACTGGATCAAACTTTTCTAAAATTTTTCCAGTAATATCTAAAAGGGATTGATTTTTCCCCATAATATCCAGGTCATAATGTGGCTCGATGCTAAAAGTTTCAAGAACTTGATCAAGCATTTGACGGTGCTGAGCTGTCACAACTATGATTGTCTCAATGCTGTCACTATGTTTTTGCAATTCTAACACTAAAGGGGCCATTTTAATAGCTTCTGGTCGTGTTCCAAAAACAACCATCACTTTCAGTTTCTTCATTACGCTATCCTTCTACTATAATAAAATTTGATAAATCATATTAATTTGTATATCGAATAGTTCCAACTTCAATTAATTTGACTTTCATAATTATTTTACCGTCAATTTATTTATATGTCAAATTTTTTCCAAATTATATTATTTCATTTCATTTAATTTTAACATTCTGTAACTTTTTTGTAATGATATCGTTTACAACTAAAAACAGCCCATTCTTCTATATATTTCAGATATATTTCAGAAAATACGACAATACATAAACTATTATTTATATGTCTTGTTGTATATTTATATTTATATTGATATTTCAAACAATTATATTTTGTCACTTTGAGGAATAAATCAAACAATTTCAAACAAAAAAATCCCTTTATCGAATGAAAAAGGGACTGTGATTGTTGTTTACTATATTTAAAATTTAAACCTTATAAAATCTGTCTTAAAACAAATTTTTCGACAGATACAAAACCAATTCTCCGATATCTTCACAAATCGCATTCATGGCCGATTGATGGTTCTGATACCAAACACCCGTCCCATCTGGAATATAGCCTCGTTTGATGTATAATCTCTGGGCAGGTCCATACCCTGAATGGAGCCCAACACCAAGGGTCACCTTATCCGATATGAGCCTAACTCGTTTTTCTGCTTCTTCCAGCAAGAGATTTCCAATACCTTGATTTTGAAAAGGTTCAAAGACATTAAAATCTGAAAGTTCTGGATAGATTTCTGCAAAAGGCCCCTGCTTAGCGCAGGGCAAAATTGTGATATAACCCGCCAAAGCACCCTCAACCTCTGCAACTAAGACTTCTCTCTCCCCACATTCTTGTTCAAAAAAATATCTAGCCAAAATTTCTTCTCTACCCGGCCAACCTTGGCTGATAAATCCTCGAGATAGATCTTTAATGTCAGATTCTTGCATTTTTCTAATTGAACATGTCGTCTTCATAAGTTGCTCCTTTATAGCTTTCTCCTACCATTATAGCACGATAATAAAGATTAAAAGAAAAAACCTAGTAAGACAAAAGAATCTTACTAGGTCAACAGGGAATCCTTTCTAACAAAATCCTATAAAAATCTGAAAAAGAGGTCCACCCAGACTGAACTCGCCTTCTCATTTCCATGCTCGTGAAAAAAAGACCCGTATGGGTCTTAATTCGCTTTCTTATTTCCGAGCTCATGAAAAAGAGGTCCACTGGACCTGAAAAAAAGACCCGTAAGGGTCTTTTTTTTAATCTTCGTTTACGAAAGGCATCAAAGCCATTACGCGAGCGCGTTTGATAGCTGTTGTTACTTTACGTTGGTTTTTAGCTGAAGTTCCTGTTACACGACGAGGAAGGATTTTCCCACGTTCTGAAACGAAACGGCTAAGAAGCTCAGTATCTTTGTAATCAACATATTCAATTTTGTTTGCTGCGATGTAATCAACTTTTTTACGGCGTTTGAATCCGCCACGACGTTGTTGAGCCATGTTTTTTCTCCTTTATAGTATTAATTGTCCATTAGAATGGTAAATCATCATCTGAAATGTCCAATGGATTGGTTGCTCCAAATGGATTTTCAGAACGTGAAAAGTCTGGTACTGGATTTGCAGGTGCTGATTGACCAGCAGTTGGTGCAGAATAAGCTCCACCTGAATGTCCTTCGCGCACTCCGCGGCTTTCCAACATTTGGAAATTCTCAGCCACGACTTCTGTTACGTAGACACGTTGTCCTTGCTGGTTATCGTAACTACGAGTCTGGATACGACCTGTGATCCCGATAAGAGAGCCTTTTTTAGCCCAGTTAGCAAGATTTTCAGCCTGTTGGCGCCACATAACGACATTGATGAAATCAGCCTCACGTTCGCCATTTTGACTCTTAAATGTACGGTTTACTGCAAGAGTAAAAGTCGCAACTGCTACATTTGATGGGGTATAACGCAACTCAGCGTCACGTGTCATACGCCCTACAAGTACAACATTGTTAATCATAATTTACCTTCTTACGCGTCAAGTTTGACGATCATGTGACGAAGAATGTCAGCGTTGATTTTTGAAAGACGGTCAAACTCTTTAAGAGCTGCGTCGTCGTTTGCTTCAACGTTAACGATGTGGTAAAGTCCTTCACGGAAATCTTGGATTTCGTATGCAAGACGACGTTTTTCCCATGATTTTGATTCAACAACAGTTGCACCGTTGTCAGTCAAGATAGAGTCAAAACGTGCTACCAAAGCGTTTTTCGCTTCTTCTTCAATGTTTGGACGAATGATATAAAGAATTTCGTATTTAGCCATTGATATGTTCCTCCTTTTGGTCTAATGACCCCAAGACTTTGCAAGGGGTAAGTGAGGTTTGCTCACAATTAACTATTATACTAGAAAAACTGATAGATAGCAAGATAAAAGTGAAAAAAGAAGATGAAATTATCTTCTTTTTACTAATTTATGGTTTGATACGGTGCAACATACGTGGGAATGGAATGGCTTCACGGATATGTTTTGTACCTGCTGCGAAAGTTACCATACGCTCGATACCGATACCAAATCCACCGTGTGGTACTGTACCATATTTACGAAGGTCAAGGTAAAATTCATATTCTGTACGATCCATTCCAAGTTCTTCCATCTTAGCGACAAGGGCATCATAGTCTTCCTCACGCATAGAACCACCGATGATTTCTCCATAGCCTTCTGGAGCAAGCAAATCTGCACAAAGCACGCGCTCTGGATTTCCAGGAACTGGTTTCATGTAAAAGGCCTTGATGGCTGCTGGATAGTTCATAACAAATGTTGGCACACCAAAGTGATTTGAGATCCAAGTTTCATGTGGTGAACCAAAGTCATCACCATGCTCAAGGTGTTCGTAGTCAGCGTCTTCATCGTTTTCATGCTCTTGCAAGAGGTCAATGGCTTGATCGTAAGTGATGCGTTTAAATGGCTCTGCAATGTAGCGTTTCAAAAGCTCTGTATCGCGTTCCAAGGTTTCCAAGGCTTGAGGAGCACGGTCAAGAACACCTTGAAGAAGGGCTTTAACATATGCTTCTTGCAAGTCAAGTGACTCATCATGTGTCAAGTAAGAGTACTCCGCATCCATCATCCAGAACTCAGTCAAGTGACGGCGTGTTTTTGATTTCTCCGCACGGAATACTGGTCCAAAGTCAAAGACACGACCAAGGGCCATAGCACCCGCTTCTAGGTAAAGCTGACCTGATTGACTCAAGTAGGCTGGAGTCCCAAAGTAGTCTGTTTCAAAGAGTTCAGTTGAATCTTCTGCCGCATTTCCTGAAAGGATTGGGCTATCAAACTTCATGAAGCCGTTCTTGTCAAAAAACTCATAGGTTGCATAGATGATAGCGTTACGGATTTGCATCACCGCTACTTGCTTACGAGAACGGAGCCACAAGTGACGGTTGTCCATCAAGAAGTCTGTTCCGTGTTCTTTTGGTGTGATTGGGTAGTCTTGAGATTCACCGATCACTTCGATGTCTGTGATATCGAGCTCATAACCAAACTTAGAACGTTCGTCTTCTTTGACAATTCCTGTCACATAAACAGAAGTTTCTTGGCTCAAGCGTTTGATTGTGTCAAATTTTTCAAGACCTACTTCTTCACCAAATTTTTCTACAAAGTTTGGTTTAAAGGCTACACCTTGGAAGAAGGCTGTTCCATCACGCAATTGCAAGAAGGCAATTTTCCCTTTTCCTGATTTATTGGCAACCCAGGCTCCAATGGTCACTTCTTGACCAACGTAATCTTTTACTTCGATAATTGTTACACGTTTTGTCATGTTTTATCTTCCTTTTCTTTAACTTGTCCGAAGACGTCATTACTCATTATTTTACCACAAATAGACTCTGATAGCTAGGTTCTACTAGAAATTTCAAAAGTTTTTAGCCACAAAAATCTTCGCCAGTATGACGAAGATTCTGAGTTTTATTTTTCCATAAACTGGTGCAAACGACGAATAGCTTCTTTCAAAGTATCCAAGTCTGTGGCATAGCTGAGACGAACATTTTCTGGCGCCCCAAATCCTGCTCCTGTAATCAAGGCCAGACCGACTTCTTCAAGGATAGCCGTTGTAAACTCTGTCACATCGGTATAACCCTTCATCTCCATCGCTTTTTTAACATTTGGGAAGAGATAGAAGGCACCTTGGGGCTTGACAACTTCAAATCCTGGCACTTGGCACAAGAGAGGATAGATGGTATTAAGGCGTTCCTCAAATGCTTGGCGCATGGTTTCGACAGAGTCTTGTGGCCCAGTTAAGGCTTCAATGGTAGCATATTGTGATACAGCAGTCAGGTTGGAGGTTGTTTGTCCTGTTAGCTTGCTCATGGCAGCAATAATTTCAGGATTTCCTACTGCATAACCTACCCGCCAACCAGTCATGGCATAGGCCTTAGATACACCGTTGATAACGATGGTTTGCTTGCGAATCGCTTCTGACAGACTAGAAATTGGAACAAATTCATTTCCATTATAAACTAGGCGACCATAGATATCATCTGCTAGGATGAGGACATCATGTTCAACCGCCCAATTTCCGATAGTCATCAATTCCTCACGAGTGTAAATCATACCGGTCGGATTCGATGGCGAATTGAGAACCAAGACCTTGGTCTTGTCTGTTCGGGCTGCTTCTAGCTGTTCTACTGTTACTTTAAAGTGATTGTCTTCCTTGGCCTGGACAAAGACCGGCACACCTTCTGCCATTTTGACTTGATCTCCATAGCTGACCCAGTATGGTGTAGGGATGATGACCTCATCACCTGGATTGACCACAGCCATAAAGAAGGTGTAGAGAGAGAACTTAGCACCAGTGGCAAAGGTAACCTCGTTGGCTGCTACAGAATACCCATAATAGCGTTCAAAGTAGGTATTAACCGCAGCCTTTAAGTCTGGCAGACCTGAAGCAACTGTATAAAAGGAAGCTCGTCCATCACGAATCGCTTCCACCGCCGCATCCTGAATATTTTCAGGAGTATGAAAATCTGGCTGTCCCAAGGTTAAGAAAAGAACATCTTTTCCTTGAGCTTTTAATGCCTTGGCTCTTGCATCACTGGCTAGAGTGACACTCTCTTCCATTTCTAGTACACGCTTGGATAGTTTCATATGCCCTCCTTATTGGATCACTGCTCCTGTTTCAAAAGCTATCAGATAGTAGTGGTTTCCTGACTTAACTTCCCAAATCGGCTTGTCCTGATAGCGACCAAAAGTGACTTTGTCAATGTCACTAGCACCTTTTTCTCTCGAAATCGTCGCTGCCTTGTCTTGAGAAATCCCCTTATCTAGCTGATAAACGTAAATCTTGTGGTCATTCTTTTCAATCAGTACGGCAATGGCCTCTTGCTTTTTATTATGCCCCAGAAGGCTGTAATAAGCTTCCGAACCATTAAAAAAATCAACCTGATCTGCTTTTTCCAATTCTGCATACTGCTTGGCCAGTTTTTCTCCTTCAACCCTAGCATCTTGATAAGGTTTCATGCTAAGAGAAATCAGGTAAAGAAAGGATCCAGTCAGCACTAGTAGCACCAGAGGAATGCCGATTCCGTATTGTATAAGTAGCTTGTTTTTTGCTTTTTTCTGTCTTAGTTTCACTCGTCTATTTTACCATCTCTCCTCCTTTATTACAAGTGAAGACAGGAACATTCTAAGATAATTTCCCTATAAAATCCATGCCTCTTGTATTTCTATTTATTTATTGATAGAATACCCTTATGAAACAATATTTAAAAGATAAAATTTCCGATAATCAACTAGACTTAAAAACGGCTATCGTTCTCAATAAATCGATGCGAAGTTTTAAACCTTATGAAACCAAGGCTGCCAAAGAACACGGACTAACCCCTACTCAATTTTCGGTTTTGGAAACCCTCTATAGCAAGGGAGAACTGCGTATTCAGGATTTGATTGAAAAAATGTTGGCCACTTCTGGAAACATGACTGTTGTTATTCGAAACATGGTTCGAGATGGGTGGATTTCTAAAACTTGTGACCCAAAAGACCGTCGTTCCTTTTTCCTGAAACTAACACCTGCTGGACGCAAAAAAATTGAAGAGGTTCTTCCTGACCATATTAACTCTATTGTAGATGCTTTTAGTATCTTGGAAGATGGGGAAAAGGAAGATTTGATTCGGATTTTAAAAAAATTTAAAGATTTTTGAGCAAAATTATTGCTAATTAGTATTATTTGTTGTAACATAGACGGTAACAAAAGAGTTCGCTCTTTGAATTTTAAACTAAAGGAGACATATCATGTCTAAAAAAGTATTATTTATCGTCGGATCACTTCGCCAAGGTTCTTTCAACCATCAAATGGCCCTCGAAGCTGAAAAAGCACTTGCTGGTAAAGTAGAAGTTAGCTATCTTGATTACTCAGCTGTTCCCCTCTTCAGCCAAGATCTTGAAGTTCCAACTCATCCAGCTGTAGCTGCTGCTCGCGAAGCAGTCCTTGCTGCGGATGCTATCTGGATCTTCTCTCCAGTCTACAACTTCTCTATCCCTGGAACCGTGAAAAACTTACTTGACTGGCTCTCGCGTGCCATTGACTTGTCTGATACACGTGGTGCTTCTGCCCTCCAAGACAAGTTTGTTACTGTCTCATCTGTAGCCAATGCCGGTCACGATCAACTCTTTGCGATTTATAAAGACCTCTTGCCATTTATCCGCACACAAGTCGTTGGTGATTTTACTGCTGCACGTGTCAATGACTCTGCTTGGGCAGACGGAAAATTGGTGTTAGAAGAAACAACTGCTTCATCACTTGCCAAACAAGCTGACAACCTTCTTGCAGCCATCAACTAATCAAGCAAAAACCAGCTCGAATGAGCTGGTTTTATCCTTATTTCACAAAGACGAGTTCTAAGTCACTTGATAAATCAGGTCGATAGTCAAAACCGGCGAAACTGAGCTTACGAGCTTGTTCGACTGTTTGAACTTGTCCTTCTATCAAGGCTGTCAAAAAAGCCCCACGCGCTTTCTTGGAAATGGTTGAGTGAATCTTCAACTGACCAGCCTTGTCCTCCATAAATTTGAAGGTCACCATCTTTTCTCTGATTTCCTTAGAAAATACTGTTTCAAACTCGGATGACAAGAGAGAAAATATCAAGTCCTCATCCTCTAGTGCCTCATCGTAGGCTGATTTCCAATGACTCTTTAGAGTTTTTCCAGCCACTTTTAACTTCATCAAGAAGTCCAAGCGGTGAGGCGCCATGGGAGATAGGGCTGGAACTACGCCATACAAAGCCGAGGTAATCAGAACATGATCTTCAAGATAGGCTTGTTCAGTCTCGGTCAATTTATCTCTCTTAATGTGGCGATACATGAGACCATCAAAGAGTTTCAAGGCTGGATAATTCTTAGCCCTCTGATCTTTTAGAGCTTGAATATGAGCGTACTCTTCTTCTGATTTCTCGACAGATACCTTATAAAAACTTTCTAATTCACTAGCTGAGTAGTGCGCCAGTGAGTCAAGGACTGCCTGACTTTCTTCACTCAAGGGGAGCGCTTCGACAAGAGGGAGGTTTGTGTTCATTTCTTTTGCTGTTGGGATTAAAATTTTCATATTGTTAGTGTAGCATATTTTTCAATCACGACCAAGAATTTCATCTTTAAAACCTCGGTTTATACCGAGGTTTCTTTTACTTAACTTTAAAGGTCTTGAGATAGTTATCTTTTCCAACTTGACCTTCGAAGGATTGGCCATTTTCAAGGTAAGGAAGATCGTCTGACACTGAGGCCTTGACCTTATAGATTTTGCCATCAACTTTAAAGAAGTAGACGGTATCACCCTTGATAACAGCTGATTTAAGGTCTGAAACCACTCCCTTGATACTTTCCACCGTTTCGTTATCCAGGTCGAGGTCGTTTTTATTGGCATATTTGCTGAGGAGTTCATCTACTGTAGCTGCTACGATGACGTTTTGGTACTCCACTGCATCGACCAAAGCATACTCCTTGACCAGACCTGCATTGTCCTTCAAGCCCATGATGTAGAGCGGTTTGTCGTTGAGATTGACAAGAATAGGGAAGGTCGCTTTATAGGCCTTCTCTTGCACGGCCCCTTCAGCTGAAGCTCGGGCAGATTCTTCGGTTGCTGATGCTAGATTGTACTTGGTGATTTCACCAGTGCGCATGTTTTCAAGGATAAATCCTAAATTACTTTCGTCAGCATTTGCTGAAGTCACACCCGTGTAGAGATAAATGTCATTTCCGATAGAAAGATAGTTATAGCCCTCTGTCGTTTGGGTAACATTTTTCTTAGAGATCAAGGCATTCCAGAAGCCATCTTTATACTTGCCGTTGTAGTTGATTTGCTCGATAGTTTCTTCTGCTGGATAAACACGATCCACCCATTCTGGCACTTCATCCAAGCTGTATTCCTTGGTTTCGCCATTGGTAGCATCCAAGATAATAACAGATGAAGGGCGAGGTACTCCTAGACCAAACTGTTTTTGATAAACGGTTGCTACATAGAAAGGATTTCCTTCATCATCCACCTCAAAGGACGGAGTTTTAAAAATCTTGGTTGGGTACTTGATCCGAAGATGACGTTTGACATCGCGGTTAAAATACTCAGAGTCTGAATACTTCATCGGTGTTTTTAAATCTACCAATTCCGCATTCCCTGTCACCATATCAACCTTGATATACTCGCCAATTCCCTTGGCTTGATTATTGAACCATTTGATCGGGTCGGCATACTCCAAAGGAGTTACCCGATAGGGTTTGCCATCAACTGTCAGCTGGGTATAGGTATCTGCTGCTACGTACTGGGATACCTTATCAGTCAGAGAGCCCAGATAACGGTCACCAATTTTTTCTGCAGTGCTCCGATCTAAAATCGGAACCTTACTGGTATCACTCTTAGGAAAATCTTTAAATTCTTTTTCGGTGATAGACACCACATTGGCATAGTTTTTTGCTTGGAAAAAGCTTGATGTCACTAAGCTAACCAGACCAGCAAGGGCAAAGATAAGGCCTGCAGCCATCAACAATCCTCTACTGAGTTTGGTAAAATGAAGTCCTTCTAGATTGAGCTCATTGGCAGGCTTGCCATGTCGTACATGAACCGTTTTGATGAGATTAGAATCCTTGCGGAAACTAAACAAAATCCCCATCACCACCAGATGCCCACAGAGAAAGAAGATGAATTCCCAGCTAGTAAGATTGAAGGGAGGCAAAAAGATATACCAGGTCGTTGCGATAAAAACAAGTTCAAAAAGGATGCGTTTCATCTGAGTTCCTCCTAAATAATTCGTCCTTCCAAATGATCCAGTTCATGTTGGCATATCTGAGCTGGAAAACCTGTTAGCGTAATAGTCTGTTCCTGCCACTTACTATCGCGATAGGAAACCGTAATCGTTTCATAACGAGTCGTCGTTCGGACCCCAGTCAAAGACAAACAACCTTCCTCTGTCTCGTAAGGTCCTTTATAGGAAAGGAGAATAGGGTTAAACATAACCATGGGAACTAGGCCAAGATTAAAGATAATCACGCGCTTCTGCACCCCAATCATATTGGCCGCCAGACCGACACAGGTCTCACGATTAGCCAGTAGTGTATCCTGCAAATCCTTAGCCAGATAAAGGTCTTCCTGACTTGCAGGTTTCGAGACCTGAGACAAGAATAAGACATCTCGGACAATTTTCTTTTCCATTCTCTTACGCTCCTTACATCTTTACTTTATTATAGCACAAAAGGGGGCAACTTCTATTCCTTTCCCTCAAATGCAAAAAAAGCCATCCGAAGATGACTTTCTTTTTAAATCGCATTCTTATCAAGACCAAGTTTACGTTGAACAAACTTAACGATTTCGACGATAAGAATCATTGAGAAGCTTCCAGCTAGAACAATAGCCCATTGTGATAAGTCTAGTTTGGTTACGTGGAAGATTCCTTCAAGAGGTTCTACGACAATTGTTGCCATCAGAAGAATGAAAGATACCAAGATTGACCAGTTAAAGGTCTTAGACTTGAATGGGCCAACTGTCAAGATGGATTGGTAAACAGACTTGACATTGTAGGCATGGAATAGTTGAATCAAACCGAGTGTTGCAAAGGCCATAGTAAGGGCATCCGCATGAATGGCATGATTGTCACCCACATGAACTGGGTAAGCAATTGCAAGTCCATAAACACTCATAACAATAGCTGCTTGGAGTACACCTTGATAGATGATAGAACTCAAAACACCACCTGAGAAGAAGCTTGCCTTTCGTCCACGTGGTTTATGATTCATGACACCAGGCTCAGCAGGTTCAACACCAAGAGCGATAGCTGGGAAGGTATCTGTTACCAAGTTGATCCACAAAAGATGAACTGGCTGCAAGACGTCCCAACCAAACAAGGTTGATAAGAAGATAGTTAATACTTCAGCAGTATTGGCAGAAAGTAAGTACTGAATAGTCTTTTGAATGTTTGAGAAGACCTTACGTCCTTCTTCAACTGCGACGATAATAGTCGCAAAGTTATCATCTGCAAGAATCATGTCAGAAGCCCCCTTAGAAACCTCTGTACCAGTGATTCCCATACCGATACCGATATCGGCTGTTTTCAGAGCTGGCGCATCATTAACACCGTCACCTGTCATAGCAACAACCTTACCTTGTTTTTGCCAAGCCTTGACGATACGAACCTTGTGTTCTGGAGACACACGGGCATAAACAGAGTATTGACCAACTACTTTTTCAAAGTCTTCATCTGACAGTTCGTTGAGCTCAGCACCTGTCAAAACATGGTCTTCCGAGTCATTTTCATCGATGATTCCCAAACGTTTGGCAATGGCTTCCGCTGTGTCTTGGTGGTCCCCCGTGATCATGATTGGACGGATTCCTGCTTCCTTAGCGACACGAACCGCTTCTGCCGCTTCGGCACGCTCAGGGTCAATCATCCCAATCAAACCAGTAAAGATCAAGCTGTTTTCCAGTTCTTCGGAAGTCAAGTTTTCTGGAATACTATCGATAATCTTATAGGCACCTGCAAGGACACGCAAGGCTTGGTGAGCCATTTCAGAGTTGTTTGTGTGAATTAAGTCATTGACTTTCTCATCAATCGGAGCGACATCTCCAGCTTTATCACGAGCAACACAACGTTTCAAGAGTTGGTCAGGAGCTCCCTTGACTGCCACAAGGAATGTACCATCTGGCAATGGGTGAACTGTTGACATGAGCTTACGATCTGAGTCAAATGGCAACTCAGCCACACGAGGATATTTCTCTAAGAACCCTTTAACATCGTAGCCCTTGTCCAAGGCATACTGGATAAAGGCTGTTTCCGTTGGATCCCCGATCAGGTTTCCTTCTGCATCAATCTTAGTATCGTTAGCCAAGACAACTGAACGAAGAAGAGGCATTTCAAGACCTAGTTCAATGTCATCAGCTGAATCATGTAGTACTGCATCATAGAAGACTTTTTCGACTGTCATCTTGTTCATGGTAAGCGTACCAGTCTTATCAGAAGCGATGATTTCAGTTGAACCAAGTGTTTCTACTGCTGGCAACTTACGAACGATAGAGTTTCGTTTTGCCAAAACTTGAGTACCAAGGGCAAGAACGATGGTCACGATAGCTGGGAGTCCTTCTGGAATGGCTGCAACAGCAAGCGCAACAGAGGTCATCAACTCACCAAGTGGATTTTTTCCTTGAATGAAAACACCAACAACAAAAGTAACAAGGGCAATGACCAAGATAGCATAGGTCAAAACCTTAGAAAGGTTGTTCAAGTTTTGTTTGAGTGGTGTATCCGTCTCATCCGCATCTTGGAGCATGCCAGCGATATGACCCACTTCAGTATACATACCTGTATTGACAACAACACCAAGACCACGACCATAAGTCACGTTTGAGTTTTGGAAGGCCATATTGACACGGTCACCAATACCGGCATCTGCAGAGAGCTCGACGGTCAAGTCTTTTTCGACTGGAACAGACTCACCTGTTAGGGCTGCTTCTTCGATTTTAAGTGAATTGGCTTCTAGCAAACGTAGGTCCGCTGGTACCACGTCACCTGCTTCAAGGGCAACGATATCTCCTGGTACCAATTCTTTGGAATCAATCTCAGCCATATGCCCATCACGAAGAACGCGCGCAGCTGGACTAGACATCGATTTGAGGGCTTCGATGGCTTCTTCTGCTTTTCCTTCTTGGTAAACACCAAAGGCTGCGTTGATGATAACAACGGCTAGAATAATGATGGCATCTGCAATATCTTCCCCACCAGAAGTTATGACAGACAAGATGGCTGCAGCCACCAAAATAATAATCATCAAATCCTTAAACTGTTCGATGAATTTAACCAAGAGAGATTTTTTCTCACCCTCTTCGAGTTCATTGCGCCCATATTCAGCAAGGCGTTTCTGCGCTTCGCTTGACGAAAGACCTTGCTCAGTTGCTTCAACCGACTTCAAGACTTCTTCGGGACTTTGAGTATAAAACGCTTGGCGTTTTTGTTCTTTTGACATATGTCTCCTCCTTGACTTTGTGTGCAAAACAGACTCTCTTTTGGTTTTATGACAAACAAAAAGAGACCTGTTAATCATAACAAGTCTCGCTGTTTAAGATAGCGCCGGAAAGAATACTTTGCAGTATAAAATTCGGAATGACGACACTATCACAGGTTTCTGCCAGCTACTCCCTTGAGTAGTACTATTATATCAAAATTTGAACAATTTTCAAGAATTAAAATCCGATGAAACAAGACTAAATTTGAATTTTCCCATGAAAACCAGTATAATGAAAACAGAATCTCAGCACTAGAAAGGAAGTCAGATGAACCAATCCATGTCAAATCTCAAGTTGGCGGAACGTGGTGCCATTATCAGCATTTCGACCTACCTCCTCTTGTCTGCGGCAAAATTAGCGACTGGCCACCTCCTACATTCTTCCAGTTTGGTAGCGGATGGTTTCAACAACGTATCCGATATTATCGGAAATGTTGCTCTTCTGATTGGCATTCGGATGGCGCGCCAGCCTGCAGACCGTGACCATCGTTTCGGTCACTGGAAGATTGAAGATTTGGCTAGTTTGATTACTTCCATCATCATGTTCTACGTTGGCTTTGATGTTCTTCGAGACACCATTCAAAAGATTCTCAGTCGGGAACAGACAGTTATCGACCCTCTGGGTGCAACTCTCGGAGTCGTCTCTGCGGCGGTCATGTTTGCCGTTTATCTCTATAATACTCGCCTCAGTAAAAAATCCAAGTCCAAGGCGCTCAAGGCTGCCGCCAAGGACAATCTTTCCGATGCTGTTACCTCGCTTGGGACGACCATTGCTATCCTAGCCAGCAGTTTCAATTATCCTATCGTGGATAAATTGGTCGCTATCATCATCACTTTCTTTATCTTAAAGACAGCCTACGATATCTTTATCGAGTCTTCCTTCAGTCTTTCAGATGGCTTTGATGACCGTCTGCTAGAGGACTACCAAAAGGCCATTATGGAGATTCCAAAGATTAGTAAGGTAAAGTCCCAAAGAGGTCGCACCTACGGTAGCAATATCTATCTTGATATCACGCTGGAGATGAATCCCGACCTATCAGTCTATGAAAGTCACGAAATTGCGGACCAGGTTGAGTCTATGCTAGAAGAACGATTTGGTGTTTTTGATACTGATATCCACATCGAACCTGCTCCTATACCTGAAGACGAAATTTTGGACAATGTCTATAAAAAACTACTCATGCGCGAGCAATTGATCGACCAAGGCAATCAGCTAGAAGAACTCCTTGCTGAGGACTTTCTCTATATCCGTCAAGATGGAGAGCAGATGGATAAAGAGGCTTATAAGACTGAAAAAGAACTTAGTGCTACGATTAAGGATATTCAGATTACCTCAATTAGTCAAAAAACCAAGCTCATTTGCTATGAGCTAGATGGTATCGTCCACACTAGTATCTGGCGTCGCCATGAAACTTGGCAAAATATCTTCCACCAGGAAACAAAAAAAGAAGACAAAGAGTAACCCTATCCAGTGGATAGGGCTTTTTGATTGATTGTCTTTACGCTAAACGGGCTTATAGCTATTTGGAAGATTTGGTTTTCGAAGCTTGTGTTGTCTGTTTTCTTACTTGACGATTTTGTTCGATGCGCCATTCTCTTTCATAGTACTTCATGGCTTCATAGACCCTTTCAGGAAGACCTACATCTAGCAGAAAAATCGGGATGATCAAATCTGCTGACGGATGAAAAGGGAGAATCCTTCTCTTCAACAGAGCTAGAAAGGATTGGGATTTCACATTTTCCTGGTTTTTAAAATAAACTTCAATCCGATAAGAATCCCTATACTTCCCTCGAATCCTAGAGAAGGAAAAGTCCTCTACATCTGCCCAAGCGTAGAAATGACTGGGTTTCTTTGGATTCGGTTTGTAGTAAAATCCCTCGACAGTACATTTCAAATATTCCTTATCGGAACTTAACAGTCTGTATGTCTGATAAACGACTACTCCAGCACAAAAGAGGACAAGCAGTATTAATAACAGACTTATCGTATGAAGTCTGGTTCCCTTTTGCGAGTACAAATGGAGATAAGAGAGAGGCAGCAAGAAGAAAAGCACTGAAGCCAAGCCAAACAAGGTATTCCAAATGATTTTCTTGGGACTACGTTTAATGACTTTTTCTTCCATCATGCCAACTCACTTAGGTATTCATAGCGTTCGTATTTTTCAAGGAGTTCTTCGTTTTTCTCGTCTAGCTCTTTCTGAAGCATCGCCAATTTGCCAAAGTCAGAGCCATTTGCCTGCATTTCTTCTTCAATAGCAGCAATACGATTTTCCAAGGCTTCAATATCGCCTTCAATGCTTGCCCACTCCTGCTTTTCTTGGTAGGTCATGCGTTTCTTGTCTTCACGGACCTTGACCACTTTCTCCTTTTCGGCCTTTTGCACTTGATTGGCCATCTCTGTTTCAAAGACTTTTTCATCAAGATAGTCGGTGTAATGGCCAAAGAAAGGACGAATCTTGCCATTCTCAAAGGCGAGAATCTTGGTCGCTACCTTATCAAGGAAATAGCGATCGTGGCTAACTGTCAAGACAGGACCTGCAAAGCCCTGCAAGAAATTTTCCAAAACTGTCAAGGTCGCAATATCTAGGTCATTTGTCGGCTCGTCCAAAAGAAGAACATTTGGTTTTTCCAAGAGCAATTTGAGGAGATAAAGGCGTTTTTTCTCGCCACCAGACAATTTCTCAATCAAGGTTCCATGGGTTGAACGTGGGAAAAGGAACTGCTCCAGCAACTCAGCGATGGAAGTCGTAGAACCACCACTGGTCTTGACCTCCTCTGCCACTTCCTGCAGATAATTGATAACTCGCTTGCTCTCATCCAATCCTTCAATTTGCTGAGAGAAATAGGCGATGCGAACCGTCTCACCGATGAACACTTGGCCTTTAGTAGGCTCAAGACTTCCTGCGATGAGATTAAGCAGAGTTGACTTCCCGACACCGTTGTCCCCAACGATTCCGATACGGTCTTTGGCTTGCACCAAGAGATTAAAATCATGCAAAATGGGCTTGTTTTCATAGGCGAAGGAAACATTCTGAAACTCGATGACTTTTTTCCCAATCCGACTGGTTTCAAAGTTCATAGTCAAGTCTGTATCAGCAACGCCACCTGAAACTTCTTTTTTCAAATCGTGGAAACGATTGATACGGGCCTGTTGCTTGGTCGCACGGGCCTGCGGTTGTCTACGCATCCAGGCTAATTCTTGCTTATAGAGTTGTTCCTTTTTGTGGAGAAGTGCTGCATCACGCTCATCTTGTTCAGCCTTGAGGCGAACATAGTCCTGATAATTTCCCTGATACTCGGTCAAGCCTGCTCGGTCCAACTCGAAAATCCGCGTTGATAGTGCATCTAGGAAATAACGATCGTGGGTGATAAAGAGAACGGTCTTCTTGGAATTTTTCAAAAAAAGAGTCAGCCACTCAATGGTCGCAATGTCCAGGTGGTTGGTTGGCTCGTCCAGAAGCAAGAGGTCGTGGTTTCCTAGGAGAACTTGCGCCAACTGAACCCGCCTTCTCAGACCACCTGACAATTCACCAACTGGAGTCGACAAATCCTGAATACCCAACTTGCTGAGAACGGTCTTGACCTGACTTTCGATTTCCCAGGCTTGGAGAGAATCCATCTCCGCCATAACGCGTTCCAAACGAGCCTGCTTGTCCTCGCTATAGTTGAGCATGATTAACTCATACTCACGAATCAACTGGATTTCCTTGAGGTCGCTGGATAGGACCGTATCCAAAACTGTCTTTCTATCATCGAACTCTGGATCCTGGGTCAAGTAGCCAATCTGGTAATCATTCTTAGCCAAAAAAGGACTGACATCCCCATCAAAGCCTGAAACACCTGATAAAACATCTAAAAGGGTGGTCTTACCCGTTCCATTGACACCAATCAGACCGATTCTATCCAAATCATGGATGATAAAAGAAATATCCTTAAAAACGGTCTTGTCACCAACGGATTTACTTAGTTTTTCAACGATAAAATCACTCATTTTTTCTCCCTCAGGTAAGTATGAATGGCATCACGGTCATTCTCCAAGTCACCATCGACAATGGCAAACTCAATCTCAGTTAAAATATTTCCCAAATCAGGACCTGGCTGGTAACCATATTCCTTAATCAAAATTCCACCGTTAATCTGAATTTCTTTCTTGTCATGAATGGTCAAACTCTGGTAAGTTTCTTTGATGGTTTGTGTGTTGACTTCTTTTCCTTGGGCCTGACGAAGATTTTCAGCCTGTAAAAGTAAATCCAAGTCAAAGCGGTAACAATCGCGCTTGCTCAGCTCTCCTTCTTCTCGAAAAGCCAAAATAGTCAGCAAATCCTGTACTTGCTTGGCAAACTGGCGTGAGGTTTTCCAAGCTTTCAAAAATGGCTGTGCATCTTTAATCTCCAAAGCCCACAACAGAGCTGCCCATGCTTGTTCGGAAGACTCAAAAGTGAAATCAGTCTCCAAATCAAACAGTCTGTTGAGCTTGTCTTGACTTCCTGCCATGTCTGGAAGATAGTCATAAGCTCGACTCTCAATCATGGAAGCCAGACCAACTCGCCAAAAAGGTGCCAGCAAGAGCTTATCAAACTCAACGAAGGTACGCTCCACAGAAATTTTCTCCAAGAGTGGTGTCAAAGTCTTCATCGCTTCAAATGTTTCTTGCTCAAGTTTAAAACCAAGACTGGCCTGAAAACGAAAACCACGCATAATACGCAAAGCATCTTCGTTAAAACGTTCACTAGCCACTCCAACTGCTCGCAAGACTTGGTTTTCCAAATCCTCTAAACCCTGAAACAAGTCAATGATTTCACCTGTCTCATCCAAGGCAAACGCATTAACTGTGAAATCACGGCGCTTGAGGTCTTCTTCTAGCGAACGCACAAAGGAAACCGCGCTGGGTCTGCGATAGTCCACATAGACATCTTCAGTTCGAAAGGTCGTTACCTCATACTCCTCGTCCCCATCTAGGACCAAGACGGTTCCGTGCTCGATTCCAATATCGGCTGTTCGCGGAAAAATCTGCTTGGTCTCCTCTGGATAGGAAGAAGTCGCAATATCCACATCGTGGATGGGACGATTGAGGAGGGCATCTCGAACAGAGCCCCCAACAAAATAGGCTTCAAAGCCTGCTTCTTTAATTTTTTCTAATACTGGTAAAGCCTTCTGAAATTCAGAAGGCATTTGCGTTAATCTCATAATAAGTGTTCTAATCCATAGACAAGCTCATGACGCTTGACAACTTCTTTGATTCCCAAATTGACCCCTGTCATGAAGGAGCTGCGATCATAGGAGTCATGACGAAGGATCAATCCTTCTCCCTGATTGCCAAAGATAACTTCTTGATGAGCTACTAAGCCTGGCAAACGAACTGAGTGGATCCGCATGCCATCAAAATCAGCACCACGGGCACCAGCAATCAATTCTTCCTCATCAGGCGCACCTTGTTGGATAGACTCTCGCACTTCCGCCATCAACTCAGCCGTTTTAATGGCTGTTCCGCTCGGAGCATCTTTTTTCTTGTCATGGTGGAGTTCAATAATCTCCACATTTGGGAAATATTTAGCTGCTTGTGCTGCAAATTGCATGAGCAAGACAGCACCCAAGGCAAAGTTTGGAGCAATCAAGCCACCCAAATCTTGTTCACGGGAAAATGCTTTTAGTTCTGCAATTTCGTCACTAGTGAATCCAGTTGTTCCTACGACAGGAGCAAAGCCATTTTCAAGGGCAAAACGCGTATTTTCGTAAGCAACGGCTGGTGTCGTAAAATCCACCCAGACATCCGCTTCAAAACCAGCCAAGTCAGCCTTATCATTAAAGACAGGAATCCCCTGCCACTCTGACTCAGACTCAAAAGGATCCAAAACTGCGACCAAGTCCAAGTCTGGATCAGCCAAGACCATCTGACAAGCAGCTTGGCCCATTTTTCCCTTAAAACCGGCAATAATTACTCGAATACTCATCTCTACTCCTGTCTAAGATACAAAACCTGTAAGAACACAAAGTGAAAATAGGAGTTCTGATCAAGGAGTGTCTACTCCTTGGAAGAACTATCTTTTTCACACAGTGTTCCAGGCGTGTTCAATTATCAAGATACAAAGGACGTTAGCTGCCCATGAAAAATAGGGAATGGCGCTGACTTTCCATGAAAGGCAAGACAGGCATCTTTTTTCAAGAGGCAGGTAGTCCGTGTTCAATTTCTAAGATACAAAGTCTGTAAGAACAATTTAGACGATTGGTGTATAGCTCAAGGCGATACTACCTTCTCCAAGGTGGGTCCCAATGACACTACCAAAGGTATCAATTGGAATCTCAGCAGTCACACCACTCTCCATCAAAAGCTGACGTAAATCCGCTGCCTTTTGAGGAGCGTTCCCATGAATGACTGTTATACGGTAGTCCCCATCTTTTGTCAACTCCTTGATGATTTCCACCAAACGTTTGATTGCTTTCTTTTCTGTACGAACTTTTTCGTAAACTTCAATCACTCCTTGGTCATTAAAGTAGAGGATAGGCTTGATACTGAGAAGATTTCCTAAGATAGCTGCCCCATTTGACAAACGTCCTCCTTTAACCAAGTGGTCGAGGTCATCTACTATGATAAAGGCTGAATTATCAGCAATTTGGATAGCCAACTTCTCCTGAATCTGGGCAAAATCATCGCCTTGTTCTGCCCATTCAAAGGCACTCTCTACCATAAATCCTAGAGGGGAACTTGTGATATGGGTATCTGGAAAGGCAATGGTCAAACCTTCATACTCGTCTAACATATATTGGATATTCTGATAAAAGCCTGAAATTCCTGACGAAAGAAAGAGGCCCAAGACATGAGTATAGCCTTCATCTTTCAAGGAACTTAGAATCTCATCCAATTTGGCAATACTTGGTTGACTAGTTTTAGGCAATTCTGCAGACTGAGCCATTTTTTGATAAAATTCCTCAGCAGTCAGATTGACACCTTCAACATACTCCTCCCCATCAATATTGACAGGAATATCCAAGATAAATAGATTCTCTCTTTGCAGCGTCCTCTCCTCTAAATAGGCTGAAGAATCTGTAATGACAGCTAATTTCATGACTAAAACTCCAAATTGATCCCTGGAAGATCCAAGGCGATTTCTGTTACTTCATACGTCAAACGGTTGAGCATGTTCAAGCATGGACGTGCCAAGGTTTCAACTTCTTCTTGGTTAAATTCGCTTGGTTCGTTGACAATACGACCTTCCACATGGTTCACTTGGGAAATTGTTCCGCTGATGACAAATTTGTCAAAGACAATCATGAAGCTCAAGATAACGACTAAAGAAGTCACTTGGTTTTCTTGGTCATGTTGGAGTAACTGGAAGTTCACGTCTACCTTGGTTTCAGGAGCTCCATTTTCATTTTCCCATTCAAAGTTACGAGCATCAAAGTGATACTGGCTAACAAATTCTTGTTCTCGTTTAAGATTCATTTTTCTCTCCCATTGCTACAATTTACTATGCAATTGTACCACATTTTTATCATTTCATCTAGTTTTCTAGGCTTTAGTCAATTCCGATTTCATCTTTAACCACAGCAGCAATCGTATCTACATAGTAGTTGACTTCTTCTGTTGTTGGTGCTTCTGCCATGACACGCAAGAGGGGTTCTGTTCCACTTGGGCGGACAAGGATACGACCGTTGCCTGCCATCTCTTCTTCCATCTTTTCTATGATTGTCTTGATGGCTGGTACTTCCATGGCATTTTCTTTCATGGCATTTTCCACTCGGATATTGACCAGTTTTTGTGGGTAAATCGTCACTTCTGATGCTAGTTGAGACAAGCTCTTGCCTGTTTCTTTCATGATTTTGGTCAATTGGACAGCTGATAATTGACCATCACCAGTTGTATTGTAGTCCATCAAGATAACGTGACCTGATTGTTCACCACCAAGGTTGTAGCCTGATTTTCTCATTTCTTCAACGACATAGCGGTCACCAACAGCAGTCACTGCCTTGTTAATGCCAGCGCTATCCAAGGCCTTATGGAAGCCAAGGTTAGACATAACCGTTGTCACGATGGTATTTTGAGCCAACTGGCCTTTTTCAGAAAGGTATTTCCCGATGATGTACATGATCTTATCACCATCGACGATGTCGCCATTTTCATCGACAGCAATCAAGCGGTCACTGTCTCCGTCAAAGGCCAAACCAATAGCTGACTGGCTTTCTTTGACCACCTCTTGAAGAGCTTCTGGATGTGTAGAACCCACATTCAAGTTGATATTAAGACCATCCGGTGTCTCACCGATAACAGTTATTTGAGCTCCAAGGTCTGCAAAGATTTGACGAGCACTTGTAGACGCTGCACCATTAGCTGTATCCAAGGCCACTTTCATCCCTTCAAGAGGAGTTCCAGTTGAAACAAGGTAGCCTTCATACTTACGTAAACCTTCTGGATAGTCCACTAAGGTTCCCAAGCCTTCGGCGCTTGGACGAGGAAGGGTATCTTCTGTAGCATCTAGCAAGGCTTCGATTTCTGCTTCTTTTTCGTCATCAAGTTTGAAGCCATCCCCTCCAAAGAACTTAATTCCATTATCAAGGGCTGGGTTGTGACTAGCGGAAATCATGACACCTGCACTGGCTCCCTCAGTTTTGACCAAATAAGCTACTGCTGGTGTTGCAAGGACACCGAGTTTGTAGACGTGAATCCCTACAGAGAGAAGACCTGCCACTAAGGCAGATTCTAGCATTTCTCCTGAGATGCGTGTATCACGTCCTACAAAGACTTTAGGGGCTTCTGTTTCGTGTTGGCTAAGAACATAACCACCAAAACGTCCCAATTTAAAGGCCAATTCTGGCGTCAGTTCTACGTTTGCTTCTCCACGGACTCCATCGGTCCCAAAATATTTACCCATTTTATTTATCATCCTTTTCTACTATTTTGTTTAGTCCTGTTTAGACGAGTCTGGTTTCGTTTCTGAACTCGTTGAAGACGAACTGCTGGTTGAAGAGCCCGTTGACGAGGTCGTTGACGAAGAACTCGAGCTAGACGATACTGTTTTGGTTGTAATTTTCATTGTAGTGTCAAATGGCATAATGACGCTTGGCAAGACATTTCCATTTTTATCGACTGCTTGTAGAGGAACAGAAGCCGAATAATTACCTGTTATCCGTTCACTCGTTGGCAAGATGGCAATGACACGATCTACTCTAGAGAGAGTTTCCTCATCACTAATAACCGTTACTTTTTCATCTGATACAGTAACTGTATCAATTTTCACACGAGAATCAATCTGACTAGGGTCAATCTCCGGCACAACGATTACATTATCACGTTTTGCTTTTTTACCAACCTTGACTGTTATCTTTTGCGGTGTCGCAACAGCCGTCAAACCACTCGGTAAATTTTCAATAGTCAGGGGAACTTCGATGGTTCCTACACTGGCATTGGTTAAGTCAGCTTTGACCTTGAATTTCCGAGTGCTTTCCTGCATCTCACTCGCCAAAGCAACTCTGTTTGACCCAGTCAGAAAGACGGTCACTTCAGATGTAAAACCACTGATAAAGTACTGAGTACTGTCATACTGAATATCGATTGGGACATTAAGAACCGTATTGGTATAGGTTTCTGTCCGCACCTGTCTAGCACTATTGCTATTCTGATAGTTTGTTGAAGTCGCATAGATAAAGAGGATGCAGGCGAAAAAGAAGGAAGAAATAATATAAAGACTATTTTTTCTCATGTTTCAATCCTCCTAGCAAACGCTCTTTCAGACCCTGTTTTTTCTCGGATGTCGGAAGCAAGATTCTTCTTAACTCCGATTCAAATTCTTCCAAGGTCAAATCATGCTTAAAGACTCCATTATAGGTGATTGAGATTCCACCTGTTTCCTCAGAAACCACAAAGGTAAGAGCATCCGATACTTCTGACAAACCAATCGCCGCCCTGTGACGTGTCCCAAACTCCTTGGAAATTCCTGTATTTTCAGTCAGGGGTAGGTAGGCTGAAGTTACGGCAATCCTGTCTTCTCTGACAATGACCGCACCATCGTGCAAGGGTGTATTGGGGATAAAGATATTAATCAGTAACTCAGAGGAAATCTTAGCATCTAGAGGAATCCCAGTTGAGATATACTCCTGCAAGGTTCTCACTCGCTGAACTGCTACCAGAGCACCAATCTTACGAGGGCTCATGTACTCGACTGATTTGACAAAGGCACGAACCATTTGCTCTTCCGCACTAATAGGGGCATTGTAGAAGAAATCCGTAGCCCGGCCCAATCGTTCCAAACCAGTCCGAATCTCTGGTGAAAAAATAACTACTGCTGCGATAACCCCATAAGTGATGATCTGATTGATCAACCAGGAAATGGTCGTCAAACCAATCATATTGGACAGAATCTGGCCTAAAATAAAGACCAGGACTCCCCGCACCAGTATCATGATTTTGGTCCCTGCAATCGCTTTGGTAAAATGATATAAAATATAAGTCACAATGAGAATATCAATCAGATTGGTGACTATTGTCCAAGGGCTTGAAAACAAACTCGTCCAGTATTGCAAATTGGATAATGGTTGAAAATTCATCCCTGGCCTCCTCCCTGTCAAAACACTTTCCGTACTATTATACCATTTTCTGCTCATTTTTTCCCTATCCTACCTCATTTTAAATTAAGCAAAAATATGATAAAATAAACTGACTAGAAAAAACGAAGGAGAAATCATGTCTCAACTCTATGATATTACCATTGTAGGTGGCGGTCCTGTCGGGCTCTTTGCTGCCTTTTACGCCCACCTACGCCAAGCTAAAGTCCAGATCATCGACTCCCTTCCCCAGCTAGGTGGCCAGCCTGCCATCCTCTATCCTGAGAAGCAAATCCTTGATGTGCCAGGTTTTCCAAACTTAACTGGGGAAGAGCTGACCAATCGCTTGATTGAACAGCTAAACGGCTTTGAAACACCTGTTCACCTCAACGAAACTGTTCTTGAAATAGAGAAACAAGATCAAGGTTTTACCATCACAACCAACAAGGGAAGCCACCTGACCAAAACAGTCATCATTGCCATGGGTGGTGGTGCCTTTAAACCACGTCCACTCGAATTAGACGGTGTTGAAGACTATGAAAATATCCACTACCACGTTTCCAATATCCAACAATACGCTGGGAAGAAAGTAACCATCCTTGGTGGGGGAGACTCAGCTGTGGACTGGGCTCTAGCTTTTGAAAAAATTGCGCCAACTACCCTTGTTCACCGTCGAGATAACTTCCGCGCCTTGGAACACAGTGTGCAAGCCCTGCAAGAATCATCTGTAACCATCAAGACACCGTTCGTCCCTAGCCAACTTCTCGGAGATGGAAAAACACTCGACAAACTAGAAATCAGCAAAGTCAAATCAGATGAAACCGAAACGATCGAAGTAGACCACCTCTTTGTCAACTATGGTTTCAAATCATCTGTCGGCAATCTTAAAAATTGGGGGCTGGACCTCAACCGTCACAAGATTATTGTCAACAGTAAGCAAGAATCCAGCCAAGCAGGTATCTATGCTATCGGCGACTGCTGCTACTATGAAGGTAAGATTGATTTGATTGCCACAGGACTTGGAGAAGCACCTACTGCCGTCAATAATGCTATCAACTACATCGACCCAGAACAAAAAGTTCAACCAAAACACTCGACAAGTTTATAAAAAAGAACCACGAATCAACGATTCGTGGTTTTATAATTCATCTGCAATCTTGTTTATTTTTCTGAGTCTGTGGTTGACACCACTTTTGGTTAGGGGATTGCTCAGGCTATCTGCCAACTGCTGGATAGAGTAGTCTGGGTGCTGGATCCGTAAGCGAGCCACCTCCTGCAAATCCACTGGTAAATTTTCCAAGCCCATTCTATCTTTGATTTTACTGATATTATTAATGGTCTTCATACTGGCAGAAACCGTTCGAGCGATATTGGCTGTTTCAGCGTTATTGGCTCGATTGAGATCGTTACGAGTTTCACGCAAAATCTTGACGCGCTCAAAATTATCACGCGCCTGCATGGCCCCAATCACGATCAAGAAATCCATGATGTCTTCTGCACGCTGGAGATAGGTAACTGCACCTTTCTTTCGCTCAATAACCTTGGCATCCAGTAAAAACTGCTGAAGAAGAGAGGCCAGTCCTTGGGCATGGTCCAGATAAACAGAACTGATTTCCAACTGGTATTTGCCAGACTCAGGATCTCGAATACTTCCATTTGCCAGAAAGGCCCCACATAAGTAGGCACGACCTGCTTCTTCATCTGCTAAAATATCAGGATCGATGCCTGTCTCCAAACCAAAGAAGGAATCCGCAAGTCGCAAATCAGCTAAAAGCTCCTGCACCCTCTCATCAGTATAGACCGTATAGACACGGTTCTTGCGAAGATTGCTTCGCTGATGGTGGCGAATCTCTGACTTGATTTCATAAAAATGGAGAAAAGATTCATAGAGGTGCCGAGCTAACTTGGCATTTTCAGTCACGACAGACAAGGTCAAGCCCGAAGTCGAGAGACCAATACTACCTGACATCTTGATGATGGCTGATAGTTCATGACGACTGAGATGGTGCTGACCAAGAATTTCTTCTTTTACTGCAACTGTAAAACTCATTTGCGCACCTGTATAATTCGCATCAATTCATCCACAATCAAATCCCCATCGTGGAAGGCTCCTCCATTTTCCAAACGAAGGAAATTGGAAGAAATCACACGAGGCACCTGCTTGCACAGACCAGCAAAGTCATGCTCTACCTGAACCAAATATTCATCAAAACGGTTGGTATCCATGTATTCTCTAGGAACCTTTTCGATATTCACCAAGACCGTATCAATAAAAGGCCGACCTAAGTGTCGATGGAGGACTTCCACGTGGTCACTGTCTGAAAAGTGCTCTGTTTCCCCACGCTGGGTCATGATATTGCAGACGTAAGCTATCTCCGCCTTGGTCTCCAAGAGAGCCTGCCCAATCTCTTCGATCACGATATTGGGTAAAATCGATGTAAAGAGAGAACCAGGTCCCAAGACGACCATGTCACTCTCGAGAATGGTATTGACTACTCGACGGCTGGCTTGGGGTGTTTCATCATCCAAGGTATTGGTCACATAGACATGGTCGATCATGCCTGGATAATCAGCAATATGGCTCTCACCCGCCACCTCTGAACCGTCTTTAAAGACCGCATGCAGTGTCAAAGGCTGATCGCTTGAGGGGTAAATTTTTCCTGTTGTGTGGAAAAAGAGACTTAGCAGCTGCATGGCATTATAAGTGGACCCTTGCATTTCAGAAAGTCCTGCTATAATGATATTTCCTAGAGGATGACCCGCAAAAGCACCAGCGTCTTCTGAAAAGCGGTACTGAAAAACCTTCTCATAAAATTTAGGCATATCCGACATGGCTACCAGAACATTGCGAAGATCGCCTGGTGGTGTCAGCTGTTGGATATTCTTTCTTAGCTCACCAGAAGAGCCACCATCATCAGCTACCGTTACGATGGCTGCGATATCAACATCCTTTTCTCGCAAGCTTTTCAAAATGACGGGGATACCAGTTCCTCCACCAATTACCGTTATCTTTGGTTTTCTCATGAACGGTTTACCGTTTCCTTTCTTCTGTCTTTGTCACGATGGCTTTCATTGACAGGCCAGTTTTTAGCAAGGTCCTCAGCGATTCGTTTTGCAAAGGCAACACTACGGTGTTGTCCACCCGTACATCCTACTGCGATAGTTAAAACAGACTTGCCTTCTTTTTTGTAACTTGGCAAAATGGGCTCAATCAAGGCGAGTAAGTGCTGATAGAAACTTTCAGACTCTTCATGATTCATCACATAGTCATAAACTGCTTGATCCTCACCTGTCTGATTGCGAAGTTCAGGGAGGTAGTATGGGTTTGGCAAGAAACGGACATCAAAGACCAAGTCTGCATCGATAGGAATACCATATTTAAAGCCAAAAGACATGACCTCGATACGGAAAGACTGGGCCTGTTCTTGGTCTGAAAATTGCTCAGCAATGGTTTTACGCAGTTCACGCGGAGTGAGTTCTGTCGTATCCACCACATTTTGACTCATGTTTTTCAAAGGTGCCAAGAGTTCACGTTCCAGCTTGATACCATCTAAAATTCGACCATCTGCTGCTAGAGGGTGACTTCTTCTAGTTTCCTTATAGCGTGCCACCAATTCCTTATCTGCTGCGTCTAAAAAGAGAATTTTGAAGTCCAAATCGTCTTGGTTTTCCAATTCATCCAAAACAGCCTGAATCTCTGAAAAGAAGGAACGGCTCCGCATATCGACTACTAGGGCTAACTTATGGTCATCATCCTTGGTCTCTACCAACTGCAAAAACTTTGGCAAGAGGGCTGGCGGCATATTGTCAATAGTGAAATATCCCAAATCCTCGAAGGACTGAATGGCTACCGTTTTCCCTGCGCCACTCATCCCTGTCACAATCACCAGGTGAAGTTGTTTCTTTGTCATCTATCTCTCCTTATATCAAAAAAAGTTTGGCAGAGCCAAACTTCAACTAGCTTATCCAATCTCTGCGATCACTTCAATTTCGACTTTTACATCACGAGGAAGACGTGCAACTTCCACAGCTGAACGAGCTGGAAATTCCTCTTTAAAGGCAGTCTGGTAAACCTCGTTAAAAGGAACAAAGTCGTTCATATCGCTCAAGAAGCAAGTTGTTTTGACAACGTGATCAAAATCCGTTCCCGCTTCTGCCAAAATAGCACCGATATTTTTCAAGACTTGTTCTGTCTGTTCTTGGATTGTTTCTCCTACAATTTCTCCAGTTTCAGGAGATAGGGGAACTTGACCGCTCGCAAACAAAAGATTGCCAACTATTTTTCCTTGAACATAAGGTCCGATTGCTTTTGGAGCTTTGTCTGTATGAATTGTTTTTGCCATTTCTTTCCCTCACAATTTTTCTAATATTGCGTCCCAAGCCTGATCCATCCCTGCCTTGCTAACAGATGAAAAGAGGATGAAGTCGTCACTTGGATCAAAGTTTAGTTTCTTTTTGATTGCTGATTCATGCTTGTTCCACTTACCACGAGGAATCTTATCTGCCTTAGTCGCAACGATGATAACCGGAATCTCATAATACTTGAGAAATTCGTACATCTGCACATCATCTGCTGACGGGTCGTGACGGAGATCCACCAGACTGACCACGGCACGGAGATTTCCCCGAGTGGTCAAATACTCCTCAATCATGCGCCCCCACTTTTCACGCTCTTTTTTGGAAACGCGGGCATAGCCATAGCCTGGTACATCCACAAAGCGCATCTTGTCATCAATGTTGAAAAAGTTGAGTAACTGGGTTTTACCAGGTTTTCCTGATGTACGAGCCAGATTTTTGCGGTTCAACATGGTGTTGATAAAGCTAGACTTGCCAACATTTGAACGCCCTGCAAGGGCAATCTCTGGCAGTTCATCCTGCGGATAGTGGGACTTGTTTGCCGCACTGAGCAGGATTTCAGCATTGTGTGTATTGATTTCCATAGTCACCTCTAGGCTGTTTCTAGGATGGGTTTTTCCGTTCCATCGACAGCTTCTTTCGTGATGCGGACCAATTTCACATTTTCTTGACTTGGCACTTCAAACATAACGTCTAGCATGGTTTCTTCGATTATTGAGCGAAGACCACGCGCCCCTGTCTTGCGTTCGATAGCCTTATTGGCAATCTCTTGAAGTGCTTCATCGTCAAATTCCAATTCAACGTCATCATAAGAAAGCAAGGTTTGGTATTGTTTCACCAAGGCATTTCTTGGTTCTTTCAAGATACGAACCAAGTCATCAACCGTCAATTGCTCAAGAGCTGCAAAGACGGGTAAGCGTCCAATCAACTCAGGGATAATCCCAAATTTTTGAATATCTTCTGCGATGATTTCTTGCATGTAAGAACTATTTTCGTCAATCGCCTTGTTATTTTGGCCAAAACCAATGACTTTTTCTCCCAGACGTTGTTTAACGATTTCTTCGATGCCATCAAAAGCACCACCTACGATAAAGAGGATATTTTTAGTATCCACCTGAATCATCTCTTGTTGTGGATGTTTGCGTCCACCTTGAGGCGGTACGCTGGCTACAGTTCCCTCAATAATCTTGAGAAGGGCTTGTTGTACCCCTTCGCCCGAAACGTCACGTGTGATAGACACATTCTCGCTCTTCTTGGCAATTTTGTCAATTTCATCCACGTAGATAATCCCACGTTCTGCACGTTCGATGTTAAAGTCAGCAGCCTGCAAGAGTTTGAGGAGGATATTTTCCACGTCCTCACCTACATAACCAGCCTCAGTCAGAGCTGTCGCATCTGCAATAGCAAAAGGCACGTTCAAGCTCTTAGCCAAAGTCTGAGCCAAGAAAGTTTTCCCTGAACCAGTTGGCCCAATCATCAAGATATTTGACTTCTGCAAATCCACATCTTCAGACTCTTCACGCGTATCGTGGAAATTGATGCGTTTGTAGTGATTGTATACAGCCACTGCCAAGGCACGTTTGGCACGATCCTGACCAATCACATAGTGGTTTAAGATATTGAGGAGTTCGATTGGCTTTGGTACTTCAGACAAGTCTGCCAAAACTTCCTCGGCCAACTCCTCCCGAATGATTTCCTGGGCCAACTCCACACATTCATTACAGATAAAGGCGTTGTTCCCAGCGATTATTTTCTTTACTTCTTCTTGGCTTTTGCCACAAAATGAGCAATAAACCATCATATCATTTTTCCTATTTGTAGGCATGATTTCCTTCCATTCTAATTTATCATTCTATCTAAAATAAGGTCATATAAAAAGCGTGGACACTGTTGACCAGATTGGTAAAAGCATTCAACCAGAGTAAGGCAGACAGTCCATAGCGCTTCTTACGAAAAGCCTGTGCTCCAGTCAAAATACAGATCACACACAAAAAAGCTGTAAAAAATCCAAATATACTGCGCTCCATTAGACTTCCTTTCTATCTCGGTATTTGATGGTAAAATCATAGTCGTTTTTCTCATCTCGGGTGTAAGATTTGCTTGCTACTGTCTCAAAACGAGATAAGTCAAACTCCTCAGGGAAATAGGTATCTCCCTCCACCTGAGCATGAATCTGTGTCACGATGATTTCATCTAAATAAGGCTCAAAAGCCTGAAAAATCTGCTTTCCGCCAATGATATAGAGATTTTTTTCCTGACTCTGATACCACGCTAAAACAGACTCCACATTTTGAAATACGAGCGCCCCATCTATGACTTCTTCGCTATTGCGCGTTAAAATCAGGGTTTGCCGTTTTGGAAGCAGACGACGTCCCATGCCATCAAAGGTCACTCGTCCCATCAGTATAGCATGATTTAAAGTCGTTTCCTTAAAATGTTGCAACTCTGCTGGCAAATGCCAAGGGAGACGATCTTCCTTCCCAATCACACCTTTTTCATCTTGGGCCCAAATGGCTATGATTTTCTTTGTCATGCTTCCGTCCTTTTTATTGATACTACTATTTTATCAAAATTCTCCCAAAAAGGCTGTTTTGAAACGCGCGCAAAAGAGAGAAAAGGAGCAGGCTTCATTTAGCCTGCTCCTCTCGTCCCTAGGACATATATTTTTTTGCTTCTGATTCAATTTTTTCGACCACTTCTTGGATACTTAGTCCAGTTGTGTCAAGGTAAACTGCATCCTCAGCCTGTCTGAGAGGTGAGGTTTCACGATGACTGTCCTTGTAGTCACGCGCAGCAATCTCTTCTTTCAACGTTTCCAGGTCAGTTTCAATGCCTTTGGCAATATTTTCCTTGTAACGACGCTCTGCTCTTTCTTCAACAGAAGCCACTAAGAAAATCTTGAGTTCAGCTTGTGGTAAAACAACTGTCCCGATATCACGCCCATCCATGACGATACCACCTTGCTGAGCAATCTCTTGCTGGAGCGAAACCAGTTTCTCACGCACCTCAGGAATGGCAGCAATGCTTGAAACTTTGTTGGTCACTTCATTTTCACGAATCGGATGCGTAATATCAACATCTCCTACAAAAACAAGTTGCTCACCAGTTTCTGAACGTCCGAAACTAATGGGGTGTTGGTTAAGAAGCTCAAGAAGTTGGTCTACATTTCCTGCATTCAACTGGTGTTTGAGCGCTATATAAGTCGCAGCACGGTACATAGCACCTGTATCGAGATAAGTATAACCAAAATCCTTAGCGACAATCTTTGCGACCGTACTCTTACCACTCGAAGCTGGACCATCGATAGCAATTTGAATTGTCTTCATGACCGACTCCTATCTTGTCTTAATCACATCACCTGGGTTGGCAAACCAAGATCCAGATGACATGTGAGAAGGATTTAAGGCTTCTAGCTGGGCAATGGAAATCCCTGCACGTTGAGCAAGAGCTGCTTCTCCCTCTCCAGGTTGTACTGTAAGTGTTCCTTCACCCTCTGCATGTTCTTCCGAACTACTCTCTGAAGGTGTTGATTCAGAAGAAGCTGTTTCCTCTACCTTGCTACTTGAAGATGATGATGCTTCCACTTTAGAACTTGCACTTGTAGAAGGAGACGATGCATCATAGAAGTCCTTCAAAGATGAAGTACGATTGCTTCCACCGGTTGATAGGTAAATCAATACAACTACCATCGCTACAACAATTACAAAGAAGAGGCTAGCTAGAACTGTCAAGACACGATTGGCAACTACGCCTTTCCCTTTTTGTTTCCGGTGTCGACGCTCTGATCTTGTTTCTTCCTCATTGTTTTCGTAAATATCTTCTTGCCACGGTTCTTTTTCCATACCTTACTCCTTGTTTTTTTTGCATTTTCTTATTACAATATAAATATGAAAGTCACACTTATACCTGAACGGTGCATCGCCTGCGGGCTTTGCCAAACCTATTCTGAACTCTTTGATTACCATGATAATGGAATCGTTCGATTTTACGATGATCCAGTTGAATTGCAAAGAGAAATCGCTGAGACCAGCGATGTTCTGGAGGCCATCAAAAATTGTCCTACACGTGCACTTCTAAAAGATCCATCGTAGGAAGCAGGGAATAAATATAATTGATTTTTTCTCATTTTTCCCACACTTACTAGTTTAGCATATTTCTAGGTAAAATTATAGTCTTTTTTGGTTATTTTTTTCCATCAATAATAGAAAGGTCACTTTTTTCTTTGACGAGATAGAGTGGTCTTTTTTTGGTTTCCAGATAAATCTTACTGATATACTTACCAAGAATTCCAATTGTCAGGAGTTGAATCCCTCCAAGAAAGAGAATGACAGCCATCAAAGAGGTCCAACCAGATGTCGGATTTCCCAAGATAAGAGTCCGAAACACTACAAAAACTGTCATCGCAAAAGAAAGAAAACAAGATAGAAGTCCCGCTACAAAGGCTATACTCAAGGGGAAATCTGAAAAGTTAAGAATTCCTTCAATCGAGTAGAAAAAGAGTTGTCTAAAACTCCAACTGGTCTTGCCAGCCTGTCGTTCAACGTTTGGATAATCAAGATAGTGCGTTTTAAAACCCACCCAGGCAAAGAGTCCTTTAGAAAAACGATTGGATTCGGTCAGGGTTAAGATAGCATCTACCACAGACCGTCTCATCATCCGAAAATCACGGACACCTGAGGGTAGAGCCACTGGGCTAATTTTTTGCATGAGGCGGTAAAAGAGGTCGGCACAGAAACTGCGGAAAAAGGGTTCTCCCTCCCGACTAGTTCTCCGTGTCCCAACACAGTCCAAGTCTGCATTTTGGTCTAGTAAGGCTTTCATCTCAAGTAGCATACTAGGAGGATCCTGAAGGTCTGCATCCATCACGACCACCAAGTCTCCAGTTGCATGCTGCAAGCCTGCGTATAAGGCTGCCTCTTTCCCAAAATTTCGTGAGAATGAGACATAACGGACCGCAGGATTCTGCTCCCGATAGGTCTTCAAAAGGTCCAAGGTTCCATCGCTAGAGCCATCGTCTACAAAGACATACTCGATCTTTGCTCCTAATTCTGGAAGCAGAGCTTCCACAGACTGATAAAAAAGAGGAAGTACTTCCTCTTCGTTTAAACAAGGGACAATGATTGAAATCGTCATCTTAGTCTTCAAATCCATTTGGATGCTTGCTTTGCCAACGCCATGCGTCTTCACACATTTGGGTAATGTCGAGTTCTGCTTCCCATCCGAGCTCTGCTTTAGCTTTTGCTGGGTCTGAGTAGCAAGCAGCGATATCACCTGGGCGACGTTCTACGATGCGGTAAGGAATAGGACGTCCCACTGCTTTTTCCATATTTTGGATAATTTCAAGAACGGAGTAACCTTTACCTGTTCCAAGGTTATAAATGTTTAGACCTGAACCTTTTTGGAGTTTTTTCAAAGCTGCAACGTGACCTTTAGCTAGGTCTACGACATGGATATAGTCACGAACTCCAGTTCCATCTTCCGTATCGTAATCATCTCCAAAAACTTGCACTTGCTCTAGTTTGCCCACTGCTACTTGTGAAACATAAGGTAAGAGATTGTTTGGAATTCCATTTGGATTTTCTCCTAGGTCTCCACTTTCATGCGCTCCGATTGGGTTAAAGTAACGAAGTAAGACCACGTTCCATTCTGAGTCTGCCTTGTAGATATCGGTCAAAATTTCCTCTAGCATGAGCTTGGTACGACCGTATGGATTGGTCACTGAAAGTGGGAAATCTTCCAAGATTGGAACAGTGTGAGGATCTCCGTAAACTGTCGCCGAAGAACTGAAGATGATGTTCTTACAATTATTTTCTTCCATGGCTTTCAAAAGGCTGACAGTTCCTGCGATATTGTTATCATAGTAGGCAAGAGGGATACGGGTTGATTCGCCAACAGCCTTCAAACCAGCAAAGTGAATCACACCAGTCGGTTCTTCCTGCTTGAAAATATCTCTGAGAGTATCAGTATCACGGATATCTGCCTCATAAAAAGGAATCTCAACTCCTGTGATTCTTTCAACAACTTCTAAACTTTTACGATTGCTATTAACAAGATTATCCACCACAACCACTTGATGACCTGCTTGGATCAACTCAATAACAGTGTGGCTTCCGATAAATCCAGCACCACCAGTTACCAAAATCTTTTCTTGCATCTTTTTTCCTCGATTCTCGGATTATTTTTTCTTATTTTATCATTTTTGATAGGGAATGTCATTTGACATCCTAAACCACCTGCTAAAATTTTAGTAAAATGCTTATACTCTTCGAAAATCAAATTCAAACCACGTCAGCGTCGCCTCACCGTACTCAAGTACAGCCTTCGGCTAGCTTCCTAGTTTGTTCTTTGATTTTCATTGAGTATTATTCGCTTTTTACTCGTTTGACATAGTTTGCAATTGGATAGTTTACTGGGTCCAAGGTCAACTCCTTGTCTTGGACCAGTTGAGCTAGATGGTAACCGATGATCGGACCCGTTGTGAGACCTGATGAACCTAGACCACTAGCCGCATAGACACCTGCCAATCCTGGTACCTGCCCAAAGAAAGGGGAGAAATCACTGGTGTAGGCACGAATTCCCACACGATCACCCGATGATTTCGCTTCTGCCAAGGCTGGATAGTGAGGCAAGGCCGCATCCTCCATTTGTTGGAGCAAGGTTTCATCTACCGTCAAGTCAAATCCCATATCATTTTCGTGGGTAGCGCCCAAGGACAATTTCCCACCTACAAAAGGGATTAAATCCCACTCCCCCTCTGGCATGACAACAGGGTGAGATGCTAGGTCTTTAGAGAGCTGATAATCTCGGAGTTGTCCTTTTTGGGGACGAACATCTACCTCATATCCTAAAGGTTCCAAAATGTCCCCCAACCAAGCTCCTGTCGCCAAAATAACCTGATCAAACACCTCTTCGCCAATCTGATAGCCGAATTCTAAAGGTGTCAGACTCACTTTTTCTTTGACCAGCTTGACCTGACTGGCTTCTAGCAAACGATTCACTAACAGTTGGCCATCTACTCTCGCTCCACCAGAAGCATAGAGCAGGCGGTCAAATCCCTGCAAGCCAGAGAATAATTCATTTGCAGACGCTTGGTCTAGAATGGCTAATTGACCTATCAAGGGAGATTCTTCCCTACGCTGGAGTGCTAGTTCATAAAGTTCTTCTAGCTTGGATTCGTCCTTTTTCAAGAGGAAAACTCCCGAACGCTGATAAAAGTCGATTTTTTGACCAGACTTTTCTAAATCAGCCAACAAATCCACATAAAAGTCAGCTCCCAAGCGCGCCATCTTGTACCAGGCTTTATTACGGCGTTTTGAAAACCAAGGACTGATAATTCCCGCTGCTGCCTTGGTAGCCTGACCTTGACCATGGTCAAAAACGGTCACCTCTAGGTCACTTTCTTTCGAGAGGTAGTAGGCAGCTGTTGCCCCCACAATCCCTGCTCCGAATATGGCTACTCTTTTCATTGTCTTCACCTTCTAACTAGATATGGTGGAAAGGATTAGTCGATGCCTGACTAGGCAAGATATCAATAGTCCAGCTATTTTCTGCCTTCCATTGAGTAAGAAGTGCTGCGATTTTTTCCACAAAAAGCACTTCTATATAGTGGCCTGGGTCCAATGCCAACAGGCCATCAGAAAGCATATCCTGAGCTGTATGATAGTAGATATCGCCAGTGATATAAACATCTGCCCCCTTTGCTAAAGCATCAGAGTAGAAAGACTGCCCACTGCCACCACAGATGGCCACTCTTGAAATAGGCTTCTGCAAATCACTCTCTTGATAATGCACCATTCGAAGACTATCTAGACCAAAGATTTGCTTAACATGTTGAGCCAATTCCCCAAATGTCTGAGTCGGGATATTTCCAATACGCCCAATCCCACGTTCTGGACCTGTTTCCTGCAGATAAGTCGTTTCCTCAATACCTAGCATCTGGCAGAACCAGTCATTGAGACCATTCTCAATGATGTCAATATTGGTGTGACTGACATAAACTGCGATGTCATGCTTAATCAGGTCGATGTAAATCTGATTTTGCGAACGGCTAGCTACCAGATCCTTGATCGGACGAAAGATTGGCGCGTGCTTGACGATAATCAAATCCACACCCTTTTCAACGGCTTCAGCCACCGTCTCTTCACGAATGTCGAGGGCAACCATAACCCTTTGGATCTCCTTGTCCAAAGTGCCGATTTGCAGGCCACGACTGTCTCCCTCCATAGAAAATTCCTGGGGACAAAAGGCTTCATAAGCCCTGATTACTTCACTTGCTAGCATGGAGTACCTCCTTGATGGCTTGAATTTTATCTGATAAAATTTGACGTTCCTCCAGATTTTTTTCTGGAATTTGATCAAGGGCAAATTCTAACTTAGCAGCTTCTTTTTGCCATTTTTTGATAAAGACTGGGCTGACTTCTTTGGACAAGAAGGGTCCAAAGCGAACATCACTAGCTGATAGCTTCATTTGTCCCGCTTCCACCACTAGAATTTCATAAAACTTGCCGGCTTCTTCTAGGATGCTTTCTGCCACAATCTGAAAATCGTTGCCCTGTAGCCAGATGCGCAAGTCGTCTTCACGATTATTGGGCTGGAGGATTAAACGATCTACATTCGCAAGCTTGTCCAACCCTTCTTCTAGGATCGTTGCAATCAAGCGCCCGCCCATACCAGCAATGGTGATAACCGATACCTGGTCTGCCTCTTCAAAAGCTGCCAAACCATTGGCTAAACGGACTTGGATTTTTTCTTCCAAGCCGTGGGCCTCAACATTTTTGACCGCAGACTGGTAGGGACCAACCACCACTTCGCCTGCAATGGCACCTTCAATTTGCCCTCTCTCGACCAAGTCGATAGGTAGATAAGCATGGTCACTCCCCACATCTAGTAACACAGCACCTTGGGGCACAAAGGAAGCCACCAATTCTAATCTCTTTGAAATCATCTTCTCTCACTTTCCAAAACTCTGTTACCTCTTATTATACCACATTTCAGCTAGCATTCTTGCACCTAAAAAGACCGCAATCCACAGATTGCAGTCTTTCTTTATTTTCTAGCTTGGTAACGACTGGTTAGAATGAAAATTACGGTAAAGACCAGCATCATGACCCCATAAACAGGCAACGTTTGTCCAGTCAAGGTTGAAATTTCAAGCAACTTTTGGATCGTTGGGAAAAGAGCTGTGGCTAGGAAGCCTCCTACTGACCAAACAATCAAGAGGACACGCCATAGGGTAAATGGCATGCAGGCTCTAAATACAGATAAGAAACCGATAGACCCAAGGAGATAATAGAGTAGGGTTGAGATTTCTAACTCAGACCAACCTTGACTCGCTCCAAAAATTTTCACAAAAAGAACGCTGAACACGACCATGAGGGCACTTGGTAGGGCACGAAGCATGGATCTTCTGAGGAAGTTTGGTTCAACAGGTTTGATATTCCGCTCAAAAGTCAGAACGAATGGTGGGAAACCTTCCACGAATTGGTCAATCATGGTAATCTGGATTGGAATGAAAGGGAAAATCAAGATCCATTCAGACCGCCCTAGTAAAACACTAGCAATACAAATCACCGCGAGCAAGAAGGAATAAATCGTCTTAATCAAGAAAATCGGTGCAATGTGGGCAATGTTATTAACCACGCGACGACCTTCAAAGAGAATCTCAGGAACATCATTAAAGTCTGAGTTCAAGAGAACCAGATTGGCAATCTGACGAGTCGCAGGATCTCCCTCAGCCATCACGATAGAGCAGTCTGCTTCACGAAGGGCCAGAATATCATTGACACCGTCCCCTGTCATAGCTGTTGTATGACCCGCTTTTTTCAGGGTTTGGATCAGTAGTTTCTTTTGATGAGGAGAAACACGTCCGAAAATCGCAGTCTCCTCAGTCATGGCCATCAATTCCTCATCGGAGATTTTTGAGCAATCTACATAGCTGTGATAGTCTGCAAAACCAGCCTTCTGGGCAATGCTGGAAACCGTGACTGGATTATCACCAGAGATAATCTTGAGGCCCACTTCTTGAGAACGGAGATAGTCTAGCGTCTCTGCTGCTCCCTCTCGAATAGGATCCAAGATCTCCAGCAGTGCCAAGGCTTGAATATCAGATGGTTTTTGTGGCTTGTGGTGGTCTAGTTTTTCTTGGCTGAGAGCCAAGACCAAGACACGTGACCCTCTCTCTAGGGCCTCTCTGGCTTCAGGGACTTCAGAGTCCAACAACATCTCAGGTGCCCCTAAAAAAACCGTCCCCAGACCTTCTAACTCCATAGCTCCCCACTTACGGTCGCTTGAGAAAGGAAGATTCGAAAGCATAGGATAAGCAACTTCTCCCACAAAACGCTGGCGAATAGCCTGGGCTGTTGGATTTTTATCCTCACTGTGAGCTATGTAGCTGGTCAAAATGCTGGCAATCGCATGCTCACCATACTCTTCAGTCAAAGGAATAACTGCCTCCACCTGCATCTTTCCTTGGGTGATGGTTCCCGTCTTGTCCAGACAGAGCATATCCACGCGCGCCAAGGTCTCGACAGAGTACATCTCCTGCACCAATACCTTTTTCAAGCCCAGCTTGATCACCGCAGTCAAGAGCGAAGTGATGGTCAAAAGGGCGATTCCCTTGGGCAACATACCCAAAAGGGCTGTTGACGAATTTACAACGGATGACTTGAGGGGTAGGCCTTTTAACATCAAGGCTTCTAGCAAGAGAGCTAGACCAAAGGGAATGATAATCTTCCCAGTAAAACCAGCTAGTTTGTCCAGCGATTTCATGATACGGGAGTTGATCGGTTTCACTGTCTTAGCTTCTAGCATGAGTTTGGAAGCATAATTGTCTGCCCCGACATGGTGGACTTGAGCCAAAACTGCGCCACTGGCTAGGAAACTCCCTGATAAAAGCAAGGCATCCACTTCTTTTTGCACCAAATCACTCTCACCCGTCAACATAGCTTCATTGACTTCCGCAAATCCTTCCAGAACCAGAGCATCACTAGGAATCTGCTCCCCAGCAGACAAACGAATGACATCTCCTAGAACCAACTCTTCTGGATTGAGAGCAACTTCTTGACCATCACGAATGGTTTTGACCTTTTCCTTGGTCATGAGATTGAGCTTGTCCACCATGTGTTTGGCTCGCAGCTCAGTCACAATCCCAGAAAAAGCGTTAAAGCAAATAACGGCAAAGAAAACCAAATTGCTCCAAGCCTGTACAAAGGCAAGCGCTAGAGCAATAACAAAGTTTAATGCGTTAAAAAGTGTAAAAACATTTCGTTTGATGATTTGCCAAGTACTGGTACTGGCTGAAGCAGTAAAGTCATTGACCAAACCTTGAGCCTGTCTTTCCTTGACTTCTCTTTGGGTTAATCCCATAATCTTATTTTTATCCATAAATTCTATCATATCATTTTTTTTAAAAGAATTCTAATCCCATCTAAAACTGTTGGCTGATAACTGAAAAAGTTTGCCAGTAGTCTTTTGATAAGGTATAATAATAAAAGCAATACAATCGAAGGAGATCTCATGTTTTATACTTATTTACGTGGACTAGTCATGCTGATCTTGTGGTCCATCAATGGCAATGCTCACTACCACAATACTGATAAAATCCCTAGTAAAGATGAAAACTATATCCTGGTCGCACCTCATCGTACCTGGTGGGATCCAGTTTACATGGCTTTTGCGACCAAACCAAAACAATTCATCTTTATGGCCAAAAAAGAGCTTTTTAACAACCGCATATTTGGCTGGTGGATCCGTATGTGTGGGGCCTTTCCTATCGACCGAGAAAATCCTAGCGCCTCTGCTATCAAATACCCTATCAATGTCCTCAAAAAAAGCGACCGTTCCCTTATCATGTTTCCTAGTGGTAGTCGCCACTCGACAGATGTCAAAGGCGGAGTTGCTCTGATTGCCAAGATGGCTAAGGTCCGTATCATGCCAGTTACCTATACTGGTCCCATGACCTTGAAAGGTTTGGTTAGCCGTGAACGTGTGGATATGAACTTTGGAAATCCTATCGATATCTCAGACATCAAGAAAATGAATGATGAAGGGATTGAAATGGTTGCAGACCGTATCCAAGCAGAATTCCAACGTTTGGACGAAGAAACTAAGCAGTGGCACAATGATAAAAAACCAAATCCACTCTGGTGGTTTGTCCGTATCCCTGCCCTCTTCCTTGCTGTGATTGTTGGTATCCTAACGATTATCTTTACCTTCATCGCAAGCTTTATCTGGAATCCAGATAAGAAGAGGGAGAAACTTGGTTAAAAAATACAATTATCCCTTGGCTTTTACCAAGGGATATTTCTTTTATTCGATTTTCCATTTTTGGGCCAACCAGTTGGAAAAGGCTAGGAATCGTTCAGCTACTTGCTCATGATGCCCATAGGGATCAAAGACAAACTGACCAGTTGGATAGCGTTTCTGAAGACTGGTATGGATCTGCTCAGCATAGACTGGTGCTTGAGCCAAGCGATTGCTATGATGGGTTCCTTCTGTTTGACCATTCTGTAAATACAGCAAGCAGTCCAGATTTTTCAGCTTTTCTTCCTTACAGAAAGAAACAAAATCAGGATACCAAAAAGAACCGCAGATAGAGAAGATACAGGAGACCTTGTCAAAGCTGAAAAGACTGTAAACGGCCACCAAACCACCTAGTGAGTATCCTCCATAGGCAAGGCGATTTTTGTCCACTCTATAAAGAGACTGCAGCTTGTCTAAAAGACCTCCAAATAAATGACCATGATAGGCCTTCGCCTGACCGCCAAAATCTGGAGCTCCATCTCTCAGAGCAGATGCCTTCCATGGAGTGTAGTCATCTAGGCGATTTTCAGAAGTCAAACCCACTAAAATCACAGATTCTGAAAGGGAAGATAGAAAATTCAAGTTTCCATCATTCAAGAGAATCGCTGGATAGATTTGATTGGGATCATAGGTTGAAGGAAGGCTGACCTTGACTTGGATCCCTTCCCAATCAAACTCATTATTTATTGATAAAGTCATTGATTTTCTCAAGGGAATCAATCACTGCTGGACCATAGTCCATCAACTCATCGTAAGAGATGGTCATGATTTTTTGATTCTTAATTGCAGGAACGTTTTCTAAAACTTCATTTGCCTTCATCAACTCTACTGCGTTAGCATCCAATTTTTTATTGCGGTCGCTGGTCACATAGATAATCAATTCAGGATCCATTGACACGAGATTTTCCAAGGTCAATCCTGATGTTCCTGTTGCAACATTTGTATAACCAAGTTGATTCAACAAGCTCTCTTGCAAAGCAGACTTGTAAGCACCGAAGGTTTCGTCATTATAAGCAACCATAATCAAAGCCTTTTTCTTTTCACCTTGGCTTGCTGGGTTTGCTTTCTTAACAGCGTCAATTTTAGCTTGTAATTGAGCTGCGTATTCATTAGCCTTGTCCTGAACATTGAAAATCATTCCAAGATTTTTGACATCTTCTACAATATTTCCCAAATCTTGCTGAATCGTTGAAAGAGAAGCTTTTTGCGTATAGACTGGGATTTTGTTTTCATTCCAAGTGCTAACTGTTCCCAAGGATTTTTCAGAAAACATCATGTTTCGACCCATCACAGCGTCTGGCTCATAAGAAAGGACTGTCTCTTGTGAGACTGTTTTTTTATCACCGATTTGAGGAATCGTCGCAATCGCGTCCTTGTATTTACCTGTTAAGGCATTGTCTGGGTTGAGCATACCAGCAATTTTATCCTTCAAGCCTAACTCCAATAAGATTTCAGTGGTTGACAGATTGTTGGTGATAACTTTTTCAGGTGCCTTCTCAAAAACTTGTTCGACTTCATTCCCTTTAGCATCATAGGTTTTGACCGTTAGTGGATAAGTCGTCTCTGTACTGGCCTTTTGACTTGTTTCTGTGCTAGATTGTGTGGTAGCTTTTTCTGTAGTAGTATTGCCACATGCTGCCATCGTTAAGGTAGCTACTGTTACGAGTAAAATACTGAGTGTTTTTTTCATTTTGTTTTCCTTTTCTTTCTTATAAATAGTGAATCATAGCTTGCTGATCCTCGGTCCAAGTCACCTGACTTTGAACTCCGTATACAGTTTGCAATGACTCAGGGGTGATGGTCTCCTTTGGAGTCCCTTGGTAAAGGATTTCTCCCTCTTTCATCAGATAGAGATAATCCGAATAGCGACAAGCAAGTTGAATATCATGTAGGACAGCTAAAACATTGACCTTGAGATTCTTCACAATGGCCAACAAGTCTAGCTGATACTTGATATCCAGGTGATTGGTTGGTTCGTCCAGAAGCAAGAGAGTCGGTTCTTGCGCCAAGGCGCGGGCTAATAAGACTCGTTGTTTCTCCCCCCCTGACAGAGACGAATAGAGACGAGTTTTCTTCTCGAGCATATCCACCTTGACGAGAGCATCTTGAACGAGGGCATAATCTCTTTCCTTTTCCTTCTGTAAAAAAGAGAGGTGGGGAGTTCTTCCCAGCAAGACGATTTCCTCAACTGTACAATCAAACTGCAATTGATTAAACTGGGTGACAACTGCCATTTGCTTGGCTGTTTCTTTGAGTGACCAATGCTCCAGCGGCTTTCCATCCAGGCTTATCAAGCCTTTGTCCGCCCTTTCCTGGCGATAGAGGAGTTTAAGCAGGCTGGTTTTTCCACTTCCATTTGGCCCAAGTATCGTATGAAATTGATGCCCCTCAACCTTAAGAGAAACTCCTTTGAGGATTTTTTTCTCTCCTAGTCCAAAGTGGATATCCTGACAAATCAAGTCCATATCAGGCCCTCACCTCCCTTCGCCTACCCCCAACAATGTAAATAAAGAAGGGAGCACCTACTAAGGCTGTAAAAATACCAATTGGCAACTCAGCATTTGGAATAATAACACGAGAGAGTACATCTGCCCAGACGACAAAGAGTGCACCCAGTAAGGTCGCAACGGGAAAAAGTCTCCTGTAATTCGTTCCTACTAACCCTCGAGCTAAGTGAGGAGTAATCAAACCAACAAATCCAATAATCCCACAGGTTGCCACTAAGACAGCTGTCAGCACAGCCACCATGGTCACATAAAGATACCAATAGAAGCGTAAGGGAATCCCCAAAGTTAAAGCAGCCTCATCTCCCATCATCATCGCATTAAAAACACGATACTGGGTAGCTAAAAATAGAAAGGCTACTCCCACTACTATAGTTGGCAGGACTAAGTCAGACCAGTTAGTTCCGGCAAGCGAACCCATGGTCCAAAACTTAATGGTCATCACACTGTCCGCATTAGCGCCGACTGAGATAATAAAGTTGGAAAATGCCAGAAAGAGAGCATTGACCACCGTTCCTGATAAGATCAGACTAGAAGTCGTCATCCTTCCCTGCATAGAGGCAATGATAAGGACAGCGATTGTTGCCAAAATAGCTCCAAGGAAAGCTCCAAGGCTAATCACCAATTTTAAACCAAGAATGATGCTCAAAGTTGCCCCTAGAGTTGCACCCGCAGAGATACCTAAGACATAGGGCTCTGCAATGGGGTTGTTCACTGTGGACTGCATCACGCTACCACACATAGAAAGACCTGCCCCTACTATCAAGCCTAACAATACTCGGGGGAATCTCATGTTCCATACAATGGCAAGAGTGGACTTGGAAACCTCTCCTATCTCAAGAGGAAACCCCAACCTGCTCAAAATGATCCGATAGGTATCTCCTAAGTCAATCGCTACGGATCCCATAGAAACAGCTAGAAAAAGTGAAATCCCTAAAATACCTAGCAAAATACCTAAAAGTAACACAAATTGTACGTTCTGTCGGCTTCCAGAAAATTTGGAAAGCATGAAAACCTCCTTAGACAAAATTAAAAATTTAGAAAATTCTCATAAAAAGTATACCATATTTCTACTAGATGAACAAGGATAGAGACATATATAGACGAGCCGAAGATTGTACAAAAATGTTAGTGAAACAAAAAATCTCCCCGAAGGGAGATGATCTGGTTTATTTTACCTTACAGTGCTAGGAACCGTAACCGAAGATTATACTTGAGTATATCGAGGTAAGGTGACAACATAAAAAGCCCTCTGAATATCAGAGAGCTTGATTTGAGCTCGGGCTAAAATCCTAGTGAAAAAAAATCTCCACGATCAGAAAAGTCTCTATCGTGCCATTTTCATACATGATGTATAGTCCAAGTAGAATGAATACTAAGGGCACAATGATTCGCTCATATTTTTCAATTATCTCGAATATTAACGGAATAGAGGATAACACCCGACTAATCTCGCAAAAGATAATTATGCCGATTACAAACACAAGCAACGCTACGAGGGTCTGTGACCAATCTAACGAAGCAAAATAAGGTATATAGATACCTAAATTATCTCCGCCAGACGCAATTGTCAGCAATGTAACTGTCCAAAACAGTTGATTTGCCTTGCTTTGTTCTAATCTTTCAATAATTTCTTCCTCTTCTTCCTCACCTTCTCCAACAATTGCAAAGCGAATCCCTAAATAGATAGGGATTAAACCAAGCAATCCAACCATCCATTCTTCAGGCACGAAATTAACGACATAAGCAGCAACTAAACTCGCCCCTACAAGTAAGCCTGTTCCTAGATATTGCCCCGCATAAATATGCCATTTCTGTTTATTCTGTGATAGCTGTGCAAATAAAATAATTAAAATAATTAAATAATCGATACTGGTGGAAATATAAACACCAATAGCAGATATGATTGTCTGTCCCATAAAAACCTCCTGTATTAGTTAGTAATAAATCAGCAGATTTTAGGAGAGCACAGACACATTAATTTAGCTATCGCTAGTGGGTAATGTCGAACGTAGGAAAGCATTTTACTCCTCCTCAAAACGTAGTTACAAAGTAATTTCTAACTGAAATTCGGTGACTACTTCCATGTAAAGTATAACATACTATACTTTACTTCGTAAAGTGTGGGCTCTCCGAGGGGGCTTGCAGACAGTTACTCGGCTTGAAAAGCCGAGTAACTGCGCACCTTCATGGTGTCATTAGCTGATACCATTTGAGGTTTTTGTAGTCTCCAAAATTATGACCGATAAAACCAGTCGGTGTGTCGAAGTTGTCAAGAGTAGGTTTTTGTAGTCTCCAAAATTATGACCGATAAAACCTTTCTTGATTTCAGCTAAGTCTATCATCAGTTTTTGTAGTCTCCAAAATTATGACCGATAAAACCTGGTTAAATTTCTCTTTCTCGGCACGCTGGTTTTTGTAGTCTCCAAAACTGTGACCGATAAAACCTCAATAAAAAAGCTCTCTGAATATCAGAGAGCTGATTTGAGCTCGGGCTAAAATCCTAGTGAAAAAGATGAAACTCCTTGTGTTCATCGAACACTGTTTCCTTTCCCTATTTTCATACGGATTTTTGGAGCTCTTAGCATCATAATTCTTGCTGGATAAAACGTTTATAGACTAGGCGACGAGGCGAAGATTGTATAAAAATTTTAGTGAAACAAAAAATCTCCCCGAAGGGAGATGATCTGGTTTATTTTACCTTACAGTGCTAGGAACCGTAACCGAAGATTATACTTGAGTATATCGAGGTAAGGTGACAACGCAATGTAAGTAGAAAATAAAGCAGATTAACGACGAAGTCCAAGAGAGTTGATCAACTCACGGTAACGGTTAACGTCGTTTTTACGCAAGTATGCAAGCAAGTTACGACGGCGACCGATTTTCTTCATCAATCCACGGTAAGTAGCGTGGTCTTTTTTATGTTGTTTGATGTGTTCGTTAAGGTGGTTGATTTCCCAAGTAAGGACAGCAACTTGAACCTCTACTGAACCTGTATCACCTTCGTGACGTGCATATTGTGCGATGATTTCATTTTTTTTCTCTTTTGAGATTGCCATGATGTTTCTCCTTTTTATTTGGCTTCATCCGAGTGACAGGTTGGCATGCCTGTAACCAAGAAGAAGTTATTTGTCTTTACGACAGTTCTTATTCTACCAAGAAGCAGAGACTTTGTCAACTGATTTACTGTTTAAAACCTTGAATTACTCTACTGATTTCAGGGCTTCGAGCATATCTACTTTTCTCAAGTGGTGATTGACAAAGAGGCCCAGTAAGGCTAAGATTACAGTCACTGCGACGATTGGAAGAGCATAGACTTCCCAGCTGACTCGTGGATAAAAAAGTATGGTGGCAGGTGAAATCATTTGTATCAAAAATTGATGTAAATAGTAGCCTGCTACCAAACCGAGAACAATCCCCACAAGGGATAGCACTATGGTCTCGCGGTAGATATAGAGGGTCACTTCTTTATTGTGGAAACCGAGAACCTTGATAGTGGAAAGTTCGCGGATACGTTCTGCCACATTGATATTGGTGAGATTGTAAAGAATGACAATGGCTAGTAAGACGGAAACAAGGACAAGGATTGCCATGGTTTTATTGAGAGAATTGGCTACAGATTCAAAGAGGTGGATAGCCGTTGCATTTTGGACCACCCCAGAAACAGCAGCTTTTTTCATAAAGACAGCAGCTTCTTTCTCCGTATTGGATGGTGTCGGCTCTTTTAATTTCACTAGGTAGGTATTGTCTTTCGGACTGGTGCTGTAGACTTGTTCATACGTCGCTCGGTTGAGATAAACAAAGTGTCCAACGTAGTTTTCAGAAATCGCCGAGACCTTGATTTCTTTCCCATCAAGCTCTAGCTTATCTCCAACATTAACATCTGCTAGTTGAGCTAGTTTTTGACTAACGACAGCTCCATCAGTGAACTCCACCTCTTGCCCATTTTCCTGTAATGCGATAAAAGGCTTGAAGTCTTCTCTTCTTGTGACCATTATGGTGATAGTCTGAAGTCCTGCTTTTCCTTTGAAATCTTTTTCAATGGTTTTAGAGTAAATCTTTTGATAAGCATGGATCGATTCAGCTTGCAAGGCACTTTCTAGATCTTCTTTTTCTTGCTCACTGGCACTGCTCTTTTCTGCTACAATCATCTGGTATTGCTGGATTTGTTCAAATTGGCGCTCGGAAACTCCTCCTACAGAAGACTGAATGCCAAGACCGGCAAATAAGAGAGACATCGAACCTGCAACTCCAAAAATGGTCATCAACATCCGTTGCTTATAACGGAAAATATTTCTTGCCGTAACCTTATGAGTAAAGCTCAGACGATTCCAAATAAAGCTCAGGCGTTCCAGCAAAATCTTTGATCCTTTAACGGGAGGTTTTGGGAGTAAGAGTTGGGCTGCTTCATCGTGTAATTCCCTCCGCGCCACCAGATAAGCCGGCAAAACACTAGATACCCAACTCAAGGCTAGGGCAAGGAGACTATAAGACCAATAGAAATACTCGTGACTTTTTCCAACAACCACTCTAGCTGTATAAACATCCGAAATAACACCTGCTAAAAAATAATGTCCTAGTAGCGTTCCTATAATGGTTCCCACAGTTCCTGCAAGAAAACCATAGAGAACAAACTTGGCAACTATATCTTGATTACGGTAACCCAAGGCCTTAAAAATACCGGCGTTTGTGCGCTCTTCGTCTACAAAGCGAGTCATCGTTGTAAAGGTCACCATTGCAGCGACCATATATAGCACCACGGGGAAAATATTTCCGATAGAACGGATACTTGTTGATACATTGCTGTACATGAGGTAGCCTTGTCCACCTGGTATGGTTTCGCGATTGTATACGTGGTATTTTGGCTCTGTCAGTTCATCAAGCTCTTTCTGACGCTGTTCTAGCTTCTCTTTTTCCTTAGTTAAATCACTCTCTGTCTGAGCCAGTTTTTCTTTTTTAGTCGCCAGTTCTTCCTTTGCTTTTGTCAGCTGTCCCTTGGCTTGACTCTTTTGTGGTTCTGGTAAAGCGGTCGCTTGTTCTTCTTGCGTTTTCAAGCGACTTTCGGCCTGCTCTAACTGACTCTTGCCATTTTCAAGGTTGCTTTCAGCAGTTTGGAGCTGTTCTTTTCCCTCTTCCAGGCTCTTTTGCCCATTTGTTTTGATACTTGCTAATCTTTTTTGACCATTATCGGCCAGCAATTCTTGCAACTCTTCCTGGTGTTGGGTTCGTTTGGTCTTATAGTCTGATGAAAAAGCATCCAGATTTTTTAAATCATCATAGCGCACACGCGCAATACTATAAACATCTGAATCAAACTGACTTGGTAAAATCACTCCATAGCCAGCCAAGCTTCCATTTCCACTACTAGCACTTCCTAAATCTTCTTTAGAAAGGATTTCACCCGACTGAACAAATCCAGTAATTGTGAAAGTTTGGGATTTTAGAACAGACTTTTCTTCTTTCTTGGTAAAGGTAATGGTCTCTCCAATATGATAGCGGTCTTTCCAGAAGTCGGCTAGGGCAATTTCCTCATCAGCTTCTGGCAGTCGCCCTTCTGTCACTTGGAAGGTTGAAATCTCCTCTGGATTGGAATAAAGTCGAACCGCTTCTTCACTATGTTCAACGGTTAGGTCTGCCATATAGCCAAACTCTACACTTGCTCCTTGAAGGGTCTTTAGTTCGTCTTGGTCTTCTTTGTCCAAGCCATAATCAGCTATCACGGCAAAATCCAGAGTATTGGCTTTACGGAGATAATCTTCTGCTGTACGTTCCATATTTGGACTGGCCACTTTGAGGCCAACTAAGGCTAAAGAACCCAGCATCATCAAGGTTAAGATAGAAACAAAGCGACCCTTTGAAGTCCTCACTGACTGAAATAGGTCTTTCCGATATGTTTTTTTCATACTAATACTCCAATGTATCGATATCCTGCGGATGCTTATTAATCGTCATGCTCTTAACCGTTGCATCGCGCATGTGAATCACCCGATCTGCAATAGGGGCTAGCGCGCCATTGTGGGTCACGATAATCACCGTCGCTCCTTTTTGACGAGACATGTCTTGGAGAATTTTCAAGACTTGCTTCCCCGTCTGATAATCCAAGGCACCTGTCGGTTCATCACAGAGGAGAATTTTAGGATTTTTGGCTACTGCCCGTGCGATGGAGACTCGCTGTTGCTCCCCTCCAGAAAGCTGGGCTGGAAAGTTATTGAGGCGATGACCTAGCCCTACATCTGTCAAAACCTGCTCTGGATCTAAGGCATCTGTCACGATTTCTGAGGCCAGTTCCACGTTTTCCTTGGCTGTCAGATTGGAGACCAGATTGTAAAATTGAAAAACAAAACCTACACCTTCACGACGATAGTTTGTTCGTTGGTGCGAACTATAGTTGGCAATATTGGCACCATCAATCCAAATCTTCCCCTCATCATTGGTATCCATACCTCCTAGGAGATTGAGAACGGTTGATTTTCCAGCACCTGAAGCACCAAGTATGATAACCAGCTCCCCTTTTTCAATTTCAAAATTCACATCACGATTAGCCACAATCTCCGTATCCCCAACCTGGTAACGCTTGTAGCTGTGTTTCATTTCAATATAAGCCATATCGTTTATCTCCTTTTCAAAGCTCATTTTCTTAAATCAACAAGGTGTTGATTCTAAATCACAAATATTATATAATGGGCTAAGTCAAAAAGCAATAATCAAAAATCAACAAAGTGTTGATTTAAGAAAAAGGAAGAGAAATGGTTCAGAAACGAAAAACTACTACTAAGGAAGACATCAAAGAAGCTTTGATTCAGCTGCTATCAGAGGAGAAATTTGAAAATATATCAATTAGTAAACTCTGCAAACGCGCAGGAATTAATAGGGGAACTTTCTATCTACACTATGAAGACAAATATCAAATGATTGACAGTTTTAAAAGTGAAATCATTTCCCAGCTCTACATTTTTTTAGAAAAAGAAAGAGAATCTCCTAGAAAGTTTATGTTAGCAAATTTCTATATATTACGTTCGAACGAACGCCTCATCAACGCCTTGTCCCAAAGTCATTACATAGACTTTCGTGGTGCAATTCGTGAATTTCTAAGTAGCATTATTCTAACTGAAAATCAAAAAGAAAAGACTCGTCATTTCTTATCTGAAAACTTCCAAATTCCTCACAAATACGCTTTGGAAATCTTCTTATCAAGTATTGAAGGAATTATTTCTCTTTGGATTGCTGGGGGAGCTCAAGAAGAACCGGAAGAAATCACGGATATAATCTTATCAACCTATAACTACGAACACTGGAGCTACGAATCAAAAGAAGATTAATTCATACAACTTACTATTTCATAAGCTATATCCTCTCATTTTATACTTTTTCAATTAGCTAAATTGCCTTTTTTTAAACTTAGATACAAAAAAGCCTAGGAATCCTAGGCTTTCTGTTTATAGATTATTTTCCAAGGTAGTATTCAGAAACTACGTTCAATTTTTCGTCAAATTCGAATACCAATGGTGGGAAGTTAGGGATTTCCACGTCCATGATTTCGTCATCTGACAAGCGTTTGATGTGTTTTACAAGGGCACGGATTGAGTTACCGTGAGCTCCTACGAATACGTTTTTACCATCTTTAAGTGCTGGAGCGATTTTGTCTTCCCAGAATGGAAGGGCACGTTCCAAAGTCACTTTCAAGTTTTCAGCATCTGGGATAACTGAGTCGTCAAGTGAAGCGTAACGACGGTCAGTGTGTGCTGAATGCTCATCATCACGATCCATGTTTGGAGGCAATACATCGTATGAACGACGCCAGATGTGAACTTGCTCATCACCAAATTGTTCAGCAGCTTCAGCTTTGTTTTTACCAGTCAAACCACCGTAGTGACGTTCGTTCAAGCGCCATGATTTTTCAACTGGAACCCACAATTGGTCAGAAGCTTCAAGAGCCAAGTTTGTTGTTTTGATCGCACGTTTCAATACTGAAGTGTAAGCTTGGTCAAATTCGATACCAGCTTCTTTGATCAATTTACCAGCGTCAATCGCTTGTTGTGTTCCTTTTTCAGACAAATCAACATCAGCCCAACCAGTGAAAAGGTTAGCTTTGTTCCATTCAGACTCACCGTGGCGAGCAAAAACCAATTTTACCATTAGATGGATTCTCCTTTTATTTTTCGAGGTTGCCCTCGTTTATCTATTCTATTTTACACAATTTTTCACAAAAAAGCTAGTTAAAATCAACTAAAAAGAGAGAACAGTGTCCTCTCATCTAGTTATTATTAATTCGCGATATTCAATCAAGAAACGATTGCAATTATTTGTTATTTAAAGCATCAATTATACGATCAGTATTCTTAGTTACATTAGTATCATTGTAACGATTATGAATTAGACCTTCAATTGTTTCTTTGCAATTTTCAAGATTAGCTTTTTCAAATACTACCACACTGACAACATGTGTTCCACCAGAAGTAAGATGCAAAACTAGTAGAGTCTGAAAAGCGCTTAGCACTGTTAATACATCATATGCCGCTAATATCAATCCTCCGATAAATGAATTTTGCATCATTGAAAGGTCAATAAGAGCGAAAATTATACCCCAAGCAAATGATTTGAAATCAATACGAAATGAACTATCTACACTTGCAACATGGTCAACAGGAATTGTTTTATTTTGAGAACCCAGTGGAATAACTTTTAAAATAGTATTAGGGTTAGAAGTTTTTATAAAGACTCCCTCTAAAGTAATGGAAGCTTTTAAATACGATGCAATGAAAGATTATTTCATAATATTCTCTTTTTATTTTTTCAAGTTGTATTACATCATGTTTTCTTATAAAAAAAAAGCATTTTGCTAACATATTCTTTCGCCAGATAATTCTTTAAATAAAAAACAACCCTCAAACGGGTTGTTTCACTAGACGATCAGACAAGGCCACGGACTTCTTTTAAAAATTTAGAAAAAGTAACAGCACCTTTAATGATTAGAAATCCTCCTATCCACTCGGTCGCTGAAAGAAAGCCCAGCACGCCACCAATGATAAATAAAACAGAAGGCAGCTTTCGAAGTTGTTGATCTTCTTCGAAATAGATTAGCATAAAGGTCCCAAATGCAATTATCAAAATCTTAAAAAATGTCAGGAGCAGGGAAAAGGCAACCGTGACAACCAGCATTTTTGAAGGATCTTTATAGATGAGGGCACCAGTATAGGATAGCAAAAATCGTAGGACAGGTCCCAAAAGCAAGGTTATACCTGCCAGCATGCCCAGTCTCCAATTGAGTCGAACCAATCTATCTCTCTCCATAAAAACCTCCTTCTCTCGTAGCTATCATTCTACCATATTTGCTCCAGAAACAAAAGACCTTCTCCGTCACAAACAAATCGCTTACCAGCTTTCAGACATCCGAACATAAAAAGAGAAGATCTGTCGATCCTCCCTTTTCATTTTCCAACCCTTATTTCTTAAAAATAGAGGTTCTGAAGTCTTTTGTTTGGTCAAGATAAGCTTTAAAGATTGCTCTCTTCAACTTATGAACGGCACTGTCATACTCTGGATTATAGTTGCTCCAACGAGGACTTACAGCATCCTTGAGAACAGCTTGGTCCATGAGGGCTTGCAATTCACTCACTTGATTGATGGTCTCTGTCGTATAGTTTGGCCATGGTTTTGTCGGATCTTTAAAGGTCACTTGTTTCAAGTTTTTAAACTGATCCACACGTTCTTTGTACATGGCTTTCTTGAAATCTGCCCAAGATGCATACTTGCCTTCAAATACCTTTTCCAAAACAAGATCATCTGTAACCAATCCGCGTTCTTTACCATAGAGATTGATGGTTTTACCTTTTTGTTTGGCAATTTCTTCGTATTGGTTGGAGATATAAGGTACCATTCCATCCTTAAAGCCTTTGGCAGCCAAAAGTTCGTAAGCGATCCGACGTCCCATAAGGTCCCCTGGCGTGCCTTTCTCACTGCTGAGAGCTGAAAAGATTGGGGCAAAGAGTTTAATTGTATAGTAGCCATTTCGTTCATAGTCGCCAGTCTGGTACTCACGAGCTGACAAGATGTTATGGTCAATCAAACTATCAAAACTATTCAGGTTTCGGGCCTCTTCTTCTGTCAATTCTTTGACTACGTTAGTGGCATAAACCTCATTTCCATCTGCTGGATCTTTCACATACTTGTTCTCAATTTTTCTGAGAGCCGCCATTTTCTGGTAAACATTTAGTTTGTTAACGATTGATTGCCCTTCGAGATATTCCAGCATGTAGATAAGGTCAAACATGTTATGGACATAGTTCTGAAGATCTGCTGCGTTTTGGAATCTCTCTGTCGGATCCAAGACTTGCAGACGGGATCCCTCTGTACTATCTGATTTTGAGTGTTTCAAGATAGAATTGATGGTAATGGTTGCGTCACTCGGTTGGTCAGGGGCTTGCAATAAGCCTTTTGCAAAGAACTCTGGTCCCAAGCCGCTTCTTCGACCATAGCCGCCAAGGTAGATATCCTGATCCGAATCATGGGTCATCTCATGGGTATATGTAATGGCTCCATCCTTGTCTAGCATACGGTAAGACATATAGTAGACACCATCCCCTGTAGCGTAGGCTCCATGCTGGTTGTGAACTACCTTATTGCCAACTGGTCCAAAGAAGTTCTTCATGGCTGGATTGGAACTATCAAACTTAGCCTCCAATGTAGCTTTTCCTGAGGTTGTGTCATCCCCAAACTTATAAGCATCATAAAGCAAGATGGTACGATAGAGTTTTTCACGTGATTGTTCATCTAAAATACGATACCAATAATCATAGTGATCTCGCTGGCGTTTGGCTGTTTCACGCGCATTTTCTTCAACAAAGTCATTGAGAGCCTTGCCCGCTTTATGCTCACTATTGCGGTAGCGATCATAGGCTCCAAATCCTAGACTAGACAAGGTTGAGATGACAAAGACTAATCTTTCTGGCAAGGTTAGGAGAGGCAAGACCATATTGCGGTATTTCCATGTGGCACTCGTGATTCGGTCATAGACACCGATAGAATACTTAGTCTCAGCTTGCTCTTGCTTGGCTTTAACCTCTGCAATATTGGATTTTTCTTCGACGATGTAAGCCTTAGTCTCTGATTTAAACCAGTCATTGTTGCTTGTATTTGGTAAAAAGACTTTTCGGTAATGTTCTAGCGTGCTAAATAAATCTGTCGTTCCATGATGACTAGCTAGACTAATAGAATAAGTATCGACATTATTCTTAGCTAGAAGATTGTTAAAGCCAGATTTACCTAACTCAATCAGAGTGTCCAGTGGTGAAGCATTTCCCTTACCAAAGAAGTCCAGGTGGTACAGAACCAGGTCTTTGACGTTTACCTGACCATAGCTGAAGTTGTACCAACGTTCCAGATAGGTCAAGCCAAGTAGCAAGGCTTCCTTGTTGCGTTTGATTTTATCTACAAGATAGCCCTTGGTAACTGGGTTGTCACCAGCCAGTCCAGCATCCGCTGACAAGAGTTTTTTCAAACTGTCTTCCAGATGTTCCTTGGTTTTGGCGAACTGGTCTTCAAGGTAGAGCTCAGTCTGCTCGACTTTTGGAGAAATACCGAGTGTCTTTCTGATTGCTTCTGAGCGGTAGTCAACCTTTTGTAAGTCAGGTAAGACTTGTTTGATGATAGAGCTTTGGTCATACAGGAATTGGTTTGGAGTATAGAGAAGTCCCGTATTTCCTAGACTATATTCTGCTAAATTGGCGAAATCAGCCTGGTATTTGAGATTGAGTTTCTCATATGAATGGTCCTTGTAGTGTAGCAAGAGTTTGTTTGCAGTCTCTTTGTTAGAAACAATGTCTGTGATGACTTGGTTATCCTTCATCATGACTACTGACAAGAGTTCTTTTTGATATAAAAGACTGTTCTCATTGACCAGATTTCCGTATTTGACGATGGTTGCCTTGTTGTAGAAAGGTAACAATTTTTCAATGTTCTTATAAGCCAAGTCGCGCTTAGCTTGATAATGGTCCACCTTAGAAAAGTCACTGTCCTTCTTGCCACTTGTTGAGAGGGGCTCCACTATTGGTAGAGTGAGAGGATTGATGGCTGCTTTTTTGCTTTCGATTTGGGAAGCATCTAGCATTGTCCCTCTTTCTTCAAAGGATTCCTTGCTGACGACCTCATCCTTGACCAAGGTGACATTGTAGACTCTGTTGGCCTTGCTGCTGAATGTGTCCTTCACCTTCATATCATTATAGTGGTAACCAGTGATGGCATTGCCGTTGGTTACATTGATATCGCTGAGGACATTGGTCAAACTTCCAGCATGCTTTTCTAGATTAGAAGTTCGGTCCCACAAATAGCCTGCTACTCCCGCGACTCTACCAAAGTGCTTGGCATTGTTAATATCGCCTTCAGCATAGCTATCTTGGATTTGTGCATCCTGATCTACTAGACCTGCAAGACCACCCACAGTCTGATCTGAACTATTTGTGTTAGATGAAATGGCTACTGTCGCTTTTGACTTCGTCAGCAAAGCCCTGCTACCTGTCAAATGACCGACCAGACCACCGATATTATAGGCAGCAGTCGTTTCATACGTGTTGATAATTCTTCCCTTGAAACTGCTCTCTGTGATGCTTGATTGATCAGCCTTAGCCAGCAAACCACCGATACCACGTTCACCGGCCAGAACACCATCGACATGAACTTGTTTAATCTTTGTGCCATTCTGGGCTTCATAGGCCAGTGAACCGATATCATCTTTCCCTGAAATAGAGACATTTTTCAGACTCAATTTTTCTACTGTGGCGCCACTCAAGGTTTCAAACAGAGGCTTTTTCAAGTTGTAAATAGCATACTGCTTGCCATCTTTTTCACCGATCAGCTGACCAGTAAAGGTACCCTTGATGTAGGATTTAGCTTCAGGCTCTAACTCCACTTCGTTGGCATTCAAACTGGCTGCTAAATGATAGGTTCCAGAGAGATTCTGGTTGATAGCTTTGACTAGGTTGCTAAAGGAAGTAAAGGTTGTCGTTTCCTCTGTAGCCTTCTTAGCTAGGTAGAAGGTGAAATTATCAACATATTTATTTTCTAGCTCTTGCTGGAGTTTCTCAGCCTTGGCTGTGATTTTATAAACTGGCTGGCCATCTTTCGTTTCAGCCGTTATTGAAGCGACTGGTAGATAGACATCTTTAAACGACGAAGATGTAACCTTGACAAAGTAAGTGTCTGGATTACTTGGGACACCGTCTAAAGAAACGTGTTGTTTGTAAGTACCATTGGTCTGACTATACAACTCCAGATCCGAAACATTTCTTAGCTCAAGCGTCTTCTCTGGATCTTTTTCTTTTGGTTTCTCTGTCGGAGCTTCTGGTTTTACTTGCTCAGTATTACCAGTATATTCTGGAAGAGGAGCGACTTGTTCCGGTTCAACGACGGCTCCTGCTTGAGTGCCTGTATATTCTGGTATTTCAGTTGTCTCTGGGGCTACTATTGCACCAGATTGCTCACCTGTATATTCCGGTAGGGAAGACTGGGTCTCTGGTTCCACAATCGCACCTGATTGCGTATCTGTATACTCAGGTTTTTCGGTTGTCTCTGGGCCTACAATCGCTCCCGCTTGAGTTCCTTTATACTCTGGTGTTGGTGGTACCTGTTCAGGCTCTACGATTGCTCCAGACTGCTCGCCTGTATAGGTTGGTTTGTCAGCTGTTTCTGGTTCCACCAAAGCACCAGACTGGACGCCCCCAACCTCTGGCTCAACTTGTTCCGGTTCAACGATGGCACCAGCTTGCGTTCCCTGATACTCAGGTAGCGGAGCAACTTGCTCGGGTTCAACGACTGCTCCAGCTTGGGTGCCAGTATATTCTGGTTTTTCGGCTATCTCTGGGGCTACAATCGTTCCCGCTTGATTCCCATTGTATTCTGGTAATGGAGCCTGGGTCTCAGGCTCTCCTTTTTTTGCAGACTGAGGTGCTTCACTCGGCACAACTGCCTTCTTAGTCCCTTTTTCTACTATACGTGGCAGGGCTTCTTCTAATTTAGTTGATAGAACTTCTCGGGAAATTTCTTGGTTTTCAACAGTGAAAATGCGAACGACTTCAACCTTCTTCCCAGCACGACCTTCTTGTTTGACATGGATGGTTCCCTCTGTTAGTTCTGGATTTTCCTGAACCAGTTCTGGAACATCTAGTTTGGTTACAATTTCTTGGTCTTTGTATAGGAGCTCTGGTTTGTTCACGCGACCAGCCAAGACTTCATCCTGAGGATCTACACTAGCAAGACCAGATGGATTTTGATTGGATGAATCTTGAGATGGGATTGGCTTGTCAGCAGGGAGTGTAGGAGATGGAGCTTTCTGCTCATCTCCTGCCCTTTGTCTACCTTCATTGGTCTGAAAATGAGGCTGAACCGTGTAGTCAAATTTCTGATCCCTAGCAGCAGTTTCTTGCTGATTAATCTCTTTGTCTTGCTTAATATAGCCTAGGTAGGTATATCCTGACAGGGCGCGTGGCAAAGGCAGACTATCTCCTTGAGATAATTGGTATTCCTGATTGTATTGGAGCAAAAGTTGATTTTCGATAGCATGAACCGAAGAAGCCAAACCACTGCCCATTCCTGTTATCAAGACAACTTTCAACAGTGCTTTCTTTTTGCCTTTCTTTTTCGATACGACAAAAATAAGAAGGCCAATCGAAGCTAGGACTCCACCAGTTAAAACACTAGTAAGGCTATTCTGCCCACCTGTATTGGGCAACTGACCCAGCTGAGCTTTCTCATCCATACGGTAGACTAGATAATAGGTGCTCTCACTATCTTCCGTAATTTTAGGAATGCCCTTTACAATCAAGTCCTTCTCTTGACTACTTAGCTCTGTATCCGTCACATATTTGTAGTGAACAGCTGCATTTTCTTGAGCAAATACGATCCCACTGCTCGCAATGGACACAAAAAATAGGCTTGAAATCGAAGCTGACACAAGTCCAATTGCTAATTTTCGTAAGGAGAAACGATGCTGCTTCTCTCCAAAAAACTTTTTCATTCTAAATCCTCTCAACTTTTCAACCTCTATCAAGAAAATAACTAGCATTATATTTTGATATAGGTATTTCACATCCACCATTATACTATAAAAAGAGTTGCTTGTCTCAAATAAATGCTTTAGATTTTACGATTGTCAATGCTTATTTATCCTGTCAAATTTCCCCCTGATTGATGACAAAAAAGAAGGCTAACCGCCTTCTCTTATTTGAAAATAATCCTAACAAAAAGTCATTATTCTTGAATTTCGAATTTTTTCAAAAGTCCAAAATAGAGGGATCCACCAATGATTGTCAGAATTCCTCCTACCCATCCCAAGAATGGGATCAATCCAACAGAACCACCTACGATAAACAAAACAGACGGTGCTGGCGTCACACGTTCATCGTCCTTGTAATAGACAATAGACACAATTCCTAAAACCAAGACAGCAATTTTTACCAATGCCAAAATGATTGAAAAAATCGTCAATATACCAACTGTTGCATCAGAGTCCTCCGTCGCCGCAGCAGCCCCAACAGCTATCATAAACATAACAAGAGGTGCCAACAGCAAGACGATACCTGAAATAAGACCAAAAATCGCATTTACGCGAGCAAGTGCTTTTGTTTTCATCCGAATCTCCTTAAAAAAATTTTACAACTATCATTTTATCATATTTTCATGAAAAACAAAAGAAATTTTAAAACGAGTATACTAGATGGTGAATGATTTCAAATTTCTCTCCAAACATTTAGAGTAATAACTCTGTCATGTATCAATTTGTTTGTAAATTCATTCGTCTTCTCCACTGAGCAAGCCATTCACCTAAAAAAAGAAGATCACTTGGATCTTCTTTTTTCGTGTCTGTTTTTGCAAGAGACTTATCTTTCAAAGATGGACTGTCTGAAATCGTCTGTAGCACGTAGATAAGCATTGAAAATACGATACTTGAGTTGGGCGACACTGCTCTTAGAGCTGTCTGATAAGGCACGATCAATGTTCTTAGCTGAGGCATCCGCTAGTACTGCTAAGTACATATAATCTTGTAATTCCTCATAAGAAGAAATCGTAATTTGTCGTTTGCTATCTAGTTTTCCTGCTTCAAACTCGATAGTGATAGGGCGAAGGAAGTTTTGAGCCTTGTTGTATCGCTCATTCAACATGGCTTTCTTCAAATCCTTCCATGATTCATACTGGCTACCATAGAGATTTTTGAAAACCAAATCATCTCCAACTACTCCGACATCTCCTCTGTTCCAGATTGAGTAGGTCTTGTTTCCTTCTTTTAGGGCTTGGCCAGCGTATTGGCCAGATACATATGGGACAAATCCTTGCTGGTAACCCTTGTCTCCAAGCAATTCATAGGCTCTACGGCGGAACATAAGTCCCCCAGGTGCACCAGTTGGATTGTCCAGAGCTGCATAGAAGGAAGCAAACATATTGATGACATAGTAGCCATTTCGTCCAAAGCTAGCTCTATCCCAACCATCGCGACGACCAATGATATTATGATCAACCAGGGCATCAACAGATTTTAGTTTGGCTGCTTCTTCGGCAGTTATAGGGACAATTCGATCATCAGCGTGAGCTTGTTTACCATAAGACGTATTCTCAAATTTATAATTTTCAGCCTTGCGGTACCATTTCATTTTCTGTTGATCAGTTAGAACACCAGTAACAACATCCCCTTCTACATAATCCAGAAGGTTCAGTACGTCAAAGACTCCATGCATGTAGTCGCGAAGAGCATCTGCTGAGGAGAATCGGGCAACAGGGTCATAGGTATGGTAACGTGTGGTCGAATCTTTATCTCCTTGATAGAAGCTATTAAGTACGAGACCTTTTTCGCTAACATTGGTTACAGACTCTAACATCCCTGTAGCAAAGCTCTCAGGTCCTTCACCCTCACGACGACCATGTCCTTCAAAATAGATAGAACCATCCGAGTTGTGGGTCATTTCATGGGTATAGACCATGGTTCCAGAAGCTCCCAGCATCTGATCATAGACGTAGAAGACTTCATAACCATTGGCAAAGGCCCCTAGTCCATTGTCTCCGTGATACTTGCCAGCAGGGCCAAAGAAATTGTACATAGCAACAGAGGTCTTATCATTACGCGGAGCCCAATATTGCTGGCCTTTATCATTATAAAGAAAGAAACCGTCTGTAACGATCACCCGTCTGAATAGAGTGTCTTTCCTGTTTGGACTTAAAATGTTGTACCACATGTCATAGTGGTTTCGTTGCCATTCAGCTGATTGATCCACAAGTTTTTCAACGTGTCGATGGAGTTCCTCGCCTGAGAGAACTCTACCACCTTCTTTCCTGTAGCCTCCAAAGCTACCAAAGGCAATGGTCGACATATTGCTGATGATATAGACATCTCTTTCAGGTAAGGTCAGAAGCTGGAGAACCATTTGCTTGAAGCCCCAATCTCCCTGAGTCAGTCTGTCGTAGACCTTGATTGTATACTTACTCTTACGATCTGCATTGTCTTGCTTAGCCTGAATTTCTGGCAGACTTGAACGAGCTTCTACGATATAAGCCTTGGTATTTTCCTTGAACCACTCACTGTTGGTTTTATTTGGCAAGAAGAGTTCACGCAGACTTTCTAAGTAAGCAAAGAGGTCTCCTTTACCTTTTTCCTTGGCTAGGGATTGTCGGTAAGCATTGAAGTTGTTTTGCGCTCGAAGATTGCCCATTCCAGAGTTCCCGAGAGCGATGATAGTATCCAGTGTCGAAGCCGCTTGATTGCCAAAGAAATCAAACTTATAGACATTAAGATCCTTGGTATTGAACGTTCCATAGTTGACATTGTACCATCGGTTGAGATAGGTCAGACCAAGCATGAAGGCCTCTTTGTGCTGCAGAATCTTTTGGCTAATCGCATCCGCTACGGCAGGGCCTAGGGTGTTAATCGACTTGTCAACTGAAAGCACCTTGAGGAGCTCCTGACCTAGTTCAGCCTTAGTTTGTTCAAAGGCTTTTTCCAAATAAAGATCATCTAAGGAAGCTGTTTCACCAATCCCTAATACTTTACGCACTGCAGTTGAGTCATAGGTCACAGCTTTGAGTTCTTCCAAGACACTCGCTTTAATGGACTGGTAGTCAGATAGGAAGGCCTCTGGAGTATAGAGCAAATTCTTATCAGCGATGCTATATTCAGCAATCTGGCCATTGGCAAAATCACCCTTGTAGGTCAGATCAAGATAAGCAATCGTCTTATCTGCATAATGCAGCATCAGTCTATTGATTTCACCCTTATGGCTGTTGACATCTGTTATCAGTGTCTCATCTTTCATCGGAACCACATCTAGCAGTGCTACTTTGTTGAGTTTATCATCTTCAGCTAATTGGTTGGCTGTATGAACGATGAAGTCTTTGTTGTAGAATGGTAATAGTTTTTCTACATTTTCGTAGGCTTGCTTTCTGGACTCCTGAGCTCCCCTCACTCGACTATAGTCTGTTTGATGCTGGTAAGCTTGCTGCAATGGCTCCTGGTCTATCAAGTTTGAAGTGATTCCAAAGGACTGACGTTTGGCTTGCGCATCGGCCTCTGAAATAGAACGGACAAAACGTTCATCTTTTCGATTTGCTGTAGTTCCTTCAAGAACATAAGAGTCCCGAACAGAAGCCTCAGGATAAGGATCTCCTGTCATGGCATGCCCATTTTGAACTTTGACACCTGTCAAGACATTTCGGACCTGTCCATTGTTCCAAGTAGACCCGATCGCTCCACCGACTTGGCCTGAATGGCCTGAATTTTGGATAGAACCAGACACATAAGAAGTTTCTAATCTAGCTCCATTCTGCAAACGACCGATCAATCCTCCAACACGCTGGTCTCCATTTCGACCCGTTACTTGGATAGATACATCCGCCTGACTCTTCTGCGCCAGTGATTGGTTGCCATGGAAATTACCGACCAGGCCACCAATATTGTACTCCTGCCCCCCATCTTGGGTGCTGGTGATGGACCCTTTAAAGGCAACATTGGTTAGTTTTGTGTTTTGGGCAACTCCTACGAGTCCACCGATATGCTTGTTCCCAGATAGACTACCACTTACAGAAACATCCGTAATCGTTGCATTTTGAGCATTGCTAGCCAAGGACCCTATAGAATCCTTGCCTGTAACTGCAGCCGATTTCAAGGTCAGTTGCTGGATGGTGGCATTTTTCAAGGTTGCAAAGAGTGGTTTTTCCAAGTTGTAGATGGTATAATCTTTTCCATCCACTCGGCTAGTTAGGCTACCTGAAAATTCTTCTGGTACATAGCTTGTCGCAGACTGTTCCAACTGAATCTCATCTGCTGAAACATTCGCTCCTAGTTTGAAGTTTCCAGTCGGGTTTGACTTCATAGCCTCTATGAGCGTTTTGAAGGACGTATAGACTCCTTCTTGACTAAGAGGCGTTTTCGGCAGTTCAAAAGAGTAATCTGGACGATAACGGTCCCCTTCTCCCTCGACGAGTTGATTGGCTGATACTGTTACGGAGTAGGCATTGCCCTTGTCTGTAATCTTAGAAACAGGTAAGAGCATGTCCTTGAACTTGTCTGACTGAATGCGGACATAGTAGTTGTCCAAATCAGACGGCACTTCCGACAGAGATAGGTAACGTCGGTAGTGACTGCCATCTTTACCGTACAGCTCGATGCGATCGATGTCTTTGATTTCAACCTTCTTATAATCTAGCTGAACTGGGCGTTGATCCTCTATACTAGTTTGTTCCCCTTGACCCAGGTCATATTTCATGACAGTTTTGAGGGTATAAGGAGTATAGTAGTCCAAGTCACCAAGTGTCAATTTTTGAGCGAGGTCCACAAGGTCGACTTCCTTAATTAACGTTTCACCCTTGTATAGCTGCACTTTGGCTGATTGATAGCTAGCTGTAGCATCCGTCAAGTGATAGCTAAGAGAAACTTGGCGTTTGTCTTCTCCCTTCTCGACACGGACTAGAGAGAGGGTTGGTTTTCTCTTGACTCCATCCAGAGCTTGACGAGCTGCCTCGAGATCCGTCCGAACTTGATCGACCAAGGCTTGATTGGCGAAAGGATTGTCCAAAACGAGCTTGGCCTGATCTAGAGCACGACGATAGCGGAGTTTGGCTTGTTCATCAGCATACTGGTAAGCAACTGTAGACTGAGTCACATCCTTCATGTCAAATTCAACACCAAGAGTTTTCTTATCAACAGGTTGACCGTCTAGATTATTCTTAGCAGTTTCAAGGGCATTTTTCAAGGAATCAACCTGTTCTTGACTGGCATGAGATGCCTCAAAGAGAGCTTGGGCATTTGCGACTGCCTGTTTATAAGACTCTTGATCTGCAGTGGTATCATTGAAATACTGATGCGTTTTCTGGATGCTATCGGCCTCTTCCACTAATTGGTGCAAGGGTTCGAGGTCGAGGGTTCCTTTTTCTGGTTCCACAGGAGCGTGATCCGCATTTGTAGAAATTGGTTTTGTACCGACTTTGATAATCTGAGGAACTGCTTCTTTTGTGATAGTGTTAGAGATTTCCTCTGTATTTTCGACTTTTCCATCTACTAAATACTGACGAGTCACAATCGTACGCACGCCATCTTGACCAGCTTGGCTAACTTCCCTTTGTCCCAAAGGCAGGTCTGCACTTTCCACTTCCTTAGTTGGATAGGGTTCGGCCACTGTTGTGGTAACGTCCTTTTCTTCAACGTTTAAGCTTGGAACTTCATTTACAGGAGCGTCTGTTGGTTTCTCGCTAACAGGGCGTGTTCCAACTGTTACGATCTCTGAGACCGCTGGAGTCGTCACTTCGTTGGAGATTTCCTGGCTTCTCTCTACTTTTCCATCTACCATGTACTGACGGGTGACGATTGTACGCACTCCATCTTGACCAGCTTGGGTTATCTTGGTCTGGCCAACTGGCAAGCTATCACTCTCTACTCGTTCTCGAGTGTAGGGTTCTGCTACCGTCGTAGTAACGTCCTTTTCTTCAACGTTTAAGCTTGGAACTTCATTTATTGGAGCGTCTGTTGGTTTCTCGCTAACAGGACCTGTTCCAACTGTTACGATTTCTGATACTGCAGGAGTTGTCACTTCGTTAGAGATTTCCTGGCTTCTCTCTACTTTTCCATCTACCATGTACTGACGGGTGACGATTGTACGCACTCCATCTTGACCAGCTTGGGTTATCTTGGTCTGGCCAACTGGCAAGCTATCACTCTCTACTCGTTCTCGAGTGTAGGGTTCTGCTACCGTCGTGGTAACATCTTTTTCTTCAACTTTTAAGCTTGGAACTTCATTTACAGGAGCATCTGTTGGTTTTTCACTAACGGACTCCTCTGGGCTTGGTTTTGTAGGAGAAAGGACCTTGCTTCCGACTTTTCTAATCTCAGAAGTAGGCTCAGTCGTTACCTGATTGGAAACCTCCTCTGTATGGATCACCTGACCATTTAAAATGTAGCTGCGGGTCACAATGGTACGACTACCATTTTTCCCTGCCTGAATCACCTCAGTTTGACCTTGTGGCAAATCAGCTGCTTCTACTTCCTCTACTTGGAAAGGAATGATCTCTGTACGACTCGTATCTTTACTCTCAACCTTTAACTCTGGTTGTTCAAAGACAGGAGCTTCACTTGGTTTCTGAGCACGATACTCTTCCTGCGCTTGACTTCCGTTTGAAGTTTGAACTGGAGTATCAATAGGAGCCGAATGATTCAACTCTTTCTTGCCATCAAGTGGAGAGTTTACTTCTTTTTGAGATTTCAAATACCCTACATATTGGTAGCCTTCAATCGTAAGTGGGGATTGCAATGTTTCCCCGACCTGTACAGTCAATTCCTGATTATAGTCTGCCAGCATTTGATTTGTCAAAGCCAAGGAAGTTGGCGCGATCAGCTGACTTCCTAGACTGGTCAAGAGCATGAAAGAAGCTAGCTTTTTGCGATCATCTCTGCCCAGTTTAATCGCTACGACCAGTAGTACAATACCTGCCCCCGCTGCAATTGAGCTAAAGAGTTGGCTGTGACCAGTTGCAGGCAGCTGTCTCGTCGGACGATAAATCAAATAGTAAGTATCATCTGTTTCCTCAGCAAACTGTGGCAATTCTTTGACTACCAACTGCTTTTCTTGGTCCGTGAGTTCACTCTCTGTCACGTACTTATAGTGAATCTGTTTTGTGACGGATGGCGTCTGTTCACTGGCTGCTACACTAGCAAGAGAACCTCCTCCACTAAAAAGGTAGAAAACCCCTACCAGAGCAGACACTAGACCAACCGAAACTTTTCTCAATGAAAAACGCTGGTGCTTTTCTCCTAAATAACTTCTTTTCATTCCTAATCTTTCCTTCATCATGATTTGAATCCCCTCTATTCTACCGAAATTTACTAGATTATTCAATTTATTTGCTATAAATAATAGCCACAAAAAACTGCTAATCTTTTCAGTTCATTTACGCTGTCAAAATTCTTATCTTATCAGGTCTTGAATGCACAAACAAGATCATGGAGAAACCACAGAAAAAATTCCTAGGTAGCCTTAAACCTAGGAATTTTTCAAATTTTAATCAAACAGAATCGTTTCCTTATTTCTTGAAAATAGACTGTCTGAAGTCGTCTGTCTCACGAAGATAAGCGTTGTAAATCTTCTTCTTGAGCAGGTTGACCCAGCTAGCTTCGACACGGCTAGTAGCATTGGTAATGTTGCGTACATCCTCTGCTACTGCTGCATCCATCAATTGCTGCATCTCTGCATAAGAACGAATGGTTACTTTCTTGGTACTGTTTGGATTTTTAAGCTCGTACTCAATGGTGATTGGCTTCAACTTGGTCAGCTGATCAATTCGCTCCTTATACATGGCCTTCTTGAAGGCTGCCCAAGAGGTGTATTCACCTTTAAATACATTTTCCAAGACTTTCTGGTCCGTCACGAGACCAACATCTCTTCCAGACCATCCGTCCCACGTTTTCTTGCCTTCATCGAAAGCTTCCTGAGAGTACTGACCAGAAACATAAGGGACAAATCCGTCATGGTAGCCCTTGGCTGCTAGTAATTCATAGGCTGTGCGACGGAACATAACGTCACCTGGTGCTCCATTTGGATTGCTTAAGGCTGAGTAAATTGGTGAGAAGAGGCTGAGACTGAGGTAGCCATTTCGACCATATTTCCCACTTTCCTTATTCTCCCGACGAGTGATCACATCATTTTCAATCAGGGAGTCAAAGGTCTTCAGTTGCTTGATTTCCTCAGCAGTAAAGCTTCGCGTCTGGTTACCAGCGTGGGTCTCCTTGCCATACTTATCTGTAATATAGTAATTCTCCATCTTCCTGAACCACTGTAACTTGGCAGCATCACTCTGCTTCAGCATAGAAGTACCTTCTAGATAGTCCAAGGTGTAGATCATGTCAAACATACCATGGACATAGTGTTGCAGGTCTGCTTCATTTTGAACACGTTCCTTGAAATTATAGGTATGCATACGTGTCTTAGAATCCTTATCCACCTTGAAGAGAGTATTGAGCGTAATAGTTGGTTCATCTGCGCTCGGCGAAGATTGCAAGAGTCCGCGAGCATAGAGTTCCGCACCTAGTCCCTCACGACGACCATAACCTTCAAAGTAAATTGCACCGTCAGAGTTATGGGTCATTTCATGGGTGTAGACAGAGTTTCCATAGTCTTCCAACAATTTAGCAGCATCAAAGTGAGTTACACTACCCGTAGCATAGGCATTATATCCCTTGCTTGGATACCACTTGCCAGCTGGTCCAAAGAATTCCTGCATAGCCTGTGATTTTTTATCATTAGCTGGAGCCCAGTATCTTTGACCATTCTTGTCAACCAATGAGAATCCATCATACACCAGAACCGAACGGAAGAGCTTGTCCTTGCTTTCTGGACTCAGAATCTTGTACCAGAAATCATAGTGGTCGCGCTGGTATTCAGCTGTTTTTCTCACTCTGTCTTCGACATACTCGGCTAGCTCAGCGTCTGTGCGCACTCTGTTATTGGCATCCAGGCGGTAGCGATCATAAGCTCCCATAGAGAGGGTAGACATATTAGAGATAGCATAGACACCCTTCTCCGTCATAGTCAAGAGTGGCAGGAGCATGCCCTTGTGTTCCCAATTATCTGCAGTAATCTTGTCGTACACACCGACAGAGTACTTGCTCTTGCCCTCGGCTGCGTCCTGAAGCTTTCTCGCTTCTGGCACATCGGACTTAGCCTCAACAATATAGGCTTTTGTATTGGTCTTGAGCCATTCATTATTGGTCTTGTATGGTAGGAAGAGCTGACGGTAGCCTTCAAGGTAATTGAAGAGTCCTCGCTTGCCAGTTGCTTCAGAGAGCGAATTATCATACGCTGTATAGTTGTTCTTAGCCTTGAGATTCTCAAGTCCTGATTTCCCTAAAGCAATGATTGTATCAAGAACCGAAACGTCATTCTTACCATAGAAATCCATCTTGTAAGCCGACAAGTCCTTAACATTAAAGTTGTCATAGTTGATATTATACCAACGGTTAAGGTAAGTCAGACCTAATAGGAAAGCTTCTTTATCAGCAAGAATCTTCTTAACAAGATAATCCTTAACTACTTCACCTTCAGTATTGATAGCCTTATCCATAGCTAGCACTTTGCGAAGCTCACCTGATAGCTTGCTTTTCACCTGCGTAAATGCAGTGTCTAAGTATAGTTCATCCAAAGAAGTGTCTGCTGCTACTCCGAGAGCTGTACGCATAGCTGGCGAATCAAGAACAACCTTGTTCAGCTCTGACAACACTTGATTTAGAATACTAGTATAATCTGATACAAAAGCTTCTGGAGTATAAAGAAGGTCTAATCCCTTCATCCTATACTCAGCAATACCTTGGTTGACGAAATCTCCCTGATAAGATATTTCTAGGTAGTCAATAGTATTGTCCATATAGTGCAGCATCAAACGATTGATTGCTGTTTTATTGCTATGGATATCAGTGATAATCTGGTCACCCTTCATCGGAACAACATCCAGTAGGTACTCCTTGTTCAACTTATGCTCTTTCGGAATCTTGTTCGCAAACGAAACAATGGTTTCTTTATTGTAGAAAGGAAGCAGTTTCTCCATATTTGCGTAAGAATATCCGCGGTCAAATTGAGCATTGTTTACCTCACCATAGTCGACAAAACGCATATTTAGATTCGTGTCATCTAGGCTAGTCGTGATGTCCATAGCAGTCAGTTTTTCTTCCATTTCTTCTTGAGTAATTGTAGAAGTAACAAACTGATCGTTTTTCAAGGTTTCACTTTTAGCAACTTTATATGCTTGCGTAATGCGGTCGTTTTTGTAGCCCTGATCCCCAGAAATACTGTAAACATTTGTACCGCTAACATTACTGATAACATTATCAACTAAACCATTAAAGTAGTTCGAGCCGACCACTCCACCGATTTGACCGTTAGTGGTTGAATTATATAGTTTTCCTGCCACATAAGATTTGGTAATTCGAGCATTGTTTTCTAGACGTCCAACCAAACCACCGATACGTTGTTCATTTGATCGAGCACCACTAATAATCGTTACATCTGCTTTACTTTGGCTAAGAAGAGACTCTCCTCCTTTAAGGTTTGCAACCAAACCACCTACATTATAAGCTTTGATGTGTTGACTGTTAGATAGGATGGTACCCGTAAAGGAACTATTGGTAATTTTCGTATTGGTTCCATTAACTACTAGACCCGCTACGTTAGAGGCGTTGCCTACTACCGATACTCTCCCCTGAACAGAAACATCTGTGATTCGCGCATTCTCCGCATTGCGTGCAAGTGCTGCTGAGTCATAGGTACCCACGATATTCACATCTTTAAAGTCGATATTGGAAATGGCAGATCCACTCTTGAGGTTTTCAAATAAAGGTTTGGCTAGATTGTAAATCGCATATTGCTTGCCATTTTGACTACCTGTCAGACTACCGGTGAAGTTCCCTTTGAGGTAGACATAATCCGCAGGAGCTAGGTTGACCTCGCTCGCATCCAAATCAGCTCCCAGAACATAATTTCCTGCCATATTTCGCTTCATAGCGTCTACCAATCCAGCAAAGCTAGTGTAGACATTTTGCTGACTTGGGACTGCCTTACTGATATAGAAATCGTGCCCAGACTTATAGCCCGTCTCACTTTCTTGGACGAGTTCAGGAAGGGTTACATTAAGCTTATAGACGGCCTTGCCATCTTTCTCTGCTTCAGAAATGCTATGAACTGGTAGGAGAATTTCCTTGGATTCGCTTGATTTGATCTTAACGAAGTAGGTAGACAGATCCGTAGGCATGGAGCTCATCGATACAAAGCGCTTGTATTGGTCGTTTTCTTTATGATAAAACTCAACGGAATCAATATCACGGAAGGCAATCTTCTTGTATTCTAGCTCAAAGTTACGACTGTCTGTTTCAAACTCAGTAAAGCTGCCATTATCCAGTTCATAAGTCAACTTGGTTTTTAGAGTGTAGCCTGTGTAGTAGTCTAGGTCGCCAATTTTCAAGCTGCCAGCAAAGTTGGTAATTGGAAGAGTTCGAATCAGCTGATCTCCCTGGTACAATTCTGCAGTCGCTGAACGGAAGGACTGGGTCTGGTCTTCCAATCTATATTGGACCGTCACCGACTTATCATCAGCATTCTCAGTCAGACTTAGAATGGAAACAGTCGGCTTGACTTTAGGCACTCCATTTAGTGCTTCTTTGGCTGCTGTCAAGCTAACAAGAGCTTGGTTGACTTGCACTTGTGTAGCAGTTTGATTGTTCAAAATTCCCTCTGCCTTGGTCAATTCGTCAGTATAAGCTGTCTGCTTATCTGAATCCGCATTCTTATATTTAACCGAAGTTTTAACCGTTGGATTTAAATCGTACTCAGTCTGAAGAGCTGTTTTAACAACTTCAAGACCACTTAATTGCGCCTTGGCTTGATTGATTTGTTCCACCAGTTGGTTGACTTCTGCTTGGCTGGCTTGGGATTGGCTCAGAATCGCTTGACCAGCCGTCAAAGCAGCATCATAGTTAGTTTGATGACTCTGACTATCGTTGAAATAACGGGCCTGATCTTTAATCTGATCCGCTTCTGCCAAGAGATTATGCAGTGAAATTAAATCGAACTCTTCTAAAGCGTCTGCTTTCGGTGGATCGTTCGGTACCATGGTTGGTTTAGCAGTTCCGACTTTGACAATTTGCGTTACTGGAGCTAGGGTTTCTTCATTCGAAAGTTCTTGACGGTCGATTTCCTGACCGTTAGAACTGTAAATGCGAGTCTTGATAGTTCGTTCACCTTGGACTCCCGGAGTTGTGATTTGACGAGCATCTTGAACCAATTCGTCCGTATGTTGCTCCTCGATGTTGAAGGCTATTTTCTCTACGCGCGTTTCGTCAATGTAAGTTAGCGGATACTCTGGCAGAGCTTCCGCTTTTGGTGCTTCGCTCGGTACCATGGTTGGCTTAGCCGTTCCGACTTTGACGATTTGCGTTACTGGAGTCAAGGTTTCTTCATTCGAAAGTTCTTGGCGGTCAACAACTTGACCATTGGAACTGTAGACACGGGTCTTAATGGTACGCTCACCTTGAACTCCTGGAGTTGTGATTTGGCGGGCATCACGAACCAATTCATCCGTTTCTTCTTCACGAATGCTAAAGTTGACTTTTTCTACGCGCGTTTCATCTGTATATGTCAGTGGATATTCTGGCAGAGCGTCTGCTTTCGGTGCTTCATTCGGTACTATGGTTGGTTTAGCAGTTCCGACTTTGACGATCTGTGTTACCGGAGCCAAGGTTTCTTCATTCGAAAGTTCTTGGCGGTCAACAACTTGACCATTGGAACTGTAGACACGGGTCTTAATCGTACGCTCACCTTGAACTCCCGGAGTTGCGATTTGACGAGCATCTCGAACAAGCTCATCCGTTTCTTCTTCACGAATGCTAAAGTTGACTTTTTCTACGCGCGTTTCATCTGTATATGTCAGTGGATATTCTGGCAGAGCGTCTGCTTTCGGTGCTTCATTCGGTACTATGGTTGGTTTAGCAGTTCCGACTTTGACGATCTGTGTTACGGGCGCCAAAGTTTCCTCATTAGACAACTCTTGGCGGTCAACCTCTTGACCGTTGGAACTGTAGACTCGGGTCTTAATGGTACGTTCGCCTTGGACACCCGGAGTTGTGATTTGACGAGCATCTTGAACTAGCTCATCCGTATATTGCTCCTCGATGTTGAAGGCTATTTTCTCAACGCGAGTTTCATCGGTATATGTCAGTGGATACTCTGGCAGAGCGTCTGCTTTTGGTGTTTCGTTCGGTACTATGTTTGGCTTAGCCGTGCCGACCTTGACAATCTGTGTTACGGGAGCCAAGGTTTCTTCATTCGAAAGTTCTTGACGGTCAACCTCTTGACCGTTAGAACTGTAGACACGAGTCTTAATGGTACGTTCGCCTTGGACTCCTGGAGTTGTTATTTGACGGGCATCACGAACAAGCTCATCCGTTTCTTCTTCACGAATTGTGAAGTTAATTTTCTCAACCCGAGTTTCGTCGGTATAAGTTAGCTGATACTCTGGCAGAGCGTCTGCTTTCGGTGCATCGCTTGGTACCATGCTTGGTTTAGCAGTTCCGACTTTAACAATCTGTGTTACGGGAGCCATGGTTTCTTCATTCGAAAGTTCTTGACGGTCAACCTCTTGACCGTTAGAACTGTAGACACGGGTCTTAATGGTACGTTCGCCTTGGACACCCGGAGTTGTGATTTGACGAGCATCTTGAACTAGCTCATCGGTATATTGCTCCTCGATATTGAACGCAATTTTCTCTACGCGGGTTTCGTCGGTATAAGTCACCGGATACTCTGGCAAAGCGTCTACTTTCGGTGCTTCATTTGGTACCATAGTTGGCTTAGCTGTGCCGACTTTGACGATTTGCGTTACGGGAGCCATGGTTTCTTCATTAGATAACTCTTGACGATCGATTTCCTGACCGTTAGAGCTATATACGCGAGTCTTAATGGTACGCTCACCTTGGACACCCGGAGTTGCAATCTGACGAGCATCTCGAACAAGCTCATCCGTTTCTTCTTCACGAATTGTGAAGTTAATCTTCTCAACGCGAATTTCGTCAGTGTAAGTTAGCGGATACTCTGGCAGAACGTCTGCTTTCGGAGCTTCATTCGGTACCATAGTTGGCTTAGCTGTGCCGACTTTGACAATTTGTGTTACCGGAGCCAAGGTTTCTTCATTAGATAACTCTTGACGGTCGACAACTTGACCATTGGAACTGTAGACTCGGGTCTTAATCGTACGTTCACCTTGGACACCCGGAGTTGTGATTTGACGACTTCCTTCTGGAATTTCATCTGTATATTGCTCGTCAATAGAAAAATCAATCTTTTCTATTCTAACCTCATCATTTGTAGTCAATTCCAACTCAGAATTCTCATGAATAGGCGCTGTTTCTGGACTGGTGCCATACTCTGCCAATTCTGGAACTTCGTGAACTGGTGCTGTATCAGGATTTGTCCCATATTCCGTTAGTTCTGGAATCTCTTGAACTGGAGATGTCTCGGGACTAGTGCCATACTCTGCCAATTCTGAAACTTCGTGAACTGGCGCTGTTTCTGGACTGGTGCCATATTCTGTCAATTCTGAAACTTCGTGAACTGGCGCTGTTTCTGGACTGGTGCCATATTCTGTCAATTCTGGAACTTCGTGAACTGGCGCTATTTCAGGAGTTGTACCGTATTCCGTCAGTTCTGGAACTTCGTGAACTGGCGCTGTCTCAGGAGTTGTGCCATATTCTGCCAATTCTGGAACTTCGTGAACTGGAGTTTCTTTTGGTATCGAGTTAGTTGGAGCTGTTCCAACTAAAATAATTTCAGAAACAGGTTCAAGCGTCACTTGATCAGAAATCATTTCGCTTTTTACGATTTCTTGATCCTTACGAAAATGACGAGTCACTACTGTACGTTGACCTCGAACACCAGATTGTATAACTTTTGATTGCCCTTGAGCCAATTCATCGGAATATTGGTATTTTGTCTGATAAGGAAGTTCTTGAACTGACTCCTGCTCACTAATTTTTAGTTCTGGCAAGTCATAAACGGTGCTTAGACGAGCAGACTCTCTTTCCTTAGCCGCTATAGCTTCTCTTTCTTCCTCAGTTAAAGCATCACCCTTATCCGAAACAATCTCTTTCATATCAGGATTTGTTTCACTCGGCTTAAGTTCACTTCCCTTCTCTTTCTCTAAATCAAGTGTCAGATTTTCCTTCAGAGCAGAATGAGCTAAATGACTATCATTTTGTTCTTCATTCTTTAAGTAACCGATATAGTCGTAACCGTCAATTTTCAATGGCGCTGGCAGTGCATCTCTAAGACCCAAGTTAAGACTTTGATTATATGCAGCGAGCTCGATATTCGTCACTGCTAAGACTGTTGGAGATAGCAGTATGGATCCCATTCCAGTTACCAACAAGATAGAAGATAAATACCTCTTCCCATTCCTGCCTCTAACTACTACAAGCACTAGTAATGCAAGACCCATCGCTGTAAAAGTTGATTCCCAAAGGCCGGAGTGACCTGTCTTAGGCAATACTCCAGATGAATCCCCTTGAGTAGTCGGACGATAAACTAAGTAATAGGTCTCTGAAGCATCCTCAACATACTTTGGAATCTCCCTTATCAAGGCACTCTTCTCTGCCTCCGTCAATTCAGACTCCACTACGTAGTGGTATTTAATCTGAGCAGACTGCTGACTTTGAATTTCTGCTGCCTTCACAGAAGTCAAGCCCCCAGCCATTTGCCCATTCAAAAAGAAGCTTCCAATAGTCGCCGAAACGAGCCCAACGGACAACTTCCTGAGAGAAAAGCGCTGTCGTTTTTCTCCATAAAACTGATGTTTCATTCTCAAAATTTCCTCTTCAATATATTATTCAATCCTTTCTATTCTACCTAATTTCACTTGATTATTCAAATTATTTGTCGCGATTTTTAGAAGCAACACAAGCTTTTGAAAAGTACCAAAAAACGACCTCTCTTTTTAAAAAAATCTCAGAAAATCAACTTAAAACTTTTCCTACAAATGTTGAATTTCTACATCTTTATCCTAAGCTTTTACCAGCAAAAAAAGAGAGAAATGACTTTCTCTCTTTTACCTTTCCTCTCATCTTAAACTATGAGAAGACATATTCCTAATCTGATTATTTCGCTTCAAATCCTTCTGCAACTGCATCCGCAAAGTTTTCTTCTACGATGCTTGCACAGTGGTCACAGATGACTGCATGGTAGCTACGATCTGCAGTAGTTGGATCGATACGACGGCAACGGTCACATACTTCACCTGCAGCACGTTCAACTGTGAAAGCTACATCCTCAAAGCTAACTGCACTCTCTGGAGCTACACCTTCTGCGATGGTCAATTCAGACACGATTAGAAGTTGAGCTACATTGCTGTTTACTGCTCCAAGAAGAGTTTTCACCACTTCATTTGGATAAACTGTCAAGTGGGCTTCGAGTGATTTACCGATTACTTTTGCATTACGAGCTTCTTCCAAGGCTTTTTGAGCTTGTCCTCGGAAGTCCATGAAGGCTACCCATGTATCCAAGATTTCTTCTTGGTTGGCAAAAGTTTCAGCTTCTGGTAATTCTGACAATTGAACGAAGTCTTCAGCTTCAAACTCAAGATAGGACCAGATTTCTTCCGCAGTGTGAGGAAGAATTGGTGTCAAAAGTTTGGTAATTTTCACAAGAATATCATAGAAGACTGTTTGCATTTGACGGCGTTCGAGTGATTTGGCACCTTCGATGTAAACAACATCTTTAGCAAAGTCAAGGTAGAAGGCTGACAAATCAACGTTGATAAAGTTCACCAAGGCCTTGTAGATGGTTAAGAATTCAAAGTTCGCATAGGCATCACGAATGGTCTTGACAAGCTGATTAAAGCGGATGGTCATGTACTTATCAACTGAACGAAGCTCATCGTAAGCCACTGCGTCTTGAGCTGGGTTAAAGTCAGATGTATTGGCAATCAAGAAGCGAAGGGTGTTACGGATCTTACGGTAAGTTTCAGAGACTTGGCTCAAGATATCCATAGAGATACGCACGTCGTTGCTTGAGTCAACACTTGTTACCCAGAGACGCAAGATTTCTGCACCAAATTGTTTTTCAACATCGCTTGGAGCAATGGTATTTCCAAGAGATTTAGACATCTTTTCACCTTTACCATCAAGGGTAAAACCTTGTGACAAGATTTGTTTGTAAGGAGCTACGCCATGGTTAGCAACAGATGTGATAAGTGATGAGTTGAACCAACCACGGTATTGGTCAGAACCTTCTAGGTAAAGATCTGCTGGGTAAGTCAGATTTGGACGATTGACCAAAACACCATTCCATGATGAACCTGAGTCAAACCAAACGTCCATGATATCTGTTTCTTTTTTGAACTCACCATTTGGTGAACCTGGGTGGCTAAATCCTTCTGGCAAGAGGTCTTTGGCATCACGTTCCCACCAGATGATAGACCCGTGTTCTTCAAAGAGTTGAGCCACATGCTCGATGGTTTCAGCTGTCATGATTGGTGTTCCGTCTTCAGCATAGAAGATAGGAAGTGGAACACCCCAAGCACGTTGACGAGAGATAACCCAGTCGCCACGGTCACGAATCATGTTGTAAAGACGCACTTTACCCCATTCTGTATGGAATTTCACTTTTTCAATTTCGTCCAAGATTTCTTGGCGGAATTTTGATACAGAGGCAAACCATTGTGGAACAGCACGCCAGATGATTGGTTTCTTGGTACGCCAGTCAAATGGATATGAGTGAGAGATTTCTTCTTGGGCAAGGAGAAGATTACCAAGTTTCTCGATAACAGTTGGTACAACCTTGTCGTAGAATTGACCTTCAAAGTCAGAGCCAGCATTTGCCATCATAATCCCGCGTTCGTTAACTGTTACAGCAACTTCAAGGCCGTTGGCAACACCGACATTGTAGTCATCCTCACCAAAACCTGGAGCCGTATGGACAATACCTGTACCAGAGTCTGTTGTAACGTGGTCACCAAGGATTACCAACTCATCTACAGCCGTATCCCAAGGGTGGACTGTCACAATGTGATTCAATTCTTGCCCACGATAAGTCGCCAAGACCTGAACATCAGCCCAGCCAAATTTCTCAGACAAACTGTTCAACAATTCTGAAGCAACCACAAACTTACGAGATTCACCAGCTGGTTGTACGACTACGTAATCAATATCCGCACCAACAGTCAACCCACGAGAAGCTGTGATGGTAAATGGAGTTGTTGTCCAGACTACGATATAAGTATCTGTATCTAGGACACCTTTTCCGTCTTTGACACGGTTAGCATAGTAAAGGGAAGTTGAAAGCAAGTCATGGTATTCAATTTCCGCTTCAGCAAGGGCTGACTCAGATGACCATGACCAGTAAACTGGTTTTGCACCACGGTAGATATAGCCTTTATTAGCCATCTCACCAAATACACGGATTTGGGCTGCTTCATAGTCTGGAGTTAAAGTCACATATAAATTTTCCCAGTCACCTGACATCCCCAAGCGCTTGAAATCATCACGTTGTTTATAAACTTGAGAAAGAGCGTACTCACTGCAAAGTTTCAAGTATTCAACCAAGTCCATTTCTTTGCGCTTAACACCTTGCTTTGCCAAAACTTGCTCGATTGGCAGACCATGAGTATCCCAACCTGGGATATAAGGTGCGTTAAAACCTGACATAGACTTAGAACGAATGATGATATCTTTTGAGATATGATTCATGGCATGTCCAACGTGGATATTTCCGTTTGCGTATGGAGGGCCATCATGCAAGACAAAATGCGGTTTTCCTTGGTTCAATTCTTGACGACGTTGGTAAAGTTTTGCTTCTTCCCATTCTTTTTGCCAAACTGGTTCTTTGGTTGGAAGACCAGCACGCATAGGAAAGTCTGTTTTTCCTAGATTAAGGGTTTCTTTAAGTTTCATTGTTACTCCTTTAATTTAAAATGACAAAATAAAAACCACGATTCGCAAAAAGGACGAAAATCGTGGTACCACCTTTGTTCGAAAAAAGACCGTGTCTCTTTTCCTCTTTTCCCGTAACGTGGGGGACGTCCAGTCTTACTGTTTTCGGACTGGATTCATTGAGAGGATAATCTAACCACTAGGGATTGCAGGACTCTCACCATCTCCCGCTCGCTGAAAATATAGTTGGTTCGATCTTGTTCTCACATTTTTTATAGGATAAGAACAGATTCTTTGTTTGCATCTTCCTCAGTTGCTGCAGTAGCTTCTACTTCAACTGACTCTTCATGCTGGACAAGTTCTTCTGTATGTTGATTTTGTTGGGCTTCGAATTCAGCCAATTCTTTATTGCCAGCCTCGATACGAGCTTGCAACTCTGCTACCTCTTCTGGAGTGAATTGACGAGTCATATCAATTGGTTCTTCCTCTGGTTGTAAAGATACGGATTCACCAAGAACTTCACCCACCACCTCTTTAAAGGCTTCATCACTTGTTTGAAGGTAAGTAGCTGTTGGGCGAAGAATATCTTCCCAATCAGATGACTCGACAATAGCCAATTGACTTTCAATCGTAGACTTGAGGCGTTGATGGAATACACGGCTCTTGTTCTTCAACTCTTCTGTCTCAACAGCCACTCTCTTCGCATTATCTGTAGCCTGACGGAGAATTTCATTTGCCTTGTATTTCGCTTCTTCAAGCAAACGCTGAGCATCTTGTTCAGCTTGTTGAATAATATTGTTTGAACGTTCTTGAGCAGCTTGTTTGACACGCTCAGCTGTATCTTGAGCAATCAAAACTGACTGACTCAAGGAATCCTTCATCTCATCAAAGTAAGACAAACGTTCTTCCAAACTTTTGATGTGTGTCTCTTTATCGTGATTACTACGAACCAAGTCTTCATAATCACGAACAACGATATCAAGAAACTCGTCTACTTCTTCTGGGTCAAAACCTCTAAATCTTGTGCCAAAGGTTTTATCTTTAATTTCTAACGATGTAATTGGCATACTTTTCCTCACTTACTTAATAAAAAATAGAATCATTAATTGCTTCTGGTTCTTGCTCGCTTGTTACTGTTCTCTTAGGAATATCATTCGTATAATAGGAAAGACGTTCTTCTAGTTTTTTGATATAGAGTTCAGTTTCATCTTTGTATCGAATCATCTCCTCTAATTCAAAGTAAATCTTATCAAGAAAGAGGTCAACTTCTTCCTGATTGTAGCCTCTGAATGTTCTTGAGAAAGCTTTATCACTTATTTCTTGTGGTGTAATCGACATATTTCTTCTCACTTGCTTAAAAGTAGCCGGACTGTTAGTTTTTTCTTATCCTTTTTGGTCTGACCATTGTCTTTGACAACTTTCAAACGACCAAACTTTCTCACACTGATCAAATCTCCAACTGCAACCTGGTAATCAGATTTTTCAATCACATGATAATTTACCTGGACAGATTTTTTCTCAATCAGTTGGCTAGTTTGATTTCTAGATAATTTCAAGGCACTTGATAAGAGGGCATCCAATCGAAAACTTGAAACTAAAATTTCTCGTTCTCTATAATCAATTTTAGACAAAATCCTATCGGTAAAAGGACGTTCCTCCAGCGATACAGGAAGTCTGCCAATCTTTCTTATTCCATCCTGAAAAAGAGGAATGAAATCACGATTGACAAAAATCTGTGCTCTCTTTTCATCTACCAAGATATCACCAAATAATTTCCGGTCAATCCCTAGTTGGTTGATGATTGTTCCCAATATTTTTCCATGACTCAGTTGCTCAAACTTACTCGGATAGCAAATTTCCAACAAGGCCATTTCAAAGTCTGATATCTCCGGTTCAAAGTAATCTGGATAGAGAAGAACTCGAACCGACTCTGTCGGAAGAAAATCACCACTACTTTGGCAACCCAGTCCATATGTCCCAGCTAGCACCCTCAAGATCTGTTCCTGATGGGGATTGATAAAAGGAGTAAGTACCGGCGCATAGGTATCTTCTACCCGCTTGATCCACTCTAACCCCTTATCAATAAAGGGAATATCATCTTGGGAAAAATGCTGATAAATGGCTCGATTTACTGTCATAGTAATAGGACTAGTCGTGTTAAGAGATTTCCAACAAACTGAATCAAAATCAGCGCTGCCCAAACCGTAAAATCAAGACCAGCAAATTGTAGATTGAGCTTACGAAGTGGCTCAATAACTGGGCGAGCAAGTCTGATAACTAAGCGACCTAGTTGGCTTTCATAGGCATTTGGAAACCATGAAAGAAGAGCAAATGCAACGAGAATGATGGAATAAATGCTAACCGCATTTTGGATTAAACGGATTAAGAAAATCATTATCTTGCTCTATTTCGTTTAATATCAAAACCAAACTCAGCGCTTTGTGATTCATCTGGAAGTTTGATATCTTCAATATTCACGACAACGTTGACAGGCGTCAATAGATACATCGTACTCGCAACTTTTTTCATATTCCCAGCTAAGACATGGCGGGCTCCGTCCAAGTAATCAAGGCAACGACGGGCTTGTACCTCTGTCATGTATTGGAAGTCAATCAAAATACTTTCATTGCCAGCCAACAAATCTACAATTTCAGTTGCATCTTCATATTTTCTTGGATAGCGAACGTCGATTGTCACTTTCTCATCTGAACGATGGCTTTGCATTGCCAATTCTTGCTGACGCGCATGAAGACGAGTAATATTTGCATCTTTTGCTGATCCTGACTGAGCAGGTGCTGGTAATTCTTTAGAAGATGAGATGGCTGGGCTAACTGTTTCCTCTTGTTGAGTCTGGTAGTTAGTCGTTTCTTCTCCGTCTTCTGTAAAATAATCTATAAATTTATCGAATCTATCTTTTAAAGACATAGCTCTCTCCTATTTAAAAAATGCTGTACCGATTCGAACAAAGGTTGAGCCGAACTGAATCGCTTCTTTAAAATCACGACTCATTCCCATGCTTAGCTCTGTCATCGGCATATTAGGGATTTGTTTTTCTCTAATTTCTGCTTGCAGAGCCTGCGTATCCTTGAAAATTTCTTTCAATTCATCACTGTCTGCCTCAAAAGGAGCCATGGTCATTAAACCAACATACTCAATCTGATCTAACTTAGCCAATTCTGGCAAAAGTTCTAGCAATTCTTCTTTTGAAAACCCATGCTTGCTTTCTTCCCCAGAAATATTGACCTGCAAGAAACACTTGATAACATGATCTGTTCTCTTTTGAATTTCCTGGGCTAACTTAAGGGAATCTAAAGCATGAAAGTAATCCACATATGGGATTACTTCTTTCACTTTCCGTCTCTGTAGTGTTCCTATTAAATGCCAAGTAACTGGGTAATCTTTCAAGGCCTGATATTTTTCTAAAAATTTATCAACTCGATTTTCACCTATATGACGGACACCAAGCGGAAGCAAGGCTTCCGCTGTTTGTACATCTACATACTTTGTCACTGCGATTACTGAAACAGCATCTAGAGCACGGTTGGCTTCTTGACTAGCATCAGCTATTTGCTGAGAAACTAATTCAGTATTTTTTTTCAAATTCATTGATTAACGATTTTTGAAGAATGGAGGTGTATCCAATTCATCTTCATCTTGTGAAACTGGTGTTTCGAAGCGTTCTACCGGTGAAACAACTGGATCTGTTTGGCGAACAATAGACTCACGACGCAAGTCCCAGTCTCCAAAAGCAGAGGCTTGGTTTGTTTCAAAACGACGTGGGCTTGATTTAGGCAATTCTGCTGTCTCTTCCAAGTCGAATTGACGGTCAAATGTGTGCGCTTGTGGAGCTTTAGTTGATGGACGTCCAACTGGTTGGTTGTTACGAGCTCCAACTACTTTTTCCACTCGCTCTTGGCGAACACCTGTCGCTACAACAGTAACACGGATTTCATCCTTCATGCTTTCGTCAATTGATGTTCCAAGCCAGATGTTTACACCTTGGCCAGCTGCTTGGTTGACAATTTCTGAAGCTTCTTCTGCTTCAATCAAGGTCAAGTCAAGACCACCAGTAACGTTGACGATGACATCCTCTGCACCATCGATAGTTGTTTCAAGAAGTGGAGAGTAAATTGCTTTACGAGCTGCTTCAACAACACGTTCTTCACCACTACCGATACCGATACCCATAAGGGCATTCCCTTTGTTTGCCATTACAGTTTTCACGTCAGCAAAGTCAAGGTTAATCAATCCTGGGTTCGTGATCAAGTCAGTGATCCCTTGAACACCTTGGCGAAGAACGTTATCTGCTTCACTAAGTGCTTCAAGAAGTGGTGTTTTCTTGTCAACAATCTCTAGCAAGTTGTTGTTTGAGATAATCAATAGAGTATCAACATGCTCACGAAGTTCGTTGATTCCTTCTACAGCGTACTGACCACGTTTGCTTCCTTCAAATCCGAAAGGACGAGTCACAACACCAACTGTAAGGGCACCAAGATCTTTAGCAATACGTGCAATAACTGGAGCTGCACCTGTTCCAGATCCTCCACCCATACCAGCAGTGATGAAGACCATGTCTGCACCGCTGATTGCTTCCGTCAAAGCTTCTTCGCTTTCTTCTGCAGCCTTACGTCCAACTTCTGGACGACCTCCAGCACCCAAACCACGAGTCAATTTTGGACCAAGTTGGATAACTGTTTCTGCTTTCGTACTGCTAAGAGCTTGTACATCAGTGTTGGCTGCGATAAATTCTACACCAGCAACACCTTCGTCAACCATGCGGTTGATGGCATTACCACCACCGCCACCGACACCAATTACCTTAATAACTGCGCCTTGAGCTGCTGCTGTATCAAATGAAAATGTCATAATTTCTTATCCTCTTTTATTCATCAAACATGCTTCCGATCAAACCACGGAAACGTTCTGTTAGCTTCGGTTTACTTTGAGAACTTGCTTGGAATTCTTCCTTGGGAGCAACTGGAGCTTCCTGCACGGTTTCAGCTGGAGCTGTTTGTGCTGGACTTGGTTGCGCTACAGGATTCAAACGTTGATTTGGAATGCCAAAGTTGATTGGTTTTTGACGAAGGAATTCATCTCCTTTAACTGCTTTTTGAGCAAGAAGATTGACTTCAGTCAATTTACCAGCAAACTCAGACAAGCTAATCACGTGCGCAAATGCAGGGTTGCGAATTCCAACTTGATTTGGTACATAGAGTTTTACGCGAACACCAAATACTTCTTGAGCTAATTCAACAATTCCTGGTAAAATTGCATTTCCACCGATAAGGACGATACCTCCTGGCAAATCCAACAAGTGTCTTCTTTCCAACTCTTGTTTGATTTGGTCGAAGATATGTTTGATGCGTGCTGAGATAATTTCTGCCAAATAGCTTTCTGTTACTTCAACAGGTTCTACTTCACCAATTACTTCAACTTGGAAAGTTTCGTTACTTGCAAGTGGAACGTAAGCTTCACCATAGTTCAGTTTCAAACTTTCTGCAATTTTTTGAGAAGTTTTCAAGACTTTAGAAATGTCTTTAGTAACGTAATCTCCACCTTCTTGGTAGATGTTAGTGAACTGCAATTCTTGGTTACGGATAGTCGCTACAGTAGTCTGACCTCCACCCATGTCAATGACAGTCGCACCAAATTCACGTTCACCTTCATTGAGAACGGAGTTCACGATTGCCAAAGGTGAAATAATCACATTATCAACATGAATGCCTACACGCTCAACTGTCTTGCGAAGATTGTGTAGAATTGTACGAGGACCTGTGTAAAGCAGACCACGCATTTCCAAACGAACACCCATCATACCACGAGGGTCACGGATGCCTTGGAATCCATCCACGATGAATTCTTCTGGAATAAAGGTAATCACTTCACGGTCAGGAGTCATGCTCTTTGTCAAAGCTGATTTGACAACATTTTCAACATCTTGATCTGTGATTTCTTTAGTATCTGAAGTTACAGGAATCATTCCTTGTGTTGGTTCAACCTGCAAGAGGTTTGCTGGAAGGCCAACGTTAACAGACTTAATAGAAATACCCGCTTTCTCTTCTGCCTGTGTGATTGCAGATTTGATTGCTGAAGCAGCTGCTTCAATATCAACAATAATTCCGTCTTTTACACCTTTACTTTTGGCATTACTAACACCAATTACATTTACTTCGCCATCTCTATGCTCAGCTACTAGCACTTTAATCGAGCTAGTTCCGATATCTAAGCCTGTAAAAAAACCATCTCTAGTCATTACATCGCATCCTCTCTGTCTTCCAAGTTTCTCACTTCTATTTAATAACTATGTTTGGGCATAGCTATTCAAAGAATATTATAACACAAAAAATCTTATTGTGCTTAGATTTTGATAAATTTCCTAGTCATTTTTCACTTTTTATTTCTATTTTTTTATCTTAACAGCCTTACTTTAAAAAAGTATCGTTTTTTACAAAAAAAGAAAGCTTATACTTAAGCTTTCTTCACAAGTATTTTTTCTGCTTTCTGCTCTAAAAAAACTTCTAATACTTTCTTGGTCAAACTAATAGCTGTAGCTAATACCAGCGACACAATCAGATAATTAGTAACTAAGCCATGATCACCAACCAATGGTGGCTTTGTCAAGAACCCATAATCTCCTCCAGTCACTAAATTAACCACAAAAATTAGAGCATTAAGTGAAAAGGTTAATAAAACAATCCGCTTAACATCCAATAATCTAGAGTCATACTGTCTAAATAAGTAAACCAAAGAATTCCCTAGAAGAGCTAGGTGACCAAAAATGAAAGACAGGATGGCTATGTGGGGAAAAGGATAGGCATCTGGTACTGGATAAACAAAAGCTGCCAGCGTTCCAAAAATTCCAAGTAGAGAAAAATATTGCTTGTACATTGACTTACCAGGAAGTAATAGCACTACAAACATCGCCATACGACAATGATAAAATGGTAAACTTTCTGACAGCGGCATGTGATTTCCCCAGTACCAACTATAGAGAAGAATCAACTGGACAGCTTGTAAAATTTGGAAAAAACGTTGATAGACTTTTTTATCGTAATAGCGATAAGAAGCATAGAAGGTCAAAGCTAATAAAGTAAATATACTTACATACCAGACAAGATCAAATTGGGGTGGTTCTGTGGCTTTCGTCGTAAAGAAAATATCCCATAAATTCATTTAATATTCCTCATTATATTTCAAAATCTTCTCACATATTATACCATGCCAATAGAAAAAAATGAATTCAGAAATACGATAATAATCTTCTCAGTCAAAATATTGGTCTCTTTGTCCTTGATGAATCTGCCAAAGAATCTCCATTTGTTCTTTTGTGATGCGTTTTTCAGATAAGGCTGGCAATTGGTCAATGGCAAAAAATTGAAGCTCAGCAATTTCTTGATTCTCTTGAAATTGTCCATCAAGAAGTTGGCATTCAAAGACAAACTTTGCATATTGTTTGCTCTGCAGTTGGAAACGATTGGTGTCAAAAACTGCAAGTAACCTTTCAGCTTTTGCTGTAAAGCCGGTTTCTTCTTCAATTTCTTTAAGAATATTTTCGGTTGGAGAATAGCCAACTTCACCAAAACCACCTGGCAAAGCCCAACTATCCTCCCCTTTTCCTCTAACTAAACAGACTTTTTCATCCTCAACAATCCAAGCACGGACGTCCATCAGAGGAGTTGCATAAGCGGACGTTGGTTTCAAGACTTCTGCCACTTCTTCTGCATCGAGGTCTGATACCTGATTCAACATTTCAGATAACAGGATTCGCAAGTCCTCGTAGCGCTCACGGTCGAAAGGATCTTTTGTAAAGGTTAATCCAGTATCCGTAATGGCTAGCATTCTTTGCAGATACTTGGTAAAATCACTTGCATTCATTTTCTAAACTTTCTACCAGCTTGGCTAGATTCATGGAGTTCGATCCTTTGAGCAAAATTTGGTCATTGGCACCGAGTCTTTCCTTAACCTGCTTGACTAGGTCTTCAAATTGGTCCTCGTCAGCTGTTTTCTTGAAGTAGTAAACGTGACCGATTGGGAACATTTGACTGGCAAGTTGAGCCAATTCTGCAATATCTTCTCCATAGAAAATCACGGTATCCAGCACATCTGGTGAGAGGCTCAAAATCATCTGGTTATGGAGCTGAACAGACTGGTCACCAAGTTCCTTCATGTCTGCTAAGACAGCGATTTTCTTGCCCCCTTCATTAGCTGGAATGGCAGAGAATGTCTCCAAAATCAACTTCATAGCAGTTGGATTGGCATTGTATACGTCAGACAGAATATCTGCTCCATTGGCTGCCTTCTTCCACTCAGTACGGTTACGCGTCAATTCCAGATTTTGGAAGGCCTGATGAATTTGCTCCTCTGACACTCCTTCTTGTAGAGCCACATAAGCAGCAATCATAGCATTGGTGGCATTGTACTTACCTGTCACTGGCAAATCGAGGGCTTGTTCCAAAAAATTAGCCTTAAAGGTCAGACTATCCTTGCGCTCAATCAAGTCTGTGACTTCTAACTCAGCTCCTTGCCCAAAACGGATCACTTTTTTATCTGTAGGCAAGTAGTCCTCTACAATCGGGTCAGCTGGTGCCAAAAGCAAAGAACCTGGTGCCATACCATCAGCAATTTGCATTTTCCCTTTAGCAATCTCCGAACGGTCTTTGAAAAAGGCCAAATGAGCCTCTCCAACCAAGGTCACAATGGCTGTCTTAGGATGAGCCAATTCAGACAAAAGATGGATATCTCCTAGGTGATCCTGTCCCATTTCCAAGACCAACTTTTCAGTATCATCTGGCATATGAAGAACTGTGTAAGGAAGACCAATTTCGTTATTGTAATTGCCCTGAGTTTTGTAGGTCTTGTAGGTTGTTGACAATAAATGTGCCAACATATCCTTGGTCGTCGTTTTTCCATTTGAACCCGTAACGGCAAAGACATCAACTGCCGTTTTTTCAAGATAGTAGGCTGCGAGGGTTTGAAAGGCAGTCAAAACGTCGTCTACTAGAATGTAGGGATGATTTGCAACCTCTTTCTCAGACAAGGTTACTGCTGCACCATTTTCAAAAGCTGTTTCGATAAAGTCATGACCATCACGCGCACCTTTGAGTGGCACAAACAAATCACCTGTCCCAATCAAACGACTGTCAAACTCAGCTTTTTCTAACTGAACGTCCGCAAAAAGACTAACATCATTTTTAGCTCCAACAGCTTGGGCAACTTCATGGATTGTTAATTTCATTTCTACTCCTTTAAAAAGGGTTGAAGTCCGAGAACTCGACTCACCTTGCAGTGATAGTTCTGGCTTCTACCCTCTCTTTCATTTTTATAGCAAATGCGCTTCGCGCTTGTCAAAACTTTGCTTAGCAAGGTCAACCAAATGCTCGATTAGTTCTGGGTAGCTGATTCCCATATTGTCCCAAAGCAGTGGATACATAGACCACTGGGTAAAACCTGGCATGGTATTAAGCTCGTTTAGGAAAATCTCGCCCTTATCTGTATAGAAGAAATCACAACGAGACAGACCGAGGCCACCAATCGCACGGAAGGCTGTTTCTGCATTATGACGCATGACAGCTACCGCATCATCACTAATCTTGGCTGGGATGTCCATGGTAATCTTGTTGTCAATATACTTGGCATCATAGTCATAAAAGGCAACATCCTTGACCACTTCACCTGGCAAAGTGCTCTTCACATCGTAGTTGCCCAAGAGACCAACCTCGATTTCACGGGCATTCACCCCTTGCTCTACCAAGACACGGCTGTCATATTGAAAGGCAAGTTCCAAAGCTTGGCGGAGTTCCTCATGGTTTTCAGACTTAGAAATACCGACACTTGAACCCATGTTTGACGGCTTCGTGAAGACTGGATAAGTCAATTTTTCTTCAACTTCAGCGATTTTAGCAGTCACATCATCACCTTCGACGATGGCCACATAAGGTACTTGGGCAATCCCGGCAGACTCCAAGACACGCTTAGTCGTAATTTTATCCATGGCAAGACTAGATGACAAGATATTGCAGCCGACATAAGGCATTTTCAAAACTTCCAAGAATCCTTGAACAGAGCCATCCTCTCCCATTGGGCCATGAAGAACTGGAAAGACTACTGCACCTTCTTCGTAGATAGCACTTGGTGCTATTTTCTTGTCCCAGTCAATAGTCGCATTGGTCATGAGACGATCCTCTTGACCTGGAGTCTGGCTAAATTCTTGCGTTTTGATAAAGTCACCTGACTGACTGATAAAGAAAGTCTTGACTGTGAAACGATCGTAGTTGACCGCACGCATCACACTCTCAGCTGAAAGGACAGAGACTTCACGCTCTGCACTTCGTCCACCGTATAAAAGAATAATCGTTTGTTTCATATTATTTGTTCCAATTCTAATAGAATACTCGTTCTTTAGTATATCATATTTGCTTCTTTTTTGAAACTTGAACATGGTACTAGAATTCAAGAAACATAAAAGAGACCTATAACATCAAAGTCGGTCTCCTTAATTTTCTTATAAATGAATTTAGTTCGTAAATTTGTCTACTCCTACAACTCTGTCCGATTTTCAATGGCTCGTAAGAGTGTGACTTCGTCCGCATACTCGATATCTGCTCCCACGGCCAGGCCTCGTGCTAGACGAGTGACCTTGATCCCAGCTGGTTTGAGCAAACGAGAGAGATACATAGAGGTCGCTTCCCCATCTGCTGTCGCATTGGTAGCCACGATCACCTCTGAAACCTCACTATCCATGAGACGGGTCATGAGACTCTTGAGGTTGATATCGTCTGGGCTGATACCATTCATCGGAGAAATGAGGCCGTGCAAGACATGATAGAGTCCATGGTATTCTTGGATATTTTCCATAGCAGCCACATCGCGACTATCCTCTAACACCAAGATGGTTGTCTGGTCTCGAGTCGGGTCCGTACAGATAGAGCAAGGATCATCATCCGTCAGGCGACCACAGATGGAACAATAGGTCAATTCCCGCTTAGCAGACAGGAGATTTTTGGCAAATTCATTGACATCGTCATCAGACATTCCAATGGTATAGAAGGCGAGGCGGGTAGCCGTTTTAATCCCGATACCTGGTAACTTTGAATAGCTATCAATCAGCTTGGCAATAGGTGTTGGATACAGCATAAGTTCCTTTCTAATTCATTGGATGGTGTTGGTGATAAAGATTGATAATGTCGCGCGCAATAGAAGGTCCGACACCGTTTGTAAGGTTGGTGTTATGAGGAAAGACGACTGCGACCGCAATTTGAGGATTTTCGGTCGGTGCATAGGCGACTGCGTTGGTATTATTGGCTTTTTGACCGCCATTAACGTAACTTTCGGCAGTACCCGTTTTCCCGCTGATGGAAACGGCTGCGCCATTTGAAAAGGCACGACCAGTTGTCATAGCACTCGTTCCATGCGAAACTTGATAGAAACCTTGCTGCAAGATAGCCATATCTGATTCTGAGATATTGATCTTGTTTAGTTCCTTAGTGGCTGTTTCTTGAACCAGACTGCCTAAGCCACCTTGGTCATTGTTTGCATAAACTCCTTCAACGATGTGAGGAGCCAAACGTACGCCATTGTTTGCAATGGTTGCGACATACTGGGCTAGCTGCATCGGTGTGTAGTTGTCAAACTGACCAAAGGAATTATTGATATAGTTCCCCAAATCAAATTCTTTTGGCGTAAATCCTGTAGATTCATCTGGGAGGTCAATCCCTGTTGAAGCTCCGAGTCCATATTCCCCAAAGGTTGATCGCAATTTGCCCATTGCAGTCTCTAACTGTCCCGTTGCGACTGTCATATTTGGTGTGTAGGTTTGTCCCATGATTCCTAGCGCAGTTTGAACCATGTAAGCATTAGAAGAGTATTCCAAAGCCTCAACTGCTGTGATAGGGAAAGAGTCATAGGACAAGGTATACCATGAATTGATAGGGGCCGAACCTTGGAAAACAATCGGCTGGTCTGTCAAGGTTTGATTACCTGACAAGACTCCATTTTCCCAACCAGAGCTGATGGTCGCTGCCTTAACGACAGATCCTGGCACAAAGACATTGGTTATCGTTCCAAGCGAATCTGAACTTAATTTTCCGGATTCGACATCATGCTTGACACCTGACATGGCCAAAACTGCTCCGGTTTTAGGATTAAGGGCTACGGCGTAAACCCCTTCAGAATATTTGGCTCCACCGTTACCCAACTCTGAGTTAAAGTAGCTCTTGAGTAGGTCATCCACACCATTCTGGAAAGCTAGGTCAACCGTTAACTTGATATTGTTTCCTTTGCTTCCTTCTTCGACATTTTCCACACTTTCCATATTTCCGTGTTTGTCGAGGTGGATTTCTTTGACGGAGCGTTTGCCTTGAAGAACATCTTCATATTGCTTTTCAAGATAGGAAGTTCCCACTCGGTCATTGAGAGAATACCCTTTTTTGAGATAAGCATCAACTTCCTCAGCTGGAAGTCCTGACTTCTCATTTGAAACGCTACCAACGATTGTTGATAAAGATGTATCCAGTACTTTACGATCCCATGAGGTTGAAATGCTGATACCTGGTAATTCCTTGGACGCTGATGCAACGAGAGCAACTTGGGTATCATCTAAGGCGTCCGTAGAAATGGTTCCCGTTGCAAAATTTTCAACAGCATTGAGCTGACTAAAGAGATAGATTTCCTTTTTCTGGTCATCTGTATAATTGAGCTGACTCACGTCAATACTTTCAACCGCATTATTGTAAAGTGTCGCTTCCGATAAACGGTTCCCATCTGAATCCAGGCGTTTATCGCTTGGCAAGGATTCGACTGTTTTTTTGTAAATATCCTGATCCGCCAAGTAGTAATCTGCAATCTGTCGATCTGTCAGATCAGGGGAGGTTACATTTACATATGTGAGGAGTTTCTTGGCTGTCTCCTTCAATTCAGCTGCCGTCATTTTATTGTTTCGTGTGAAAGAAACAACCTGCTTGACAGTATTTTCTACCAAGGGTTTCCCTGCCGCATCATAGATTTGTCCACGAGCTGAACTGGTTGTTACCCTTGTTTGGCTGGCTGAGGCCAATTTTGTTTCATAGAAATCTTTATTGAGCACCTGCATGTATAACAAACGACCAATAATGGCCATAAAGAGCAGGATGACAATCGCAAATAGTAAATTAAGCCGAATCGGAATCGAATGGCTATTAAATTTTCTCATACAACTAAGACTCTTTTCTAGAAAAATTCCCGATTTCCACCTTTATTTCCCCTAAAATAATAGAGCAAACAGGTGAAGCTCAGTACATTTCATTGTACCATATTTTACGGAGAAACTCTTGGAAAAGTCGAAGCATTTTTTGACTTTTAACTGAAAATGCCTTTTTATTTGGTTATCCTATTTTCTATGATATAATGATAGTAATAGTTAGGAAAGCGTTAACTTTTAAGACTTTGACTCATAAAAAGGAGCCTCATGAACAAGCCAGATATCGCAACCATAATCGACCTCCATTTTGAAGAATTAACCGAGCTCGAGCAAGAAATCGCTCGCTATTTTTTGCAAGCTGAAACGATCCAAGATGATCTTTCTTCTCAGCAAGTTACCCAGAAATTACATATCTCCCAAGCAGCCTTGACCCGCTTTTCCAAAAAGTGTGGTTTTACAGGCTACCGAGAGTTCGTCTTTCAATACCAGCACCAGGCTAGTAAACCGGACACTCATTCACACAAACACAGTCCTTTGACCAAACGTGTTTTGAGAAGCTACAGTATCATGCGAGAACAAACACAGGATTTGATCGACGAAGAACAACTGGAACGCGTCGCCCAATTAATCGATGACGCTGAACGAGTTTACTTTTTCGGGACGGGAAGTTCTGGTCTGATTGCCCGTGAGATGAAATTGCGCTTTATGCGATTAGGTGTGGTCTGTGAAGCTTTGACCGACCAGGATGGCTTTGCATGGACGACCAGTATCATGGATGAAAATTGTCTGGTACTTGGTTTTTCCCTATCAGGCACTACCCAATCCGTCCTCGATAGTTTGTTGGATGCCAAGGAAATGGGGGCCAAGACCATTCTCTTTACCAGCGCTCCAAACAAAAACAGTCAGGCCTATAACGAAACAGTCCTTGTGGCAAGCCATAGTCAATCTTCTTACATCCAGCGTATTTCCGCTCAACTCCCTATGCTCATTTTAATAGATTTGATTTATGCCTACTTTTTGGAAATCAATCGCGAGAGCAAGGAAAAAATCTTTAACAGCTATTGGGAAAATAAAAAGCTCAACGGCTATCGTAGACAAAAACGCGTTAGAAAATCCTAGTTTGGTTCAACCAAACTAGGATTGTTTTGTCTTGAAATGATAGTAGACTCATAGGTAGTCTTTCCAATCTTTCTCTTTGTTCTAATGCCTTGTTTATCTGTATTTTCAGTTCTTCCTTAAATCTCCTTTCCATTTTTGAATGTTTGACATCAAAAAAAGGAAGTTTCAACTATTTGCTGCTTTTACTTCCTCTCTCTAATTTTATTTAATTATTTTGCTTCGACAAAGTGAGATTTAGATTTTAACCCTTCAGGAAAATAAAATGAGCTATTCTCCTGAAGTATGTTCTATAAGTTTATAGTTTAATGCAAAGTGTAGCGATATAATCATTTCCATAAGGTGATAATCGATGTCTTTTATCACATGATTCATAAAAATCGATCATAGCGAGACCGTTTTTTAGTTGTCCTCTAATCTGTGTTTCTAAGGTATGGCTAAATTCATATCCATATTCTGGATTGATGGTGATTTTGCCTTCCTCTTCAAGCTCTCTTGAATTAAAAGGTAGTGAAAACTTTAACAGTAATTCCTCATCGGGTTTATCCCATACAGTGTCAGCATCATACATGTAGATCCAGGGATTCATAAATCCAACCATTAACAAACCGCCCTTTTTCAATACGCGAGAGGCTTCTTTATACATGTTATCTAAATCTTCTATATATACATTTGAAACCGGATTAAAAATAATATCAAAAGTTTCATCTTCAAATGGAAATGCTTTTGTCATATCGCTTTGAACCGTATTGATTTTTAGGCCTTCTCTTTTTGCAACCATCTCATCTCTTTCTAATTGTGATTTAGAAAAATCCATGATGGTGACATCATAACCTTTTGCAGCAAAAACGGGACCCTGCTGACCACCACCACAAGCTAACCCTAATATCTTTTTTCCCTTGGCTTTTTCAAACCATTCTATCGGAACTTTTTTCCCAACAGTTAAAGCAACAGAAATTGGATGCTTTCTAGCTTCTTCCAATTCTTCATGTGTCAATGGCTCAGTATAGTCGTTTTTTACATTATTCCATCTATCTTCATTTAATTTTATATAATTATTCATCTTACAATCTCCTCGCAATTTTATATGATTTCGATTTAAGCTGGATGTGTTGCCACACTTCTCTCACCTCTAGAAATTCTAATTTGTCAATTTTTCGTCCATCTCATTATATCATTTTCCCACATTTTCTCATTTACTCAAGCTAAATATCAATTAAATGGATGATAGAATTGCTCTCTCCTTAACTTCTTATGCAAGGTAGTTATTTTCTCCTAGTTTCTCACGATTACCTCCTTTGGCTCAAATTTTTCAATAAAAAAAGAATTAAGCAAAACAGTTTTCACTCAAGTAGTGATTCAGTGTTTTTCTTAATTCTATAGTTCCAAACTAGGATTGTTTTGTTTTGAAATGATAATAGGCTCCCAACATTCCTGCTGTATTTTGGTGATGGGCAAATTCTAATCGTGTTTTTTCAGCTAAGCTTAGTACCAAGGCGGCCTTCAAGGCTGCGCGAATTTTCGGTTTGAGGATAGCTTCTTGCCCCATGATACCGCCACCGAGAATGACCACTTCTGGATTGGCAACGTAGCAAATATTTGCCAGACCTTTTCCTAAATAGTCTACCATGCGGTCAATCCCAGCCATACAAATCTTGTTTCCTTCAGTAGCTTCCTTGAAAATGCGTCGGCCATTCCACTGATCAACTGAATCTCCATGAGCTGTTGCTACATATTCTACCAAGGCCGTCGTAGAAGCAAGATCCTGAAAAGCTCCATCCTGCATGTGCATGTAACCGACTTCGCAGGCTGAGTTGCTAAATCCATGGAAGACTTTCCCATCCATAATCAAGCAACCACCGATACCTGTTCCAATGGTCAAGCAAAGTGTGACACTCGCTCCCTTACCTGAACCAGATACTGCCTCAGCAAGACCTGCACAGTTGACATCATTTTCAATTTCGCAAGGAATCGAAAAGCTCGTCTCGATTTCCTTCTTGAACTGGGTTCCTGCATAGTTGGGAATCTGAGGACCAGCATAGAAAATCTCACCCTTATCAGGATCCACCATCCCTGCAGAAGAAATGGCAACACCTGCTACTGGGCCTTTTTCTAAATAGCTGGCTACGATATCTTTTGTCTTTTGTAAGATATGAGGTCCACCCTTATGCGCCTCAGTTGGCATTTCATGCGATTCAACAAGTTGGCCTTCTTGGTCAATCAAGCCATATTTAATGTTGGTTCCACCGATATCAATTGCAACGTAGTGTGTCATAAATACCTCCTTATGGATTAGAGGAAGCGCTCCTTGGTTTCACGAATCAATTGTGCTGCTGCTTCTACAACTGGGCGATCTTCTTCAGTCACTGGTGTCAATGGTGAACGAACTGATCCAATGTTAAGTCCTTCATTGATCTTCAAGACTTCCTTAATCACACCGTACATATTTCCATGTGCAGAAGTGAGTTTGCCAATGATTGCGTTGATAGCGTATTGCAATTCACGCGCTGTTTCCAAGTCTTTCTCAGCAATCAACTCATTGAGTTTCAAGAAGAGTTCTGGCATCGCACCATAAGTACCACCGATACCAGCTTTAGCACCCATGAGGCGACCACCTAGGAACTGTTCATCTGGACCATTGAATACGATGTGGTCTTCTCCACCAAGGCTGACAAAGGTTTGGATATCTTGAACTGGCATAGAAGAGTTCTTAACACCGATAACACGAGGATTCTTCAACATTTCAGTGTAGAGACTTGGAGTCAAAGCAACACCTGCCAATTGAGGAATGTTATAAATCACGTAGTCTGTGTTTGGTGCTGCAGCACTAATGTCATTCCAGTATTTGGCAACTGAGTATTCTGGCAAACGGAAGTAAATCGGTGGAATCGTTGCAATGGCATCTACACCCAAGCTTTCTGCGTGGCGAGCAAGTTCCATACTGTCTTTGGTATTGTTGCAAGCTACGTGAGCGATGATAGTCAATTTGCCCTTGGCAACTGCCATGACTTCTTCCAAAATCAACTTGCGATCTGCCACACTTTGGTAGATACATTCACCAGAAGAACCATTTACATAGAGACCTTGAACTCCCTTATCAATGAAGTATTGAACCAAGGCGCGCGTACGTTCTGGACTGACTTCTCCTTGATCATCATAACATGCGTAGAAGGCTGGAATGACACCTTCGTATTTTTTCAAATCTGACATAGATTTTCTCCTAAGATTTCTTTTTTTCTGCTGAGAGCAGTTCTATTTTTTACAAGTTTAGTATACACCTTGTGAAAATCGCTTTCAATATCTTGTATACACTTAGATTTTAGTTTCTACTTGTATTTTAGAAACTGTAACGATTGAAAGTAGTTTCAGAAAGAACTCATCCTACTGGTATTTTGCGAAAATTTTCTCCATCAATCCTACTTGGAGAAAGACCAGCAAACCAAAACCAAAGAGGATAAAGACCGATCCACCCAAAAGGAGAGTGAAGGCGGATAGATAAAGAACCATCACAATGAGAAAGAGAATGGCTAACATGAGGAAGAACCATGGAAAGTTAAAACTTGCCAAGATAAGCCCTTTTTGCAGCACTTCTTTCCAAGACAAATCATAGCGCGCAGCGATGGGATAACTAGCCAGCATCACCAGAGTGAGGAAGATGAGAATCCCCAAACAAATAGCTTTCACAATCTGGAAAGGCAAAGCAGTCTGGCCCCAGAAAAGATAGAGGTCTAAAAGACTCAGCAAAACAATGCCCAACTCTAGCAAACCTAACTGGAAACCCAGTTTCAGATTTTGCTTGAAGGCTCTTAGATAGGTTCTGAAAACTGGAACTCGTCTGCTTCTCTTAATCTCAAACATAGTCTCATAGAGGCTGATTTTCGCCACTCCAATCGTCACAATGGGCAAACAAGAGACGACAAAAAGAAGATTGACTGTGACGATATCCAAGACCTTCTCACTGAAACGCATGAGAAAATTATCTGTATCAAATGCTGCCTTGATAAGGCTTACTCCTTTTTGTGCCATATTTGCTCCTCCTGATTCTTTTAATCAATCAAAATTTTAAAGAGATATTTGCGAACCTTCTCTTCCATACCTGCATAGCCATTTGGCTGGTGAGGTTCTCCTGGGAAGAAAATCGCAAAATTGTGATAGCCCAACAAGAGTGGGTAGCGTTCATGACAATGAACAAAGCCAATGTCACTCGCTTCGTCGAATGCTACCGCTTCGTCTTTGATACGTGAACCGTAGCTCGAATATTCATGTCCTTCTACCAGCAAATGCAAGTCTGCATAGTTCTTATGATGCTCAAATTGATCATTTTCAGCTTGATTGAGGACATTTTCCTGCACAACTAGAAAGACCTTGTCCCCGTCAATCTCATACTTACCGAGTTCGAAAGAATCCTTACGGTGCTGATAGAGATAGTCGATAGCCTTATCTAGATTGGGATGGATCCCCTTGTAAAAGGCGATGTTTTTCAAATCGTCAAAAATCATACTGTTTCCTTCGTTTCTGATAGTTACTAGTTTTCAGTTCCGAATTATCCTTCCTCTATTTCCCTGTAATAGTGCGGACGGAAGCAAATTCCTTCGGAATTTCATTCCTAATTTTTGAGCCTTTCACTCCTTCATCGTCAGTCTCAAAAATTCCGTCTAAGATAAGCGTAAGATGCTTATCTTAGATACCACTAAAGCGGAAAATAGCCACCATAAAACGAACCTACTCTAACTAGTATCATGAAAAGAGTTTATTCTTAAGTTTATAAGTGTCTGACAAAACTTCACGAAGTAACTGCATACTCTCCATTTTGTAGACACTTATAACTCTATATTCTCTTATACTTAATGAAAATCGAAGAAGAAACTAGAAGCTAACCGCAGGCAATACTTAAGTATGGCATGGTAACGCAGACGTAGTTTAAACTCGATTTTCGCAAGGTCTTATCCTTTAACAGCTCCCATAGTAATACCCTGAGTGAAGGATTTTTGGAAGACAAGGAAGACGGTGACGATTGGCACGGCTGCAAGAGCTGCACCTGCCATGATCAAACCATAGTTGGTTGCCATTTCGGCCTGCATGGTCGCAACCCCGAGTGAGATGGTCAAGTTTTGACGTGAAGTCAACATAACCAACTGCATAAAGTAGTCGTTCCAAGTATTGATGAAGGTAAAGATCGCAAGGGCTGCAAATCCTGGTTTCACGATAGGGAAGGCTACGCTCCAGAAGGTACGGATCTCACCACAACCGTCGATTTTAGCTGATTCAAGCAATTCTGTAGGGATGTTTTCACTGAATTGTTTCATAAGGAAGACCCCAAATGGCCATCCGATCAAAGGCAAAATCACTGCCCAAAGTGTATCGTGAATTCCCATGAAGTTGACGATACGTACCAATGGTACAAGAACAACTTGTTTTGGAAGAGCCATGGCAGCGATAAAGACTGCAAAGAGAATGCGTTGACCATAGAAACGTTTCTTAGCCAAGACATAACCTGCTAGAGAAGAGGTTGCGCAGACTAGGAACATGGTTACCAGTGAGATAAATACAGAGTTCCACATCCACTGCATAGCAGGGTTTTGCACCATGAGTTGTTGGAAGTTTTCCATGGTTGGCATTTTAGGGAACCACTGTGGCGGAATCATAATGGTATCAGGCTGTGATTTGAAGGCCCCTGTCAAGATCCAGTAGAATGGAAAGATGAACAGCACGGTCAACAAGAGCAAGATAATCGTTGAAATAACAGTGAAAGCTGTTAAAGGTTTCTTTTGTGTAGGTTGCATAACTGTCTCCTTTCTTTAGTATTCTACGTCGTTTCCGAGGATCTTGAATTGAGCAAAGCTGACAATGGCAATCATCACTGCCAAGAAGACACCGATGGTATTTGCATAGCCGTATTCTGTCAATTGGAAGGCTTTTTCGTAAAGGTAGTACATCAAGGTACTTGTTGAATAGTTTGGACCACCAGAAGTCAAGAGCTGAATCAAGGCGAAACATTGGAATGAGTTGATGGTTGTGATGATCGCGATGTAAAGAGTTGTTGGAAGAAGGCTAGGCCATTTGATCTTCCAGAAGACTTGAAACTCAGTCGCACCGTCTACACGCGCTGCTTCAACAAGTGAGTTGTCAATATTCCCCATAGCAGCGATATAAAGGATAATCGGTTGACCAACAGATGTTGTCAAAAGGATGATCATAATCGCTAGCAAAGCCCAGTTTTTGTCACCCAGCCAAGAAATGTTTTGGCTGATGATGTGGCTTGACTTAAGGACAAAGTTAAGAATTCCTGATAGTGGGTCATAGATCCATTTCCATACAACCGTTACGGCAACACTACCTGTAACTACAGGAAGGAAGAAGACGAAACGATAGAAAGAACGGGCAATGGCATTTTGATGATAGGTTTGAGATGCTACAAAGAGCGAGAAGAGAACCACAATCGGAACAGATCCAATAACCAGGATAACGGTATTGATCAAAGACTTCACAAAGACAGGGTCTTTAAACATGCGAATGTAGTTGTCCAAGCCCACAAACTCAAATTTAGTCATGGAGTAGTTAAAGAAACTTGTAATGAATCCCATAATCATAGGAGCCAAGACAAAGATGACAAAGAAGAATAACACTGGTGCTAGGAAAGCGTAGGAAATCACTGTTTCCCGCATACGAATTTTATTGACTTTCACAGTCGGCACCTCTCTTTCAAATAGAATAGTTTTTGATTTTCTTGAACTGTTTTAAAACCAAAATGAAATTTTTTAAGATTCGCTTATGTAAGAACTTCATTTTAATTTCGTGACAGTTCCTACCATTTCAAACAAAAGTCCCCCTTTTCTTACACCATAGTGCACAGGGAAAAGGGGGGAATCAATCTGACTTAGTGCTTATTGTTTTGTAGCTTTTTTGATTGTTTCGTTAGCTTTTTCAGTGAAGGCTTTCAAAGCATCCGCTGGTTTTTCGTCACCATTTGATACAGATTGCAACATTGGGAACCAAAGTGTTCTCATTTCAGCAAATCCATCGATAGTGTTGTAGTATGGTGAGTAGTATTTAGTCCAGCCACTGATTGTTTCCATACGTTTGTCTTCATAAAGTTTGCCAAATGAAGTACGAACTGGGAAGGCACCTGTACGAACTACGTCTTTAGGACCCCATTCTTTGTCATCTGCGATGAATTGAACGAATTTCTTAGCAGCTGCGACTTTCTTATCGTCTTTGTTATTAAATACTGCAAATCCGTTTACAAGGTATTCAAGAGATGGTTTACCAGAGTCTGATGGGAATGGTACTTCTACCACATCTACCTTACTTGCTTCCAAGAGCTTCGCTTGGATACCGTTCTGAGCTGGTGCCCAAAGGATTGTGTATGAAGTTTGACCGTTGGCAAAGTTTTGGATGTCTGCCCCACCGTCAAATTGTGAACCATTGTTCAACAAACCATCTTTGATCCAGCTAGCCGCTTTTTCAAGACCTTTGACGAATTTAGGATCATCAGTTGTATATTTAGTTACGTCTTTGTCTGTTACAGAACCACCGTAAAGGTTTGCAATGAAGGCACGTGTTCCTTGGTCTCCCCCTTGACCAGCACTGAACAATGAACCTGGTGTATAGCCTTTATCTTTAAGCGCTTTCAAAACTTTTTCAAAGTCATCAGTTGTCCAACCTTCTTTTACAAGGTTTGCAACTCCAGCATCTTCCAACATTTTCTTGTTCATAGCCATGTAGAATGGTGCTGAACTGATTGGATACATGTAGGCTTTGTCTCCAGCCTTACTTGCTTGTACGATGTTTTCGTTGTTCACATCTTTGACGAATTCGTCTGTGAAAAGGTCGTTCAACTCAGCCAATTTACCATTTTTACCGTATTGGATGATACGTCCTGGTGCGTCAAAGAGTACGTCTGGCGCTGTTCCCGCTTCGATAGCTGTTGTGATCTTTTCTGGACCTGACTTGAAGTCGATGGTTTCCAATTTCACTTTTACATCTGGATTTGCTTTTTCAAAAGCTTCGATGATTGATTTTTCATAAGTTCCAACACCGTCACCAGTTTTTTCTTGTGTGAAGACTGGGAATGCCCACCAAGTGATTTCTGTTTTTCCGCTATCGCTACTAGAATTTGCAGCATCTTTACTTCCGCCAGAGTTACCACAAGCCGCAAGACCAAGAATCGCAGCACCTGCAAGTACTGTACAAGCTAGTTTTCTAAATTTCATTTGTATTCTCCTAATTGATAAGCGTATCCATATTGGATAATGAGCAAGTTTATATTTGTATACGTTTTCATTTTGTCCGACGCATCAACCACTCTCCTCTGTTTTGAGATTGTGTTATTTAAGACCGGCAACAAAGCGCTCCGTAATCTCTTTTGGTCTAGTAATCGCTCCACCGACAACGATGCCTCGCACCCCATATTCAAGGATTTGTTTGGCTTGTTCTGGTGTATGAATTTTCCCTTCAGCGATGACATCCACTCCTGCTTCACAAAGCTTTTTGATCAGTTCAAAGTCTGGACCATCTACTTTTGGACTATAAGAAGTGTAGCCTGATAAGGTTGTTCCCACAAAATCAATCCCTGCTTCGACTGCTGCTAGCCCTTCTTCAAAAGTGCTAGTATCAGCCATTAAGAGTTGATCTGGATACTTTTCTTTGACTTGTCGGATGAAGTCCTGAATTTCCAAACCGTCGTAACGTTCACGTTTGGTACAATCCAGAGCAATAACCTCAATGTCTAGTTCAGCCAACTCATCAACTTCTTTCATAGTCGCTGTAATGAATGGCTCCTGTGGCGGATAGTCACGTTTGATGATCCCGATAATCGGGAGTTTCGTAACCTCCTTGATCTCCTTGATATCACGAACACTGTTTGCTCGGATACCGACTGCTCCACCTTGCTCAGCCGCTTTGACTAGCAAGGGGATAACCCCTCCCGCTTCTGTATAAAGCGGTTCGTGAGGAAGTGCCTGGCAAGAGACAATGATTCCATCTTTGATCTGTTCAATCAAGGCTTCTTTGCTGATCTGTGGCATCCTCTTTCCTCCCTTTCTTTCTTCTATGGGATTATTATATATCATTTGTTAAGCGCTTTCAATAGATTGTGATAGAATAGATTTCAGTTTCAAAACTATTTTATAGAACAGACTATCCTGAAAGTAGTTTCAGACTTCTTATGATTTTGACTTTTTTGTAAAACGATTTAAGTGTTTTATATTTCCTTACAAAAATTATCCCAATTACAAATAGGTTACTCACTATTTTTAAATCAGATTTAATAAAAATTAAAAAAAGATTTTATATTATTTCCAATAATCTAATATAAAAAGAGAGCTACTGCCCTCTCTCATTCATTATCTTACGTACTTAAAAGGAATCTCACTGCCACAGAGCCAGTTATAAACTTGGTCATTGACAAAAACATTCATGGCTTCGTGAGCATACTCAGGCATGATGCGATAGGTCTTATCACATGTCAGACGGTTGTATATCGCAAACTGGGTAATGGGATAGCAAACATCGTCGTCCAAGCCCGTAATCATCTTGACCTCACCTTGAATACGATGGGCAAGATTTTTCACATCGATATAGGCAAGGGTCGCCATGATTTCCTCCTCTGTTTCATGGAAGGGATCGTGGAACTTGAAATAACGGAAAAGTTCGTCATAGGCTTCACTGGTATTGCCAATCTCAAGCACTCGTCTAAAGTCTGACAAGAAGGGATAGATGGCAACTGTTTTCTGAATCCGAGGATTGAGCGCTGCTGCAACCAAAGCTAAAGCCCCTCCTTGTGAGGCGCCATAACTAGAAAGTCGCTTCTCATCAATCTCAGGTAGACTAGCAACAATTTCAATCAACTGGTAAATATCCAAATAAACATCCTTATAAAAGAGCTGGTCTCGACCTTCAACAGCACCACGGATGATGTGTCCCTTAACGGTATTTCCCAAAGGAGAGCGCAAGCCATCTTGCGAATAACCTGACTGGCCTCGGACATCCATAGAAACAACACCGTAACCAGCCACAGTATAGGCTAGCATGTCAGCCCAATCCCAACCACGTCCCATGTACCCATGGAAATGGAAGATTAGCGGAACCTTCTCCTCAGTCTTTGGAAGGACGATTCGTGCATAGACCTTGCCTTCATCGGTTCCTTCAAAGGTAAGTTCATAACACTTGACTTGAGGAATATGGAAATCTCTTTCTTCCAACTGGTAGGCTGGAAGCGTTGATACTTTTTTCACTTCCTCATCCCAGAAAGCATCAAAATCTTCTGGAACTTCATCCCGTCCTAGATAGGTCTTGATTTCTTCTAACAAAGCTGGATTTTTCATAGTATGCTCCTTTTGTTTTGTAATCGCTATCATAACTCTAGCATATCTAGGAAAGCAATGCAAGAAAGAACGGTAAACAGAAAGTGAATTTAGATTCTCTTTCCTCAAACCTATCGCCTGAAAGTAGTTTTAAAAATAAAAAGAGCGTTTCCGCTCTTTGTTTATCAATAGGTGCTAGCTCCTTTCTCTAGTTTGACGGTTTGGAATTTTTTTTGGTAGGTTACTTTAATAGTCATGTGAGAGTCCTCGTTTCTTTTTGATGACTCTAGTATAAGACCCAAACCTAAAAGCTAGCTTAAGTTTTCCTTAGAGAAAGCTTATACTCAATGAAAATCAAAGAGCAAACTAGGAAACTAGCCGCAGGTTGCTCAAAGCACTGCTTTGAGGTTGTAGATAAGACTGACGAAGTCAGTTACATATATAATCCAAGGCGACGTTGACGTGGTTTGAATTTGATTTTCGAAGAGTATTAATCTAGATGTTCTCTCTTTTCTAGATGGAGAGCAATCATGCGCCATTCTGGATCCTCTTTCCAATCTTTTATCGAACTAATGTAGCTGGCAACCTTTCTGGCTTCTTCTAAAATCGGAAAATCTTCGATAATATCAGCCACTTGAAACTCTGGAAGTCCTGACTGTCTGGTTCCAAAAATCTCACCAGCACCACGCATTTTCAAATCTTCCTCCGCAAGGACAAATCCATTGGTCGTTTCTGTCATGATGCGCATGCGGTCCTTCCCAGACTCCGTCTTGGGATTAGCTACAAGAACAGCGTAGGATTGCTTGTCACCCCGACCCACACGGCCTCTGAGCTGGTGAAGTTGGCTGAGACCGAACCGATCGGCATCCATGATAATCATAACGGTCGCATTGGGAACATTAACCCCAACCTCGATAACCGTCGTCGAAACTAGAATATCCGTTTTTCGCTCTTTGAAATCCTGCATGATCTGGTCTTTTTCATCACTCTTCATCTTACCATGTAAAAGAGCCACTTCAGCCTTGCCGGCAAAATGAGCTGTCAACTCTTCTGATAAGGCAATGGCATTTTTCAAATCCAGAGCTTCAGATTCTTCAATCAAGGGAGAAATGACATAGGCTTGCGAACCTTTTTGAATTTCTCCCTCTAACCAAGTCAAGACCTGAGGCAGTTGCTCATGTTTGATCCAGCGCGTCACAATCGGCTTCCGCCCTGCTGGCATCTGGTCAATAATGGAAACATCCATATCCCCAAAGGCCGTGATAGCCAATGTTCGTGGAATGGGCGTAGCCGTCATCATGAGAACGTCAGGATTGTCGCCTTTTTCTCTCAGAATACGCCTTTGGCCCACACCAAAACGGTGCTGCTCATCAATGATAATCAAGCCAAGACGAGCATAATCAACCCCATCCTGTATCAGAGCGTGGGTTCCGATAATAAAGTCGACCTCACCCTTGGCAATGGTCTCCAAGACTTCTCTTTTTTCTGTAGCTTTCAAGAATCCTGTCAAGAGAGCCAGTTTCAAGTCTGGAAAAAGGTTCTGTAAACTCTCAAAGTGTTGCTCTGCTAGGATTTCTGTCGGTACCATGAGAGCAGCCTGGTAGCCAGACGTCACCGCCGCAAACATGGCCAGGCCAGCAACCACCGTTTTTCCGCTCCCTACATCCCCTTGTAGGAGACGATTCATGTGGTGGTCCGACTTCATGTCGGCCAATATTTCCCGCAAACTCTTTTCCTGAGCTTGGGTCAGGGAAAAAGGCAGACTTTCTTTAACGACTGTCACTTTTTCCTGGGACCAATTCAGAACCAGACCGCTTCCCTGAACTCTATTTTCAGACTTGAGCGTCTGCAACTGCATCTGAAAATAAAAGAGTTCCTCAAACTTGATCCTGCGAAGGGCCTGCTTGTATTCTGCCAAATCCTTAGGAAAATGCATAGCACGGACAGCCTGGCAACGGGACATGAGTTTGTATTTATCCAGTAAAGACTGGGGAAGATTTTCCTCAATCAAAAGGTCCAACCCCTGATCAAAGGCTGTCTTAATGACCTTGACCAGACTGGCTTGACTGATTCCCTGAGCCAGACGATAGACAGGCTGGAGGTCATCTTCCACCTGAGCCAGAACCTTCATCCCAGTCAGACTAGCCTTAGCACGGTCCCATTTTCCAAAGACGGCAAGGGTTGCTCCCAGCGCTATCTTATCAGCTAGATAAGGCTGGTTAAAGAAATTAACCGCAAAAACGACTTCTCCCTGCTTGAGGCTAAAACGCAGGCGATTGCGCTTGAAACCATAATACTGAACACTAGCTGGAGTCACTACCTGACCAGATAGAACAGCCTTTTCGCCATCTTCCAGCTCCAGCACCTGCTTGGTTTTGAAATCTTCATAACGGAAAGGAAAGTAGAGCAAGAGGTCTTGCAAGTTTTCAATTCCTAGTTTGGCGTATTTCTCTGCTGACTTTGGTCCCACACCAGGCAAGACATGCAAGGGTTGGTGTAGATTCATGCTCTACTCCTTTCTTTTTAATAATATTCTCTCGGAATGCGGTCACTGAGGAGACAAACCACCTCATAGTTAATGGTTCCGCGGTAGGTCGCTACCTGAGTTGCTGTGATTTCCTTGTCCCCGTTTGAGCCAATCAAAGTTACTTTTGTTCCCAGCGGATAAAGCTTAGGCAGACGAATGGTGATTTGGTCCATAGATACTCGTCCGACGATTGGGCAAGCTTGACCATCTACCAAGACAGAGAAATTCTGCATGTCTCGTGTCCAACCATCCGCATAGCCGATTGGCACCGTCGCGATGACTTGCTCGCTATCCGCCTGATAAGTCGCTCCATAGCCCATGCAAGCTCCAGCTGGAACTGTCTTGACATGGACCAAGGCAGACTCCAAGGTCAAGGCTGGTGTCAAATCATAGGGCAAGTCCAAGACCTCTCCACTTGGATTGAGACCATACATGGCGTCTCCCATACGGACTGCATTGAAAATAGTCTCTGCATGCCAGAGGGTCGTTGCCGAGTTGCTGGCATGAACCAGTTCTGGAACTTCCTTCATACTTGCCAAAATAGCTTTAAAGCATTCTAACTGCTGATTAAAGTAGGTATCTGATTCCTCATCTGCAGTAGCAAAGTGGGTAAAAATCCCCTCAACACGAGCACCGTGTTGTTGGAGCAAGGCTTGAGCCTGCTCTGCCTCACTGGAATCTCGGAAACCAATCCGTCCCATCCCTGAGTCAATCTTGAGGTGAACTGTTAAACCAGATAAATCTGTCTCCCTAGCTAAGAGCGCTTGAATCCACTCCAGTCCAGCCACTGTCAAGGTGATGTCGTATTCTTTAGCAAGAGAAACAGCTTCTAGCTCAGAAACTCCTAAGATGAGAATTTTCTTGCTGAGTCCAGCCTGACGAAGTTCGATGGCTTCATCAATATTGGAAACACAAAATCCATCAACATCGTCCTGAATCGCCATCGCAACGGCAACAGCCCCATGACCATAGGCATTGGCCTTGACCACTGCCCACTTGAGCGTTCCTTCAGAGATATGAGCCCCCATTTGCTGAATATTTTGTCGAATAGCTCCCAGATATATCAGAGCCTTGGTTGGTCTATGTGGACTAGCTTTCATGATTTTCCTCCAAAATGACACTGGCTGTCACAAACTGATCTGTGTGGCTGATCGATAGCCAAATTTTTCCTGAAAATGGCGCCTGATTAAAATAGGGAGCCCCGCGTTCATTGTTCAAAACTTCCAAATCCTGAAAGGTCAGTTTGCCAATTCCTGTCCCCATAGCCTTGGAAAAGGCCTCCTTAGCCGACCAGCGGCCTGCCAAGTATTCGATCTGCCTGCGTCCTTTGAGACTAGCAAAACGCTCCATTTCTTTAGGGGTCAGCACGCGCTTAGCAAAGCCCTCACGTCGTGTAACTGCGTTTTCTATCGAAGCCAATTCTTCGATGTCAATTCCGTGTCCAACTATCATACTCATAAAAGGAGCTGAGATTCCCCCAACTCCATCCTTTTCACTTATTTTGTTAAGGTAGTATAAATTTCTTCTACCAAGGCTACTGTATTTTCCCAACCTAGACAAGGGTCAGTTATGGAGCAACCAAAGACCTCTGGTTGATTTTGGCGACCGTCTGCTAGGTAAGATTCGATCATAAAGCCTCGAACCGTCTTTTTAATCTTTTCATTCCAGTCACGATTCAGCAAGGCTTGACGAACAATGCGAATTTGTTCCATATACTGCTTGCCAGAATTGTCATGATTGGTATCGATGATAATGAAGGGATTTTCAAGTCCCATAGTCTCGTAGCGATTGATGGCATTTAAGAGTGTTTCATAGTAGAAATTGGGTTCATTTTTACCATATTCGTTCATGGCGCCACGAAGGATAACGTGGGCCAAGGGATTTCCTGAAGTTTCCACTTCTTGACTGTGGTAAAGGAAGGTTTGCTTGTTTTGAGCCGCATAGATGGCATTAAACATGACCCCAAGATTTCCAGATGTTGGATTTTTCATCCCAACCGGAGCATCAATCCCAGAGGCTACAAAGCGGTGTTCCTGGTCTTCCACTGAACGAGCTCCTACAGCATGGTAGCTGACCAGGTCATCAACCAAAACGAGATTTGACGGATAAAGCATCTCATCAGCTGTCGTCAAGCCCGTCTCCGTAATCACACGGTAGTGCAGCTGACGAACAGCCTGCAAGCCATTGATGAGACTAGGCGCTTCGCTGGTATTTGGTTGATGAATCATGCCCTTATAGCCATCTCCATTAGTACGAGGTTTAGCCGTATAGACACGCATCACGATAAAAATTTTATCCGCAACTTTTTTCTGCAAGTCGGCTAAGCGACGAGCATATTCAAGCACTGCTTCTTCATTGTCAGAAGAGCAAGGTCCCATCACCAAAAGGATTCGGTCGTCCTCACCCGAGATAATGGCTGCCAACTCTCTATCGCGGGCTTCTTTCTTTCGCAAGGCTTCAGGTGACAACTGGGTCGCAGCCTTGATTGCTTCAATATCAATTTCTTGACCTTTTTCGATAAATGCCATCTTACTCTCCTAGCGTTTGGTATATTTCGCGAACAAGTGCTTCTGTGTTGTCCCATCCGAGACACGGATCTGTAATGGACTTACCAAAAACTTCTGGCTCATTTTGACGTCCATCTTCTAGATAGGACTCAATCATAAAACCACGAACGTATTTTTTGATCTTCTCATTCCAGTCACGGTTAATCAAGGTCTGACGAACGATACGGATTTGATCCATGTATTGCTTGCCTGAATTGTCATGATTGGTATCGATGATGATAAAGGGATTTTCCAAGCCCATCTTTTCATACTGATCAATGGTATCCATCAAATTGTCATAGTAGTAGTTAGGAATATTTTTCCCGTATTCATTCAAGGCACCACGAAGAATGGCGTGGGACAATGGATTCCCTGTTGTTTCCACCTCTTTACCGAGGAAAAGGAAACTCTGTTTATTTTGTGCTGCGTAAATCCCGTTAAACATGACATTGAGATTTCCAGATGTGGGATTTTTAAATCCTGTTGAAAAGTCTGCTCCACTCGCTACAAAACGGTGCTGTTGATCCTCTACAGAACGAGCTCCAACAGCCATATAAGAAATCAAATCATCCACCAGTGGAAGATTTTCAGGATAAAGCATCTCATCCGCTGTTGTCATACCCGTCTCAGTAATCACGCGGTAGTGTAGCTGACGAACAGCCTTGATCCCATTGATCAAGCTAGGAGCTTCTGTCGCATTTGGTTGATGAATCAAGCCCTTATAGCCATCTCCATTGGTACGAGGTTTAGCTGTATAGACACGCATGACCATAAAAATACGGTCTTTGACCTCTTCTTGCAAAGCAGATAGACGCTTGGCATACTCGAGAACCGCCTCTTCGTTATCAGATGAACATGGTCCAATCACCAAGAGAATACGCTGGTCTTCCCCACGGATGATGGCTTCCAATTCCTGATCACGTTGATTTTTTCTCGCAAGAGCGGCTCCCTCTAATTTAGACAAGGCGCGAACTTCTTCAATGTTAATTTTAGGACTTTTAGCTTTAAATACCATGATTCATCTCCTTATAAAGCAAACGGACACCAAGCAAAAAATGATTTTTACCAGGTATCCGCCTGTATCTTATCTCATATTATTGTCTCTTACCATGACAGTTCTTGAATTTCTTACCTGATCCACATGGGCATTGGTCGTTCCGTCCGATTTGGCTCAAGTCCAAATCTTCTGGAAGGCTTGCCTGCTGCGCTGCGATATTACGAGTCGCAGTTGTACTGATATTGTGTTCAGTTTGCGGACGTTCTTGTTCATGGATTTGTGCTTTCATCATCAAGCGGGTCACATCGAATTCAATCGATCCAATCATGTCGTTAAACATGCGGAAACCTTCTGCTTGATATTCTACAACAGGGTTGTTTTGGGCATATCCACGAAGACCAACAGCATTTCGTAACTGGTCAAGAGCATCGATATGGTCTGTCCACTTGTTGTCTACAACACGTAGAATCAAGACTTTTTGGAATTCTTTCACTGCATCTTCGTCACGAAGCTTAGCAACTTGGCTGTCATAGACTTTCAAGGCACGTTGGAAAAGTTCATCTTTGATAGCTTGGTCCGACAAACCTGCAAGGTCTGAACGGCTAATTGAATCTTCTGGAAGCAAGTTATACTTAGCAAAGTTCAAGATTGCTTCCAATTTTTCATCTTCTTTCGAACGAGCATGTGCATCCACGATACGTCCAATGGTACGACGAATCATAGCATGGATTTCTGGTGCCAAGTCACGATCTGCAGTAATGACATCATAACGTTGTGCATAGATAATCTCACGTTGTTCACGCATAACATCATCGTATTGAAGGACTTGTTTACGAGTATCGTAGTTGTTTCCTTCGACACGTTTTTGAGCTGCTTCAACCTGACGCGTTAACATGCGAGATTCGATGGCTTCGTCAGACATGTTGAGACGTTCAAAGACACCTTTCAAACGTTCTGAACCGAAACGTTTCATCAAATCATCTTCAAGAGACAAGTAGAATTGTGACTCACCTGGGTCTCCTTGACGCCCTGAACGTCCACGAAGCTGGTTATCAATACGGCGACTTTCGTGGCGTTCTGTACCAATGACGCAAAGTCCACCAAGTTCACGAACCCCTTCACCAAGCTTGATGTCGGTACCACGACCGGCCATGTTGGTTGCGATGGTAACTGCGCCACGTTGACCAGCGTTCATGATGATTTGCGCTTCTCTGTAGTGGTTCTTCGCATTCAAGACCTCGTGAGGAACACCTGCTGCTACCAATTTCTTAGAAAGGAAGTCACTCGTTTCAACGGCAACTGTACCTACCAAGACCGGCTGACCTTTTTGGTAACGAGCTTTTACATCTTCAACTACAGCCTTAAATTTCGCATCAAGACTTGCATAGAGAAGGTCTGAGTGGTCGATACGTTGAATTGGACGGTTAGTTGGGATTGGGATAACACGAATGTTGTAAATTTCGCGGAATTCTTCTTCTTCTGTTTTACCAGTACCTGTCATACCTGCCAATTTCTTATACATACGGAAGAGGTTTTGGTAGGTAATAGAAGCTGAAGTCTTAGTCTCATCTTGGATTGGCACACCTTCTTTTGCTTCAATCGCTTGGTGCAAACCATCAGAGTAACGACGACCTTCCATGGTACGACCTGTAAATTGGTCGACAATCAAGATTTCCTGCTCTTCACTAACCACATAGTCGATATCGAGAATCATGATATAGTTGGCACGGAGGGCATTGTCGATAAAGTGAGTAAGAGCTACATTTTCAATGTCGTAGAGATTTTCTAGTTTGAAGTAGCTTTCAGCCTTGTCAATACCAGAGTCTGACAAACCGATCGTCTTAGACTGAATGTCAATGATATAGTCGTCCTTGTCCAAGGATTTCACGAAGTGGTCCGCCATATGGTAGAGTTGGCTTGTTTCAACTGCGTTGGCACCTGAAACAATCAATGGTGTACGAGCTTCGTCGATCAAAATTGAGTCAACCTCATCGACCAAGGCATAATTGAGTGGACGTTGCACCATGTTTTCTGCACGAACGACCATGTTATCACGAAGGTAGTCGAAACCAATCTCTGAGTTGGTTGAGTAGGTAATATCGCAAAGGTAAGCCTCTTTTTTCTCCATTGGAGATTTAGCTGCCAAGTTGATCCCTACTGACAGACCGAGCCATGAGTACAATTCACCCATTTCAGTCGCGTCACGTTCTGTTAGGTATTCGTTGACTGTAACTACGTGAACCCCTTTACCTGCAAGGGCATTGAGGTACACTGGCATAGTCGCTGTCAAGGTCTTCCCTTCACCGGTACGCATCTCTGGAACGTCACCATGGTGAAGAACAATCCCACCCATGACCTGAACCTTATAAGGGAAAAGCCCAAGGACACGTTTTGCAGCTTCACGAACTACCGCAAAAGCCTCATAGAGCAATGAATCAAGTGATTCACCCTTGTTGTATCGTTCTTTAAATTCGTCAGTTTTCGCTTTTAGTTCTTCGTCTGACATTGCAGCCATTTGGCTCTCATAGTTAAGAACCTTATCAGCCATCTTTTCCAGACGACGAAGTTCTCCTTTATCATTTTCAATAATCGTTTTTAAAATATTAGCCATGATTTTCCTTACTTTTTATTCTGAATATTTTAGAATGTTCTTTTAATTTTAGCATATTTACCATTATTTTTCAAGAAAGAATCCTTAATTTACAACGGAAAAGGCCAGCCAAAATTCAGCTTTTTTTGTATAAATCTTCTGTGGCTACCTTTTTGTTTTTTGTTCGAGATGCATGCTTGATGATCCAAGCACAACTTGGACTCAGCTCCTCCTTTTGCCAAGTTTGAAGAATCCTTTCAAACTTATCAGGGTCTTCCTTGTACAAATCATTTAGATTATTGGCTACACTTTTTTGAATAGACTTATCTCTATCATCTTTTAGATTGGTCAAAATAGTGGTGAAATCCTCAAAATAATCCAATACGACGGTTTGTCTCTTAGCCCAAGGCAGACGGATACGCATACATTCGCTGGCAAGTCTGCGAACGCGCAAATTTTCATCCCGACTCCATTCTAACAGCAAAGTCATTGTAGCCTTAGGATAACGAGCCAGTAAGGGTCTCATAGAAAATTCTCCAGTAAATCGCTTGGTTAGTTCCTTACTAAAGGCCGCGCTCAATTCAAATTCCTTGTCCCCATATAGCTCTATATATTTCCCGATTGGCCAAAGCCAATATCCTTCTGAGAACATACCTAAACCACCCTCTAACTCGGGACCCAAAATTTTCTCAAAAACCTTGAGAGAGTCCTGATAAGATAGGGGAAGACATTCTTTGATACTTTTAGCCAAGAGTTCTTGACGCTGGCTAAACTCCAACTCTTCCAAGTCTTTTTCTAACAAGAGCCTAAACTTTTGTCGATCAAAAGCAGGGGACGCTTCTTGCAACCGTCGACTCAAATCCATAGCATAAGCCAAGTCATAATAATCCTTTACTTTTTTCGCCATTTTTAAATCCCTTAATCTTCTGTTTACGGAAGCTATTATATCATACAGATTGCCTGTCAACAAAATCATTTTCACTTCTCAAACTATTTTGTCAAGAAAGTAAAAAGGACTAGAAGCTCGTCTAGTCCACCAATTTTTAATGTTTAATTTCCCAAAAATGCTGGCAATAATCCAAAGTACAAAAACAGATTGATCCAGAAGGCCAAGCAAAAGATGATGCCAGAGAAGAAAAGACTGATTTTTTTAATCAGCACGGAGTATAGGATGGATAAAACTCCAAAAACCACAAAGAGTTTTTTCATAACGAAATAATATACTGAAACTCCTCCTATTTGCCAATCCCAAGGGAGGAAAAACATGAGGAACCAGAGAAGGCAAATCGTAAAGATATATCTCTTGTAGTGCGCTTCAAGAAAGGCTTTTGTTTTCTCCATAGCAAACCTCCATTTGAGTCACTGTCTCTTCCCTTTTATTATACCAAAAAAACCTGGAAAAAGCTTTCCAGGTTCGGTTTGAAATCACTAGTCATACTAGAGAAATTCCTTTATTCATAGGCTGATTCACTTTATTGACTTGATGAAGATGTTCCAAAATCGACCTTAGGAACTGTCTTGGCTTCTTCTGTTTCTTTAAAGGTTTCAGCTTCTTTAAAGTTCATCATATTCGCAAAAAGCACAGTTGGAAAACTTCTCAACTTTTGATTGTACTCGGCTGCGACTTTATTATAATCCTTGCGTGCTACAAAGATACGATTTTCACTGCCTGAAAGTTCGACCATTAGTTGCTCAACATTTTGATTGCTCTTGAGTTCTGGATAATTCTCCGTCAAGGAAATCAAGCGGGAAAGAGCAGAGCTCAATTCTCCCTGAGCCTTTTGGTTTTCTTCCGAAGTTACTGAGCTACTACCGATTTTAGCTCTAGCATCAGCAATCTTGGTAAAGACTTCGGTTTCATGATTCATTTGTCCTTTAACGGACTCCACCAAGTTACCAATCAAGTCCGAACGACGTTGGAGGGCCGTCGAGACATCGGCCTGAGCCTGCTCCACTTTAGTCTGTTCACCAACCAGACCATTATAGGTCGTCACTGCGGAACAACTTCCCAGAACTAGTAGTCCAAAAAAGATCGCCACTATTGAGAGAATTACTTTATTTTGTTTCATATCAAAACCTTAACACTTTCTTTTATCAACTTTTCTGAGAAAATACTCAGATTTTAAATCAATTTCCCAAACTTTGTTTTTATTTTTAATTAAGGAGTGAACTGTTGCAAAGGAATCACCTTACTGTATGGAGAAATCGGTTTGAGCAATATATGATCACTCACCAGTCATCAGACGAACCACCGCCATCAAAGCCACCGCCGTCCCAGCCTCCAGATGAGTCGGAGCCTGAGTCAGACCAAGAAGATCCTGAATCTGATGAGTCACTACCCCACCAGCCACCGCCAGAATCATCGCCATGTGAACCACCACCACGACCTCCAGATATAAATCCGATAATCATCACGATGAAGTAAATGAGAATTCCAAATCCGATAACTCCGTCACTCGAACTGCTTTTTCGATGACGTCGTGAAGAACTCCTCTCACCAGCATACCTTTCCAGTTCCCTTAAGCGACTAGAGTTGGTAGTATAGTCGTAACTACTTTTAGAACTTGAAGCAGTCGTACTCGATCCACTATAGAACATGTAGTTGAGATTATTGACTATTGAGAGAACACCCTTGTTATAATCACCATTTTTAAAGTAAGGACGTGCTGTTGTCAAGAACCTGTGAGTCTGATAGTCAGTGATCTTACTGGCCACATTATTACTGGTTTCAATCCGTGATTTTCTATCTTGGACTGCTACCACAATCAAGACACCGTGATTGTCTCCCGAGTAGCCAATCTTCCAAGCTCTAGCTGTTTCATTGGCTACAGTCTCGATTGTTTCTCCATCTAAGCTTTTCACAACGTAAACACCCATCTGGAATTTTTCTGATTTTTTACTATTGACATTATTCAATTCCCGAATCTGACTTATAGTCTCATCCGTTAAATAATGATCCGGGTCATAGATTCCGTACTCAGGTTTTTCAGGTGCTGTAAATGCTGACAAGAAGAGAAAGACCATCAGCAATCCAAGCAAGCGAACCAACAAACTATGTTTAAATAATCTGCTTCTTTTCATAATAACCTCCCTGATAAAGGAAAATTGATTTAAGGAATTATAGCATTTTGATTTTTACAAAAAAAGTGCATTTTCATTACAAATAGATTACAAAATCTAGGAAAATGATTGAAATTTGATGACAGATTCTCCTCCAATTTGATAGGTTCTTTTCTCCCCTTTTAGATAGAAAAAAGAAGACTATGAAGTCTTCTTTCAATTTATTTTTATAGGAAAACAAGCAAGACTTACTTGCGTTTTCTCGCGATCAAGTGAATCGGTGTTCCTTCAAAGACAAAGGCCTTGCGGATTTGATTTTCTAAGAAACGCAAGTAAGAGAAGTGCATAAGTTCTTCTTCATTGACAAAGATGACAAAGGTTGGTGGCTTGGTTGCCACTTGGGTAGCGTAGAAAATCTTGAGGCGTTTCCCTTTGTCTGTCGGTGTTGGGTTGATAGCAATAGCATCTATAATGACATCATTCAAGACTGCTGATGGGATACGAGTGTTTTGGCTCTCGCTGATTTGTTTGATCATATGAGGTAGCTTGTGGAGACGTTGCTTGGTCAAAGCAGAAACAAAGATAATCGGTGCGTAAGGCAGATATTGGAACTGCTCACGGATATCTTCTTCCCAGTTTTTCATGGTGTGGTTATCTTTTTCAAGAGTATCCCACTTATTGACTACAATAATCATCCCTTTACCAGCTTCGTGGGCAAATCCAGCGATACGCTTATCATACTCACGGATACCTTCTTCGGCATTGAGGACCATCAAGACTACATCTGAACGGTCAATAGCTCGCATGGCACGCATGACTGAGTATTTCTCTGTGTTTTCATAGACTTTACCAGACTTACGCATACCTGCCGTATCAATCATGGTAAACTCTTGACCATCTTCATCTGTAAAATGCGTGTCGATAGCGTCACGAGTTGTACCAGCTACGGGACTAGCAATCACACGATCTTCTCCCAAAATAGCATTGATCAAGCTAGATTTTCCGACATTTGGACGTCCAATTAAGCTGAATTTAATGACATCCGGATTTTCTTCTTCGACTTCATGTGGGAGATTTTCTACGATAGCATCCAGTACATCACCTGTCCCGATACCGTGTACAGACGAGATTGGTAGAGGTTCACCCAAACCAAGAGCGTAGAAATCATAAATATCATTTCGCATTTCTGGGTTGTCAACCTTGTTAACGGCAAGGATAACAGGTTTATGGGTTTTATATAGTTTACGTGCTACGTATTCGTCTGCATCCGTGATTCCTTCTTTACCGGAAACTACAAAGACGATCACGTCAGCCTCTTCCATGGCAATTTCTGCCTGGTGCTTGATTTGTTCCATAAAGGGAGCATCAACGTCATCAATCCCTCCTGTATCAATCATACTGAAAGAACGGTTGAGCCATTCACCAGTAGCATAGATACGGTCCCGTGTTACTCCTTCGACATCTTCTACGATTGAGATGCGTTCCCCTGCAATACGGTTAAACAGGGTTGATTTCCCAACATTGGGACGTCCTACGATGGCAACAGTTGGTAAGGCCATGTTTTCTCACTTTCTACAATAACTTCTTCTGTTCAAGATTTTCTCTAGTCGAACTTGGTTCTGGATTACCGAATTGCTCTGCAAGACGTTGACTCCAAGTTGTAGTCGCACGCGCACCAGCATACTCTGCTTGTACACGATCATAAGCTTCAATTGCTTCAACTGAGACTTCTTGATACTCTTCTTCAAAAACAAGCTGGTCAAGAGGCAATCTTGGTTTCACATCATGTTTTTGATTCGGCACACCTAGTGCAATACCAAATACAGGATAAGTATAATCAGGAAGCTTGAACAATTCTGCTAACTCAGCAGATTTATAACGCACCAAACCAATAATCACTCCACCATAGCCTAGGCTTTCTGCCGCAAGCAAGGTATTTTGTCCAGCCAAAGCAGCATCCACAGAAGTAATGAGGAGACCTTCCACACCTTGAGGTTGGAAAGTATCGGTATGGAGACGAGCTCCTTTTTCTGCACGGTTTAAATCACCAACAAAGAGCAAGAATGCTGCTGATTGACGAATAGCTTCCTGAGGAACTAGTTCATACAGAGCATCTTTCTTCTCTTGACTTCTTACTAAAATCACTGAATAAGATTGGAAATTTTTCCAAGTTGAAGCCATTTGGGCAGCCTTTAAAATCTCATTCAAGTCCTCTTGAGGAATCTCTTGCTCCTTAAATCTGCGCACTGATGAGTGGCTTTGCATTAATTTAATCGTTTCTGTCATCGACGATTTTCTCCTTCTAATCTTGTTTCCTCTGCTAAATAACGGATACGCTCCATGACACGTCTAGATTCCCAAGTTTCATCATTTCCGTTCTTGCCTTTTGCAAAATGTTTTTCCAAATCTTCAAAATTGAAGTTGGAAGTGAAAAAGGTTGGCAAATCTTCCTGCATGCGGTACTGAAGAATGACTTGGAGAATCTCATCACGCACCCAAGGAGTCGACTGCTCTGCACCAATATCATCCAAGACCAGAACTTCTGCTAACTTGATGTCATCCACCAAGGTCTTCACAGAGCCTTCACCGATGGCATTTTTCACATCAATGACAAAACTTGGATAGTGGAGAATAGTTGTTGAGGCCCCACGTTTTTCAGATAGGTCGTGAGCTAAGGCCGCCATCATGAAACTCTTACCAACACCAAAATCTCCGTAAAGATAGAGACCTTTTCGAATGCTTGGGTAAAGATCAACAAAGGAATAGAGTCTCTCAAAAATCGGTAAACGTCCTAGATCATCCAGGTCAATCTGAGCCAACTTCGCTTTCTTGAGACTGGCTGGTAAATTGATCAACTTAAGGCGATTCTTAATTGCAGCCTCTTTTTCTGCCGCGATTAGTTCTGGTGTTTCTTCATAAGACACATCCGCATAACCGTGATTCATAACCAAGATAGGCTTATAGCCACGCGCTATATAGTCAGCATCCCCACGAAGAAACTTATCCCGTTCTGTGATATATTGGTTGAACTTGGAGATGCTACGATTCAACTCCTCTGGACTGAGGGACTCTTTCTGGATAAAAGCCGCCACATCTGGGTCTTTCATAATCTGCTGGACTAGGTCCTGATACTGAAAACGACTTGTCTGACGTTTGATAACGTCACCCACACTTTCCATCTAGTCTCCTCCTTCTTCTAATCGGGCTAACATTTCTTGTTTTTTACGTTCTAGTTCCAGACGAGTTTCCTCACTGGTTTGATTCTTGTATTCTGGATTACTCCACTTAGGAACATTTGTCTTAGTCGAGCTAGTTTTCGATTTCTGATCTTCTTTCCCTTTTTGCTGACGCTCTCGAATCCGAAGTACAGCTTCTTCTGCTGTTCGAATTTTTTGATAAGCATAGTCATTTGCGACTTTCATGGCATATCTTTCATTGATATTAGCCGAATCAACCTTGTTAAAGGTTAGAAGCAAGACGATATTGATGACTTCGTCCAACAAGCCTAAAGACGCCATCTGGTGAAGGAGTTCTCTTTCACTTTGGGTGATGTTCCCCTTACGCGTTTGCTTGATTTCCGCTAAAAAGTGCAGGGGAGTTTTATTTTTGGCTTCCCTGATAATGGTCATTTCTTTGGGGCTAAAGTCAGAAGATGCTGGTTTTTGTGCTATCTTTTCACGCATGCGTTTGACTGAAATAACCTGAGCCACCGCTGTCGCCTTGGCTAATTGATAGGTTTCAAACCAGGTCCATTTTTTTTCATCTGCGATGGCGAATAATTCCAAAACATCCGCCTGCTCGTCTTCAAAACGCAAGCCATCTCGAGCCATCAGCCGCTGGAAATGTTCCAAGTCAAAATCATTTTTTAACTTGCTTTTAGACTTGCTTGGTGTCACTTCTTCAGTCAGGGTTGGAAATACTTGGCTCAAAGAAACAGAGAGTGCTTCTCCCTCACTTGGAGCCTGCTTCATAGCAGAAACAGCTGTATCCCCAATCTTTTTCTCTAATAATCTGCTATAGACAGAATGGCTTAGAAATTCCTGACTGGAGAGGGGAGAATGAAGCTGCAATTCATAAGTTTCCCCCTTCTGATAAAGGGTCAACAAATCCAAAGCAGATAAGACTTTAAAGGATTGGAGCAAGGTCGGCATGCCGAAGTTTAAGTGATTGAGGATGTGGGAAAAGAGATGCTCCTTTTGCCCACCATCCCAAAAGGTAATGGTATATAGATAGAGGCTCAGTGCCTCCTGACCGATAATCGGGAGGTAGCACTGCACCAGAGAAGAGGTATCTTGCGACACCCGATTATTCTTTATAAAAGAAAAACGGTCATTTGGCTTCATCTATTTTTCCTTTTTCTTTTTTGAGGACTGGGTGATCTGCTGGAGCAGACTCTCCAACTCACTCACATCCTTAAAGCTACGGTAAACACTGGCAAAACGAACATAGGTAATCTCATCCAGCTCTGCCAATTCTTCCATGACTAAAGACCCAATATATTCGCTTTGGATCTCATTTTCACTGCGACTACGGAGTTTTTGCTCAATACGATTGACCACCATGTTGATTTCATCACTCGAAACAGGGCGTTTCTGGGCTGAGCGGATAATCCCATTAAAGATTTTATCTCTCGAAAACTGCTCTCGTGTACCGTCTTTTTTGACGACAACCAGCGTTCTTTCTTCTACTCGTTCATAGGTTGTAAAACGATGCTGGCACTCGTCGCACTCACGTCTTCGACGGATAGTATTTCCTTCTTCGGCTTGTCGACTATCAACAACACTAGACTTGGTAGCCCCACATTTTGGACAACGCATGCATTTCCCTCCTTGTCGTTTTCTTTTCATTATACCATTTTTTGAGCAATTCCCAAAACAATTCTTATTTTTACTTGACAAGTTTTTTGTTTTATTGTATTATTTGATTAGAACAACAAAGGCAAAGAAAGGAGACTATGATGTCCTGGTCATTTGATAATACAAAACCGATTTATTTACAGATTATGGAAAAAATCAAATTACAGATTGTTTCCCATGAACTGGAACCCAATCAACAGCTCCCTACCGTGAGAGATTTGGCGAGCGAGGCTGGGGTTAATCCTAATACCATTCAGCGCGCCTTGTCTGACCTTGAACGTGAAGGATTTGTATACAGCAAGCGGACAACTGGTCGTTTTGTCACTGAGGATTTGGACCTCATCCTTCAGTCCCGCAAACAACTTTCCGAGGAGCAACTGCAACAATTCGTCTCTTGCATGCTCCAATTTGGCTACAAAAAAGAAGAACTGCCAAATGTATTAAGCGACTATATTAAAGGAGTTTAAGACTATGACACTACTAGCACTTGAAAATGTAACAAAATCATATGGAGCAACTGCGGCACTTGACAATATCTCACTAGAGATCTCAGCCGGAAAGATTGTCGGGCTCCTTGGACCAAACGGATTCGGAAAAACAACCTTGATCAAACTGATCAATGGTCTTCTTCAGCCAGATAAAGGACGTGTCCTCATTAACGGATTAGATCCAAGTCCTGCTACCAAGGCGATTGTCTCCTATCTGCCTGACACAACTTATCTCAATGAAGAGATGAAGGTCAAAGATGCTCTAACCTATTTTAAAACCTTCTATCAGGATTTTAATCTCGAAAGAGCCCAACACCTGTTAGCTGATCTTGGCATTGATGAGAACAACCGCCTCAAGAAACTATCAAAAGGGAACAAGGAAAAAGTTCAACTCATTCTGGTTATGAGCCGCGAAGCTCGTCTTTATGTCCTCGATGAACCGATCGGTGGAGTGGATCCAGCTGCCCGTGATTATATCCTCAATACCATCATCAACAACTACTCACCAACCTCAACAGTACTGATTTCAACCCACTTGATTTCAGATATTGAGCCAATATTGGATGAGATCATCTTCCTCAAAGACGGAAAAGTCGTCCGCCAAGGAAATGTCGATGATATTCGTTACGAGTCAGGCGAATCCATTGACCAGCTCTTCCGTCAAGAGTTCAAGGCTTAGTTAAAGGAGATTATTATGTTTTGGAATTTAGTTCGCTATGAATTTAAAAATATCAATAAATGGTATCTTGCACTCTACGGTGCTGTACTTGCAATTTCAGTTTTGATTGGAATATCCTTTTCTGGTATCAGTCAGCACTACACTAGTTATGGTAATGATCCCTCCTACCTATTAGGATTTTTAATTTTGGTATTTGGAGGACTCAGCGTCACTCTTTGGATTGCAACAATCTTTTTAATCATCCGAAGATTTAAGGGCAGTGTCTATGATCGCCAAGGTTACTTGACCTTGACCTTGCCTGTCTCTGAGCACCAAATCATCACCGCAAAACTTTTAGGCGGCCTTGTTTGGTCCATCTTAAGCTATATCGTCTTTATCTTGAGTATATTGATCATCATCTTCTTAACACCAATAGAAAAAGACTTCACTGCCTTCTATAACTTCATTTCCCCTTACCTCAGTTACGGTGGACTTTATGTGGTTTCACTACTTGTCGGTTCGATTACATGGATCTTGTCCATCTACCTCGCAATCTCGATCGGTCAACTCTTTAATGAGTATCGAACAGCTATGGGGATTCTAGCCTATATCGTTATTTCAATCGTTATTGGTTATATCACTTTCTTCTTAAGAGTTGACAATGACCTTAACATGATGATTAGTACAGAAATCTTGCGCGATCTCTTTTTATCAGCTATCTACTATCTCGGAACCTACTATATCTTGAAAAACAAGGTTAATTTGCAATAAAAAATGCCCAGCTAGAAAGCTGGGTTTTTCTTTAACTCAATATCAAACTGGCTACGATGGGACTGACAAAGACGTAGAGAATACCAGTGACACCGATAGCCAAGCCACCCATGGCTCCTGCTACTGAGCCGTATCGAAAGGCTGTTCCCGTTCCGACAGCATGACCTGTTCCTCCAAGAGAAAGTCCCACAGCCACTGGATCATCAATCTTCAACCATTTCAAAAGGGTTGGTCCGATTACACTAGTCAAAATCCCAGTTGCCACTACGACGACCAAGGTTACAGTTGTTAATCCTTGCAATTTTTCTGTGATTCCCACTGCCATGGCGGTTGTCACTGACTTGGGAAAGAGAGAAATGGCTAGGAAAAAGTCCATACCAAATATTTTTGCTACTATGGCAGTGAAGCTAGTATTGACAACTACTGCTAACAGACTACCAAAGAGAATACTCCGAGCATGGTGCTTCATCAGGTGAAAACTCTTATAAAGCGGAATCCCTAGAGCCACGGTCGATGGGACAATCAAGTTGTTCAGATAAACCCCACCTTGGTAATAATCTTGATAAGAAATACCCGTCGCCTTAAGGAAAATAATGATAAAAATAGCTGACAAAAGCAGGGGCGTTGTCAATGGATGGGGAAAACGTCTGTAAATCAACATCCCCACTAGATAAGCTAGAATAGACAGCGCAAGCCCAAACAGAGGATTGGAAACAAATTCGCTCATTTGGCATCTCCTTTCTCATAATCTCCCTCAAATCGTCTCTTGATAAACTGAACCACTAGGGCAATAAGGATAATGTTGATGACAGCCGCAAAAAAGACAATCAAGACGATGGGCAAGAGATAAGGGGCAATCACATCAAACTTTTCCATGATACCCACTGCTGGTGGCAAAAAGAGAATAGTCATGTTGGCCAGCAAGAAATTCCCGACCATATTGACATGTCTGGTTCTCAGCCACTTGAACTGTAGGGCTAGAAAGAGAATAATCAAGCCGATAATACTGCCTGGGATGGGCAGATGAAAGAAACTGGAGATTCCCTCACCGATTAGAGAAATCACAAAGAGAATCATTAATTGAACATATAATTTCATCCTAAACTCCACGAAATAGACTTCTTGCATACCAGTTTACTCTTTTTTCAGAAAATTTCAAGGAAATATTGAAATTCTTCTCTCTTGCAAGGATTAGTTAAAAGTAGTATAATCATTGCATGCGCAATCATCTTGTGTTACAAAGATAATCAGTAATGACTTTGTGATTTTTACTTTTAAAAGAAAGGAGAAAGCAATGACCTATTTGGAAAAATGGTTTGACTTCAATCGGCGTCAGAAAGAAATCGAAGGTCTCTTAGAAGAGACCATTGCCCAGCAGAGTGACCAAAGTCTGACCTTGAAAGAGTTTTACCTGCTCTACTATCTGGACTTGGCCCAAGAAAAATCTCTACGCCAGATTGACCTGCCAGATAAACTTCATCTGAGCCCGAGCGCTGTTTCTCGGATGGTGGCTCGCTTGGAAGAGAAAAACTGCGGTCTACTTAGTCGCATGTGTTGTGATCAAGATAGACGTTCTAGCTTTATCTGCCTGACAAGTGATGGGCAAAAGACACTGGCCTCTCTACAGAAGGCTGTCGAAGAAAGCTTGGAAACAGGTTTGGATTTCTTGATTTAAGATGATTTTAGAAAAAAGTTGCGTGCGCAATCATTTTTCTTGACATTCTCTTTTACAAGGAGTAAAATAAAGTCATCATTAAACAAAGGAGTTTTTAAAATGATTGAAATTACCTATCTAGATGCCAGCAAGAACGAAAGAACTATAACGTTCGAATCTTATGACGACTTTGATCGTTCACAACAAGCTTGCCTTATCGGCCTCGCAGACTACTACCCAGTCCAAAAATTAACTTACAACGGTCATGATTTGGACTACCATGGGACTTATGGAGATGTCTTCTTCTATCTCATGAAACAAGATTTAAGCCAATATAACTAAAAAGGAGAAATACAATGGCAAAAGCAATTACAGATGCAACATTCGAACAAGAAACAAAAGACGGTTTGGTCTTGGTAGACTTCTGGGCAGCTTGGTGTGGTCCATGTCGTATGCAAGGTCCAATCTTGGACAAATTGTCTGAAGAACTTTCAGAAGATGTCTTGAAAATCGTTAAAATGGACGTTGATGAAAATCCAAACACAGCTCGTGCTTTTGGAATCATGTCTATCCCAACCCTTCTCTTCAAAAAAGACGGCCAAGTGGTGAAACAAGTTGCTGGAGTACACACTGCAGAACAAATCAAGGCTATCGTTGCTGAATTGAGCTAATCACACGAGAGACCAAGTACTTTATTGGTCTCTTTTTTCTTGCCCTTTGCCATTTTTCAAAAAATATGCTAGACTGTAGGTAGAATATTACGATGTTTGGGACATGCCATCGCTAAAAAAAACCTCTACTTGGTATTTTTTAGCTCCCTCATGGGAGCTTTTTGCGTGCTCGGAACATTTCCCATTTTGGAAGGAGTACTATGAAACGTCAATCAGCCTTGGTCGTCTTTAGCGGCGGTCAAGATTCCACAACCTGCCTCTTTTGGGCTAAAGAACACTATGAAACAGTCGAAGCCGTCACCTTTGCCTACGGCCAACGCCATCATCTCGAAATTCAAGTTGCTAGAGAAATCGCTAAGGAACAAGGCATTCGTCATCACATCTTAGATATGTCTCTGCTGGGACAAATCACTGAAAATGCCCTGACCTCTGATCTGGAGATCGAGCAAAAAGAGGGAGAGGTTCCCAATACCTTTGTTGACGGCCGCAACCACCTCTTTCTGTCCTTTGCGGCAGTTCTTGCCAAGCAACGAGGCATTAAAGATATCGTGACAGGTGTCTGCGAGACAGATTTCTCAGGCTACCCTGATTGTCGGGATGTCTTTGTCAAATCCCTCAATGTTACTCTCAACCTTGCCATGGATTACGACTTTGTTATCCAAACACCTCTCATGTGGCTAGACAAGGCTGAAACTTGGGAGTTAGCCGACCAACTTGGTTCCTTTGACTACGTTCGTGAGAAGACCTTAACCTGCTACAATGGGATTATCGGTAGTAGCTGCGGAGATTGCCCAGCCTGCCATCTACGTCAGCATGGACTAGATGTTTATCTTTCACAGAAAGGAGAGGGCTAATGTTTTTTGCACCCAAAGAAATCAAACAAGAAACTGGCGAGTCTCTGGTCTACAATCCTCACAGAACCTTGGTATCAAAAGAATTTACCTTTGATGCTGCCCACCACCTCTTTCACTATGAGGGAAAATGCAAGTCCCTGCACGGCCACACTTATCATTTACAAATCGCTGTCAGTGGATTTTTAGATGAACGGGGCATGACCTACGATTTCGGAGATATCAAAGCCATCTACAAGAACTACTTAGAGCCCCATTTGGATCATCGCTATCTCAATGAAACTCTGCCTTATATGAACACGACTGCTGAAAATATGGTTTACTGGATTTTCCAAACCATGAGTCAAGAGTTGCCTGACGAGCGCGGTCTCCGTTTGGAATACGTTCGCCTCTATGAAACTCCGACTGCCTTTGCGGAGTTTAGACGGGAGTGGTTAGATGACTAGGGAACGTGTCCTCAAACTACCAGTTCTGGAAATTTTCGGCCCAACCTTTCAAGGTGAAGGCCGTGCTATCGGGCAGAAAACCATGTTTGTCCGCACTGCTGGTTGCGACTACCATTGCGACTGGTGCGACTCTGCCTTTACTTGGGATGGTTCTGAGAAGCCTACTCGCATGACCGCTGACGAAGTCATTTCTGCCTTAGACAAACTAGGAAGCTACGACTACGTTACCCTATCTGGGGGAAATCCTGCTATCCTAGCAGCTAACATGGCTGAACTGGTCACTAAGCTCAAGGAACGTGGTGTCACTCTGGCAGTTGAGACCCAAGGCTCCCGCTGGCAAAATTGGTTAAAAGATATCGATCAGGTCACCCTGAGTCCCAAGCCTCCTTCATCCAAGATGGAAATCAACTTCGAGACCTTGGACTTTATCGTTTCCCAACTAGATCCAGACAAGGTCACCTTTAAAATTCCTGTCTTTGATGATGCTGATTTGGCCTTTGCTAAAGGGATTCAAGAACGCTACCAACCAGATGTCCTCTTCTTATCGGCTGGAAATCCTGAGCCCAAGGCTACAGGCAATATTGTCCAAGACCAACTAGATCGCCTCAAAGAACTCTGGGAACGCGTCGCTGCTGACGATAGCTGGGGCAATGTCCGCGTCCTTCCTCAACTTCATACCCTCCTCTACGACAACCAACGTGGTGTTTAAATTAGAAAGAAAAAATCATGTCACAACAAGAAGAAATGAAAAACCTTAGCCTCCTCGGCAACAAAGAAACCAACTACATTTTTGACTATCAACCAGAAGTCCTCGAATCTTTTGACAATCGTCATGTTGAAAATGACTATTTCATCAAATTCAACTGTCCTGAATTTACCTCGCTTTGCCCAATCACTGCTCAGCCAGACTTTGCGACCATTTATATTTCCTACATTCCTGACAAGCTCTGTGTCGAGTCAAAATCCCTCAAACTCTACCTCTTTAGCTATCGAAATCATGGAGATTTTCATGAAAACTGTATCAACACCATCGGGAAAGACTTGGTCAATCTACTAGACCCTCGCTATTTGGAGGTATGGGGAAAATTCACTCCGCGCGGTGGCATCTCAATCGACCCCTACTACAACTACGGTAAGCCAGGAACTAAGTATGAAGGCTTGGCAGAACAACGCCTCTTCCAACACGACCTTTATCCAGAGAAAATTGACAACCGCTAAACTCATACTAAATGAAAATCAAAGAGCAGACTAGGAAGCTAGCCGCAGGTTGCTCAAAGCACTGCATTGAGGTCGTAGATAAGACTGACGAAGTCAGCTCAAAACACTGTTTTGAGGTTGCAGATGGATGCTGACGTGGTTTGAAGATATTTTCAAAGAGTATAATACGAAAAAGCCCTGTTCCTCAAACTGAGGAGCAAGGCTTTTTGAGTTTCAATTATTCTTCTGTTCCAAGAAAGTTTTTCGCAACAAGGGCCGCAAGAACGCCACCAACGATTGGGGCAAGGATGAAAATCCATACTTGTTGAAGGGCTGCGCCACCTACCAAGACAGCAGGAGCCAAGCTACGAGCTGGGTTTACTGAAAGGCCAGTAATGTTCAATCCCACAAGGATCAAGGCTGTCAATGACAAACCGATTACCAAACCAGCAATCGCGCCATTTCCTTTGCTTGCTGATGTTACAGTCATGATAACCAAAACAAACAAGAAAGTTGCGATGACTTCAAACAAGAAACCACCAAAGACAGTGACACCGTTTGCCAAGGCATTTTCACCAAGACTAGCAGTTGACATGCCTGAGTTAGACAAGAGGAAGAATACCGCAGCTGACGCAAGGAAAGCTCCAACTACTTGTCCAAGGATGTAGTTTACAAGTTCTGAAGATGACAAACGTTTGTTTACAAACATAGCGATCGAAACAGCTGGGTTCAAGTGAGCACCTGAAACAGTTCCGATTGAGAAAGCTGCGACTACAATTGCCAAACCAAAGGCAAAAGCAATTCCAAGGTGTCCAAGACCTTCAACACCATTCCCAAAAACAACAGCTCCTGTTCCGATGAACACAAGCATAAATGTACCGATTAATTCAGCAACAAATTTTTTCATGATAAGTCTCCTTTTTTCAAACTATGTATTAGTCTATCAGAAGGAGGAAAGGGTTTCAAGAAAATTGACTGGAAAGTTCTTTGAAAATCATAAAACGACTCGCTTATCCTTAGTACTGAAAGGATTGAATGGCTTCTTTCAAGGCATCTTGTAAACTATTTTTCTGGTCAAGTTGGATATAGACTTCCAATAGACAGGATCTGAAGTTGGAAAATTTATGGAAATCATTTACTTCTTTCAAGGGAAATTCGACTGTTTGCAGCCAAGCAGTGAGGAGAGAAGGTTCGATTTTCCCTCGTAAGATTGGTTCATAAAACGCTCTGGCTAACCGCCAATCTTCATCATTTGTAAAACGAATCTCAACACGTTTAAAGATTTTCCCAATGATTTCAAATGCTTCGGCTATATCTGACTTTGGAAAGCTAGGGTGGCATATAACTTCCGTCAAGAGATCAGCTCCATGCGCAAAAGCGTGAACCCAACCATACTGACTTGAAAAACCTGTCGTATCCTTTTCTTTTTTTAGGTAATACAAACCTTGAGACAGCATAGCATTTCTTATATCAGCTTTTAAACCTTTATAGAAAAGAGAGTGCTCGTTACCATCTGCAGACAAAAGATTGGCATAAATAAGCGCCCTAAAAGAACGTTTAAGAGCCGAAACTCCTCTACTATCAATCTCTTTGTATAGACCTTCATCAGAGGAGACCTCTTCTGAGATAAACTGAAACTGCTCAAGGGAAAACAACTCTTCTTGAATCCCTCTAGCCAAACTCGTAAAAACAAGTTCGTCTCGAATTTCTGGAGAGGGATCTCCCAAATGCTCGATCAACCACTGAATTTCTTCTCGGCTATAGCTTGGTTTTTCTTCTGTCACTTTTCTTTGTAATTTTTTACGCATCTCAAGTACCTCTACATTTCTAGCAACTGTTCAAAAAACCAGCCCAAGATAACTTTCTGTCTTATTCTCTTTTAGATGGACGTTTTCCTGCTGCAATCGCATCTGCTTCTGTCATCTCAACAACGTTAGCCTTATTCGTTTTTGAAGGCATTCTATCCTTACTATACCAATAAACTTTTGATTTCCCATGGTCTGCAACATAGACAATTCTATCTTGCTGTTGAGCTTTGGTTTCAGCTTCACGCGCAGCTCTTTTTTCTTCTTCTTTTTGAGAAATTAACGACTCAACTGCACCTATTCTATCAAGCAACTCTGTCTTTTTATCATTATTTTCAATCTGATTAACTGTTTCTTTAGCAGACTTCACTTGACTCGCATCTTGACTGTCTTCCAATTGTTTGACTAAGGTTTCACCTTTTTCTTGCAACTCCTTTGCAGCTTTTTCTTTGGCAATTCTCTCTTCTTCTGCTTTTTCTTTAGCTTTTTTCTCTTCTTCGATTCGTTTTGCTTCCTCTATACTAGATGAAGTATCCGTGGTTGAAGTTGTCGAAGTAGTAGATGTCGCAGTCTGCATAGTTTCTGATTGAGAGGATGAAATTTTCTTTGTGACTGTTGGAGTTTGAAGAGCAACTGCAACAAAACTGACAATGAAAATCCCGATCATTAGATTTCTTTTTCGAATATCTGGTGCTTTCTTTACAAAATAGCAAATACCAACTCCGCTCAAAACAAGATAGAGAGTAGGTAGAGCAATCAACAAAATGATTCCCAACAAAACTAGACCAATTTTGATAAAATGCATTCTTTGGGGATCTTGCTCTAGCCATTCTTTGATTCTATTCATATTATTCTCCTAAAATTTGCCCATTTCCCTACTCTCCCAACTGGGCACTGTAGGCTATAATCTGGTCAACTGTGTCAGACAAGAACTGGATGGTATCACGGAGTGGTTTGTCCGTTGAAATATCCGCTCCGATAATCATGGCTGACTCAAGCGGTGTCTTACTACCACCTGATTTAAGAAGATTGAGCCAGTCTCTAGCTCCAGTTTCTGAATGTTTCAGATGGAGATAGCCAGCAGTTGAGATGACAAGACCAGCAGAGTAGGTGTAGCTATACAAGCCCATGTAATAGTGAGCTTGTCGCATCCAAGTCAAGGCCGCATCGTCGTCAATTTCAATAGCATCTCCCCAGAAATCCGTCAAGACTTCCTTCATAATACTGTTAAGTTTGCTTGCTCCGAAGGTTTCTCCTTCTTCAATCAATGTATAAACCTTGCGCTGGAAGGCTGCTTCCAAGAGGTGGGTGATGAAATTATGGAAGTAGGTATCTGTCAAGCGGTGGGCAAGAGCAAAGCGTTTTTGACGAGGGTCGTCAGACTGATGTTCCAAATAATCACTTAAAAGCAATTCATTGAAGGTTGACGGCGCTTCAACATAGTAGGTCGACATGTGGGCGTTGAAGTAACTTTGGTGATTATCTGAAAAGATGAATTGACCAGAATGCCCGATCTCATGAATCAAGGTATAGACATCGCTCAAACGGCCTGTCCAGCTCATAAGGACATAAGGGTGCACGCGATATGGATCCGTTGCGTAACCACCTGAATCCTTGCCACTATTAGCAGCAAAGTCTACCCAGCGCTCTTCTTGGTAACGGGCAATTTCTTGGGTGTATTCTTTACCCAATGGTGCGACTGACTTCATGACCAAATCGTAGGCATCATCAATGCTCACTTCAGGATTGAGAGCGCTATCCAAGTCCAGTTTCCAGTCTGCGAAGGTCATCTTTTCAAGACCATTCACCTTGGCAACATGCTTGAGGTATCTCTGAGCAACTGGCGCAAAATCCTTCATGATGAGGTCAATCTGGCGGTCAAACATGGCACGGTCCACTTCTTGCTCAGCCAGAAGATAATCAAAGACTGAGTCATAGCCCTTCATATCTGCCAACAATTTCTCAGACTTGACTTGGGCTAAATAAGCTGCCGCAGCCGTATTTTGGTGCTTACGGAGTCCTTCTGAGAAGGAACGGAAGGATTTTTCACGAACCTCAGCGTCCTCGTGGTTTTGGTAGAAATTCTCATAGGTAACAAAGCTGTTTTTGTAGGTCTTGCCATGAGCTTCAAAGTCAGCCATTTCGAAATCACCAGCACGCATCTTAGTATAAATGTCCTGGGGACTGTAGAAAACTTCACCCAGATTGGTCAAGGCCTTCTCCACATCAGCTCCTAGATAGTAGGCTTTTTTGATTTTGGCCTGACGAATGGCTGCCGTCAAATGCGGCAATTCACCCAAACGGTCCAAGACTTCCTCATCTGCAGCGACTAAGGCATCGTCAAAGAAAGTCAAGGCCACACTGGCATCTGTCTCAAATTCCATCCCAGCTTGGGCAATATTAGCAAATTCTTCATTGCTATAGTCTGTCGTCTGAGGCATAAAGGCGTAATTGCCAATATGGCTCATCTGAATATAAATTTGTTCCAATTCCGCAAAGGCCTTCTCAAAATCCTCAAAAGTGTGAAGATTGTCCTTGTAATCACGGCTAAATTGGTTAATGTCTTCGCGTGTTTTCTCGATTGCTCGCAAGAAATCCTCACGGTCTTGGTATAGGGCGGTTAAATCCCAAAGTTCCTTTTCTGGAAATTCTGAACGGTGTTTTTGTTCCATTTTCTTCCTCTTATTTTTCTAATTCTAATAATACACTAATGGCTGATAAGGCATAAAGTGGCGCTGTTTCTGCTCGTAAAATGCGATGACCAAGTCCTGCCAAGACGGCTCCTTTGGCTTCAAAACTCTCAATTTCTGCAGGTGAAAGACCGCCTTCTGGGCCAAAGATAAAGAGCAATTTGGCTCCTTTTTCAAGACCAGTGACTGCTTGTAAGAGCGCAGCGGCTTCTCCCTCTTTTGCTGATTCTTCATAGGCCACTACAATAGAGTCGAACTGGTCCAGTTGTGCTAGAAAGTCTGATTTTTTTTCAAAAAGACTAACACTCGGTACCCGATTTCGCTTGCTTTGCTCGGCTGCTCCAAGGGCGATTTTTTCTAGTTTTTCAGCCTTTTTGCCCAATTTCTTGCCATCCCACTTGGCGACCGACCAATCAGCAGGAAAGGCCCAGATTTGGCTAGCACCCAGTTCGGTCACCTTTTGAGTGATGAATTCCAGCTTATCTCCCTTGGGAAAGCCTGATGCGATGGTCACTTGGACAGGTAGTTCCACATTGTCAGCTAATTCTTCAAGCAATTCAAACTGACGATTTTCCACATTTAGCACGCGCGCCAAGCGCTTGATACCATCCTCAAAGACCAAAACAACCTCATCGCCTTCTTTCAGGCGCATAACCTGAAACATGTGCTTGCTGGTTTCCTTGTCCTCGATGGTGATAGGAGAGATAGGACTGCCTTTGACAAAATACTGTTGCATGCTAGCCTCCAATCACACCGGAAATATCCTTGGTCTTCTTAAAGACACAGGCATTCCATTCCCCTTGAATCATGTGGGTTTCAAGGAAAAATCCAGCAGACTCAGCCGACTCGCGCACCATGTCCCACTTGTCCTTGATAATGCCACTCATGATCAGGTAGCCTTCATCCTTGACCAAGCGATAAGCATCCTCTGTCAGATGAATGAGAATATCCGCCAAGATATTGGCCACAATGACATCTGCTTCAATCTCCACACCCTTGAGCAAATCGCCTGGTTCTACATAGATGTTTTCCATGCCTGGATTGAGCTCAATATTTTCCTGAGCCACCCGAACCGCCACATCATCAAGATCATAGGCGAAAATTTCCTTGGCACCAAGAAGAGAGCTAGCAATGGAAAGTACTCCTGAACCAGTACCCACATCTAATACTGTTTCTCCACCACGAAGGACCTGCTCCAAAGCAAAAAGGCTCATCTTAGTGGTCGGATGGGTTCCTGTCCCGAAGGCCATACCAGGATCTAGCTTGATAATCTTTTCTCCCGTAGTCGCCTCATAGTCCGTCCAAGACGGCACAATGGTCAAATCATGAGTAATGCGAGCTGGCTCATAGTATTTCTTCCAGTTGTCAGCCCAGTCTTCCTCGGCCAAGTCAGTCGTGCCCATCTTGACCTCTCCTAGATCCATAAAATCGGTCAATTCTGCTAGACGAGCCTGCAAATCCGCCTCAACCACTGCCACATCAACCGTATCAGGATAGTAGGCTGTCACTATGATTTCTTCTTGCTGCTCGACTTCAGGGAATATTTCACCAAAACGGTTGACATTCCCCACATAGTCCATACTATCTTCAATCGCAACACCTTGCGCTCCCAGCTCAATCAAGAGATTAGAGACCAGCTCCTCTCCCTCTCGCTTCACTGTAACTTTTAACTCTTGCCACGTTTCCATTTTGAATCTTCCTTATTTTTCTTAAATTCTTCAATCACATCTGTATAATGTTCTTTCATTGCGCTATGAATCTGCTGTTTAAAAATACCAAACATAAGATAATAAACAAATAGAACAATTCCTGCTAACAGTATCAGAAACAAAAAATATTCTGAAAATGAGAGTGTTTGATTATTCTCACCTTGTAAAGACAGAACATACAGCAACCCCCAGATAAGGGCCATAGAAATCCCAGCTACTTTCGTACCACTTTCTCTCTGCTTCTTTAACTTTAAATATTCCAAATAGATGAATGTAGCTTCTTCTCTAGAATATTGTCCTGTTTTTAGTTTGCGTTTAACTTCCTTGTTTAACGTCGTTGTTGCAATTGCAAAAATCATTTTACTTCCTCCATATAATCCTTCACTCTATCCTGCAACTGGGGTACAACCTTATCTGAGCCAAGAAACTCCTCAACGCTCATCAGTCTATATCCCTGCCCTTCATCACCAAAGACAATCTTGTCAAACTGTTCCTTAGTCAACTTTCCCACTAGAAAAACGGATTTCTTCCCCTCAAAAAGCATACTTGGGTACACCTTGCTCCAAAGCAGGCAATCTTCAGTCAGATGAATTCCTAGTTCTTCATAAACTTCACGCGCCGCGCACTCAAAAGGACTTTCATCACCCTCTCGTCCGCCACCTGGTAATTCCCAGGTATTAGGGTATGGAATGTTTGATTTGTCATCGCGTAAGATAGTTAAAATCCTATCCTCACAAAAGAGGGCAATTTTGCAACCTGTAAAATCAGAAATTTCTATTTCCATATCAGACTCCTTCGGATAATTCTTTCTCCAACTCTGCTAACCAGTTTTCATAATAACGTTTCTCATCCCGCACCAAACGGCTGGTCACCATGTTTTGTCTAGCAATTTTTATAGCCTTGTCAGTCTGATCCATATCTTTCTTTACCAGAAATTGATACCAGGCTTGCATTATCTGCGTGTCTGCCATTTTTAGAGATAAGAAGGACTTGACTCCTCGATTACTTGCATATTCCTCTGCTTTCTCATGATCCCTTTCTAGCAAGGCAATTTGAAGAAGGTATAATTGAGAAAGAGTTTGAGACATCGGATTGTCTGTTTTATCTAATAAAAACTGAAAGTGTTTTTTGGCAGTCTCTATCTGACCATCGAATATGAAAACTAGTCCCTGGAAAATCTGAATGCTTTCTGTAAAACTCCCTCTTGCATCCTCATCAACAGGCACGATAAAATCTTTCAAATCATATTCTTGAGGAGCTAGCAAGGTCTGGGCAGAATGTCTCAACACCGAGTAGGCGTATTTCCTATTTTCAGGCTGTTGTAGCAATTCCCAGATTTTCGCTCCATCGGTAATCCCAACTGGCTTAGCATTGATGAGAAGAAAAGATAGATTTAGACAAATCCAAGTAACTGCAAAATACCAGTTAGCTGTCAAAATTCCATACAATAGGGCCAATAAAATCAAACCAAGATGAACCATCAAGCCTCCTGCAAGCATCAGGATGATTCTTTGATCACTTTCATCTTCTTTTAATCCAATATACTGAGCACCAACATTTTTCAGAACGGCTGTTCGACTCAGATGAAACTTGCCTGACTTTTTGGTCAAAAGAAAGTTTCCTAATCCAAAAGCCACCAGTCGATAGCCTGTCAGGTAACCGCAAAATGCATGTCCTAGCTCATGAAGGATAAATATCAGATAGATGCTGAAAAAAGTAAATAGGTAGCCTGGAACAAAGACAAACGAAAAATCTAACTCTTTAAAGGCAATTGTTCCAAAAGCAAATCCTAGCATCAAAAAAACAAAGGACAGACCAGAAATAAGATACAAACCTATTTTCTTCATATACTTCCTCGCTAGTTTCTAATACCTCGGATAAGGGTAAAATTCTCCCTCTTCCAAACCGACTTTCCCTTCTTCAAAGACTTCTTGGTTCCATTCCATGACGAATTCTTCTGCTTCTGGGTCTTCCAAAAAGTCCATGAGCGCATCCAGCCCAACCTCTGCAGTGTCTTTGAGGAATAGCGCAAAATAGTTTAAAAATTCACGAGAAAAACCTTTCTTCGGCAGATAAGGGATAACTGTCAAATAGTCTTCCTCATTAACTGTTGACTTAGCAGGATTGTAAAAGAGCACCGCTTCCTCAAATAGGATATCGTCCGATGACACCTCTCCGTCTTCATCCACCATCTCCACACCTGTAGCATTTTGCGCTTCCAACAAAAAACTCACTTCAACCGCATGATTGCGTTTGTCCCAACTAATCTCAAAGTCAAAGGGAAAGTTCTTCTCCAATTCTTCCTCTAAAACATCTAAAAATCCGTATGTTGCCATTTTGTCCTCTTTCTATGCGATTCTTTAATCGCCCCGAATACTCGGAAATATGCTAAAATAGATACTACCATCTTACCATATATACATCAGAAAATCCACGTTAGAAAGGACTGCTATGCCTGACAATCTCGCGCTTCGCATGCGCCCTAAAACCATCGACCAGGTCATCGGTCAAGAGCATCTGGTAGGACCTGGAAAAATTATCCGTCGTATGGTGGAGGCCAACCGCCTGTCCTCCATGATTCTCTACGGACCTCCAGGAATCGGCAAAACCAGTATCGCCTCTGCCATCGCTGGAACGACCAAGTATGCCTTTCGGGCCTTCAATGCCACTGTTGATAGTAAAAAACGTCTCCAAGAAATCGCTGAAGAGGCTAAATTCTCAGGTGGCCTTGTACTGCTACTAGACGAGATTCATCGTCTTGACAAGACTAAGCAAGACTTTCTTCTACCACTCTTAGAAAGTGGTCTGGTCATCATGATTGGTGCTACGACTGAAAATCCCTTCTTTTCTGTCACTCCTGCCATCCGTAGCCGTGTTCAAATTTTTGAGTTGGAACCTCTGTCTAACCAAGACGTCAAAGAGGCTCTTCAGATAGCTCTAACTGACCCTGAGCGTGGTTTTGATTTTCCAGTTGAGCTAGATGAGGATGCGCTGGATTTCATCGCAACTTCTACAAACGGAGATCTTCGCTCTGCCTTCAACTCACTTGACTTGGCTGTTCTTTCTACTCCCGAAAATGACAAGGGCATCCGTCATATCACTCTTGATATCATGGAAAACAGCCTGCAGAGGAGTTACATTACCATGGATAAGGATGGGGACGGTCACTACGATGTCCTTTCAGCACTGCAAAAGTCCATCCGTGGCTCGGATGTTGATGCCAGTCTCCACTACGCGGCCCGCTTGATTGAGGCTGGGGATCTGCCTAGTCTCGCTCGTCGCTTGACTGTTATTGCTTATGAAGATATCGGTTTGGCCAATCCTGAAGCTCAGATTCATACCGTAACTGCTCTAGATGCTGCTCAAAAGATTGGCTTTCCAGAAGCTCGCATTCTCATTGCCAATGTCGTGATTGATTTGGCCCTCTCTCCAAAATCCAACTCAGCCTATGTGGCCATGGACAAGGCCCTTGCTGATCTCAAAACATCAGGGCATTTGCCTATCCCTCGACACCTGCGCGATGGCCACTACAGTGGAAGCAAGGAACTAGGGAATGCGCAAAACTATCTCTATCCGCACAACTATCCTGGACACTGGGTCAAACAAGATTACTTGCCAGAAAAAATTCGAGATCATCACTACTTCTCTCCAGAAGATACTGGCAAGTACGAACGGGCCTTGGCTCAAAGAAAGGAAGCTATCGACCGTTTGCGAAAAATCTGAAATCCTTTTCAAAAAATTGCACTTTCCTCTTGATTTTTTTTGAAAAAGTGGTATCATATAAACATAGAAACGCTGTGGTGTACGACTTCACACTTAAGTGTTGACCGACTATTTTTTGTATTATTAGGGAAACAAAAGTCTTCTAACAGCATGTAGGCCGTCTCACACGGAAACAGCTTCAGTTAGAGCGAGTTGCCCACCTGCTTAATTGCGCGGGTTCAATACAAACCGTGAAGTTTCGGCACCAATACAGCTTTTTTCTTTGCCTCCTTAGCTCAGCTGGCAGAGCAGCGGACTCTTAATCCGTGGGTCACAGGTTCGATCCCTGTAGGGGGCATCTAAATCAACAGGAAAAAGCCTTGAGTTCCAAGGCTTTTTTGCTTATCTATAACTGATTTGCCTCATCATTTGTCCCACATTTTAAATCTATCTTTTCTTTTTGAATCAAATTACATCTTTACAAATAGTGTAAAGCCAGTTACTTTTGCTTTGATGCCATACAATATTTTCATGTAGAGAAGACAAATTTTATCTTCTCTTTTTATTTTCAAAATAATAAAAACTGATTTTCTTTTCATAAATCAGACTGAAACTTCCAAATTTTCCATTTTGTTTATTGACATTTCCTCTAAAAAGGTGTATAATATTTTTATTATCAAACTATACTATACTATATAGGGGGTATTGAAATGAAATTTTCTAATCGTTTACTGCTATTCCTTGCAGGAGTTGTTTTTGTCCTTTTAGGACTTTTCCTATTTACAAACCCAGTAGCTAATCTTGTTGCTTACAGCTGGTGGATTGCATTTGGTTTACTGGTTTCTTCTATAGCAGCTATTTTAGGCTATTTCTCTGTACCAAAAGAGCTTCGCTCACCAGCTCATCTTTTCCAAGGGATTGTTAATCTTCTCTTAGCTCTTTACCTCGTTGCCTATGGCTTTGTGACGCTGCCAGTTGTCATTCCAACTATTTTAGGAATTTGGTTAATTGTAGAAGCCATTATAGTTTTCTTTAAAGGCAATCGTTTGGGATTGATTTTCCCTATTATTGGCAACCATATCATGTGGATAGCGTTGCTTGCATTTTTACTAGGTCTAGTGATTTTGTTCAATCCAGTAGCTACAAGTGTCTTTGTCGTTTATGTCGTTGCCTTTGCATTTTTAATTGTTGGTTTCACCTATATCCTTGATGCCTTTCGTAAATAATCTAGCTGCCATTTTGGGCATATTAAAAAAGCTGGGAAGTTACATTCTCAGCTTTTTCTGTTGCTTCCTTAGCTCAGTTGGTAGAGCAGTAGACTCTTAAGCTATGGGGCGCAGGTTCGAGCCCTGCAGGGGGCATCTAAATCAACAGAAATAAGCCTTGAAACCAAGGCTTTTTTTAACGTCTAATAGCTTTTTGTAGAAAAGTATTTAAAAATAAAAGAGAAGAGAATCTCTCACTCTCTTCTCAGTATATCTTATTAAATTTAGTTTTTCTTAATCTAGCTGATTTTCCTTTGCAACGACAAATTCCTTAACCAATCGATAGATAACAGCAAATATCGGTGTAAAGAATATCATCCCAAGTAAGCCAAAGAGATTGCCTCCAATACTAGCAGCCGCAAGCGTGAAAAGGGCTGGCAAACCAATAGATTGACCTACAACTCTAGGATAAATAAGGTTTCCTTCAATCAGCTGTATAACTTGATATAGAAGAAGAGAAAGTAAGGCTTGAGTAGGACTCACTGTGAAGATAAAAATCGCTCCCACAACACAAGCAATCATAGGCCCTACATAAGGAATGAACGATAGCACTCCTGCAAATATACCTGTCATTACCCCATAAGGTAGTCCAAACAGGCTGTAGCCAACCGCTATCATAACTCCTATGATGACTGCTTCAATCAGCTGACTCATCAAAAATTGGTCATAAGTCTCTAGTGCTACTTGTCCAATGTAAGTTAACTTTGTCACCACTTTCTCTGGAAATATAACTTTTAGAAGTCTACTCGTCATCGCTGCCAGATGTTCCTTACTGGATAAAAATAAAAAGGTAAATACTATAATCAGAAAGGCATTCATTATACTTGAAAAAATATTTCCTATATTACTAGTCAGACCGGATAAGAAGGTTATCAAAGCTTGACTAATAGAGCTAGACTGTCCCTGAATTCCTGATACGATAGTTGACAGCATGTCTTTGGTTACAAATTCCGAGCTGTCTAGCAATTTCCCAAGTTGAGTCAGGACTGTTGAAAGGACTGCTCCCAGCTGACTAATAGTCTGAGCAAGGGTTGGAAGCACCAAAACCAAAAGACAGATCACGATTAAGATAAGAGATAGGAAAACAAGCACCATAGCAATCGGACGGCGCAACCCTGCCTTTACCTTCATTTTAACTAGGAATTCTTCAATTTTTTTCATGGGAACATTGAGCACAAAAGCAATGACAGCACCATAAATCAAGGTAGAAGTTACTTCAAAGAGAGATACTGCCCCTGATATAAAGCTTGATGCATTCAGAATTACAAGAGTAACCAGCCCTATAAAAAGTATTAATGGGGTGTATTTTTTTACTAAATTCATAAATTCTCCTTAATAAACATGTTTAGATACGACTATACTATTTGGTTTTTCAAACTCTCGGTCAAGGTAAGCTTGGTAAGTTCCTGGTGCGATAAATCCTTTGGGTGAGAGGATATCGGTGCCAGCCTGACCGACTATGGTATCTGCCAAGAGCACACAATTTGTGGATAAGACAAAGTAGGATTTAAACTTAGATTTGATAAATTTATAAAGTTCCCCATCCGTCTCATGTCTGATTTTATAAGCGTAGGTGTAGTCTTCCTTACCATCACCTGTCGTGATTTTATCCGCACTTGGCTCCCATGGAATCGTCAGTTGTTTCAATTCAGTCAACTTTTTTTGAATTGCTTTTTCCATTTCAGGTGTCAAATCTATTCCATAACCAAAAAGTGTTTTTTGACTCTCACGTTTACATAGATCAATGTACTTATCGCGGTCACAGAAATATAAGACACCATCTCCTACCATACCAAATAAGGTCTCAGATGACGGATCATAGTTGCCATAAGAAATAACACGGCCCTGATAGTAGATATCCACATGACCAATAGCTGAAAACAGGGAGGTCTCAGCTGTATGAACAAAAATTTCTAGCTCTGCTGTCTTACCAGACTTCACTATTCCAAGATGGATATCTTCTTCCTCATCAGCATTTTCCAGCATAAATTTGTTAACTTTTGCTAAAGTTCTTGCAGGGATGAGAGCGGCTAGGACAATAGGTAAGCTAATTCTAATGCGACGTTTGAGATGGTTTTTCCCAATTTCCCCTTCAAATAAGAAACCGTCACGGATATTGGACAGACCATAAAGGAAAAAATAAGCCCCTAAAACAAAGAGTTGAAAGACAGAATTTCCCGTAGAGGACAAAAGACTAGCTCCACCAAGAAAAACTAGTAGAATACCATCTAGTAAGAGACGAAAACGAGGTCGAATATTATTTTTACGGTAGAGAACATAGGTGACAAGATTAATCGTGGCCCTAAAAATCTGATAAACTCCAATCACAAGAGCCAGAACATAAATCGGTATATCAGTCGCAAGATTAGAACCTAGCAAATATCCCAGCACTAACAATTTAACCAGTGCAACTCCCAAGGTATCCGTTGACTGGCTTTTTTTGAAAACTCTTAATAGCAAATCTACGACCGTTGCTATCCAAGCTAAAAACAGAACCAGGCGAATAACTGTTACTGGCAACCAAGTCCCCGTGACCATCAAGATGAGACCTAGCAGAACAAACAAGAACCCCTGAGCAAGTAATTTCTTACCTGTCAGACCTAAAGATAGAATTTTCGCCATATAAAAACCTTTCAACAATAAAAATTAAACACTCCGATTAAACTGACTAGTAAATAGCCAACACTACAAACAGCCTGTGCCAGCAACATATGGTGACTAGAAATGACTGTAGTAATGTCACCATCTTGTCTTATGCACTTCTAAAATTTGTTTTATTGATTCGAAAACAAAGCTAATAAAAATTAACTAAACTCGAGAGATAGACACAATTGCGACGAAAAAATGTATAACCAATTCAACTTGTTAAGGTAAGAAAGCATTATTTCCAATCTATTAATTATTCATCTATTACCTATTATGACACAATATTCCCTATAGTTCAACTTTTTACTTGTTTTTATATTACACGGACTAAAAAGTTTTCAACAGTTGATTGCATTTGTTTTAATAAGTTTTAACCTTTCTTGGTTAGATAAAAAAAGAACCATACAGTTTAGAATCTGTATGGTTTTTGCCCCACTTTTGTCCCATTTTTAAATCATGACATTGAAAATACCTAAAATCACTTATATTTCAATATTTTTAATTGCTCTCAATATGAAAGTCCTTTCCAAATCCCTGTAGGGGGCATCTAAATACAACAGGAAAAAGCCTTGATTTACTAGGCTTTTTTGTGTAGTCTTAGCACTAAAAAACGATAGAAAAAACACCCCTTCTGAACTGCACCCCAAAAGTTAGACAGAAAAAACCTAACTTTTGTGGCGCAGTTCATTCGCGTCACATGAAGTTATTTAAGCATCTCCCTTTTTTTTTATTACCATTTTCTGTTATAATAAATTGTACTTCTAAAATAGAAAGGTCTTAAGATGACAACTCTTATTAAACATAAACGTGTAGAATTTTCAGAACTTTTTTATGACCTAGTTTTTGTTTTTGCAATTTCAAAAGTAACTACTTTAATTGACCATCTTCATAACGGTATTTTGACTTGGAATTCTTTCCTTGATTTTTTCATTGCTACTTTGTTTCTCATCGATTCCTGGATGATTCAAACCGATTATACCAATCGCTATGGAAAGAACTCTTTATTTAACATAGTAATCATGTTTATCAAAATGGGAATTTTACTCTTTATAGCCAATATGATTGGACCTGATTGGCAACAATATTTTCATTATCTCTGTTGGGCTATTGGTACATTAACCCTTACCTTATTTTTTCAATATTTGGTTGAATTTTTTAGAAAATCAACCGATGATGCTAATCGGGAAAGTATCAAAGGTTTTCTATGGATAACAGGTCTAGGAAGTTTAGGATTCTATCTAGCAGCTCTTCTTCCTATTTACCTTAGAGTCTATATCTTATTTGCTAGTATTCTGCTAACATTTATTATGCCAAGTATCTTGCTTAATAAAGATAAGCATTACCAGGTAAATCTCCCCCATTTAATCGAGCGCATCTCCCTTCTTGTCATTATTATGTTTGGAGAGATGATTATGGGGCTAGCTAACTTCTTTACGATCGAGAATTTCTCGATTTATTCCCTTCTTTATTTCATGATCATGCTTTCTCTGTTCTTCTTTTATTTCGGTCAATTCGACCATGCCATTGATGAAACATCTAATCAAAAGGGGATATTTCTAATTTACAGTCACTATCCTATTTTCATTGGACTAATTATGTTGACTGTTTCGATGAGTTTTCTCCTTAATCCTGAAGCCAATCATCTCTTTGTGACCAGCTTCTTTTATATCGGACTTGGCCTCTTCCAAGCAGCTGTCCTAGCAAATGGCCCCTATAACAAACACTATCTTCGCTTTTCGAAACGTTTCTACTTCATCCAGGCTGCACTCTATCTGACCGCCTTAACTCTCTCTTTAATTTGTGCTTCTAATCCTATGATAGTAGTGACTATTGCAACCATTTTGACCCTAGCTATAGAAATTCATTTTGCTTATTTTTATATTAAACAGACTAAAAAGTTTTCAACAGTTGACTGGCATTTGTTTTAATGATTTTATAACACTGAAAAGCCTTGATTTACAAGCCTTTATTCTTTGCTTTGAACTAAAAAATGACAAGATTTTAGGATACTCTGAGTCTAGTATAGAGGAAATTCTTTTCTTATAAAACAAAAAACGCTACATAGCGTTTTTTTGTTATTCTTAGTTACTCGTCTAGTCGAATAAACATCATTGCGTTAAGCAAAGAGATGAGAGCGACTGTATTGACATTATTGGAATAGATCAGTCTCTTATTTTCAATAGGAGGAATAATAAAATTAGAAATAATGATGTCGTAAGGTGATTCCTTTAGAGACTCAAGTGATAACTCTAATTCACTCCAAACTTCCAGTTCAAAATTGTTGCTGCAATAATAAGAAAGTGTCTCGGCTACTGATTTTGCATGATACTGATCAAAATTACTCATGACCAAAACCTTTAATTTAGGTTGATTTTGTAAAAGATTTAGCACTAAGTGTTTGCTATGGGTGATAAAAGTATAGGACAAATGATTGACCTTCATTGAATTACGATCCATATCCAAAGCCTCTAGATAATGTTCAATCCCTTCCTTCACCTCTGAAACAAAGCGAGGGAAAATATTTTGAAAGTTCTTGATTGTATTGCCTTTTTGATCAAATAAGATAAACTCTGTCGATAATTCCTGACGATGCAGATGTGCTGTATTATGCAGATGCCAAATCAGATTGTCCTGATTGTCTACTTGGAGATTATACTCTCTTGATACCTGATCCACTAAATCTCCCAATAACTGATACGATTTTTTTACATAGTTGTCTGTTTTTGCATGGTTAAGAAATACTTCTTCATCTATGAAAAACATTTTTTGAAAATAGGATACAAACAGTTGACTTATCACTTCTTTATTCAGAGAAATCTGATATTCAGAATCAAAGCTCGCTACAATCTCTTCGATGCCTTCTGCCTGCATGAAAGATTCTAACAATTGATTGTTAAAAGAGTCTCTCTCAACTTCCATGAAATGACCAAACTTTATGCGATATAAATTTGTAACCAGAAGTAATTTTAACATTCTGTGAGTTGACAAATTCATCGGGAAAGAAGTTGCTTTATAGACTAATTCCAATAATTGAGACAAGGGTTCTTGAGAAAAATCTTCAAAAGGCCATTCAAGGAAATAATATTTCTCTGAAAAATACTGGGCAAAAAAGTAACGGATATCAATCTCATTTCCAGTGATTCGAACTGGATTGAGGCTAATTTCAAAACGATATTGTTTCTTAATAATTTTATTAATATGACTGATGATACGGTAAAGAGAGGAAGAACTGATATAAAACTCTTTGCAAATATTCTCTTTATCACATCCTTCATTGAAGAAGACAAATTCTAATATTGAAAAGTGAGTTGAATGCTTAAAAAAATGATGATAGATCATTTCAATATCACTATCGTCAGTATTTATGATACGGATACCATTTGTCGAGGAATGAAATAGCAAGTCAGGAAAAGAAGATCTGACATGGGATAAGTCATCTTTTACAGAACGTTCTGCACAGTGCAATAATTCTGCTAGTTCTGAAATATGAAACCAGCGTTTGTTTTCAAATAGTAATTCTAATAATTCTAATTGTCTGTGACTTTTTTTCGATAATAAATCTCTCATGAATAGCTTTTCTCTCTTTATAATAAACTAAAGGATTGTCTTTCAATCTTCATGCAATTATACCATATAGAGTGCATTTATCCTCTTACAACGACTTTTGCTTGTCATCAAAAGACTAGTCTAATCCCTTAGAAACCCAGTAGCATCAAGATTTTCTTATTTATTTGTACCTGTGGTGTTTTTTTATAATACGTAATTTAAGACAAATTATTACCCTTCCATATTTAAATATTATATAATTAATTTAATCAAAGAAATTGATTTTCTGAAATTGATTTTCTGAAATTGATTCTTTGATTTAGAAATAGAAAAGGAGGATACACTATGTTGTGGTCCATTATTGTAGGAGGTCTTATTGGTCTCGCCGCTGGTGCAATCACTAAAAAAGGTGGTTCAATGGGATTGATTGCAAATATCTTTGCAGGTCTTATCGGTTCGTCTGTAGGGCAATCACTTCTAGGAAGCTGGGGACCTTCATTGGCTGGAATGGCTATTATTCCATCAATCGTTGGTGCTGTGATTGTTGTTGCAGTCGTTTCATTTCTATTTGGTAAAAAATAAGCATTACCTAATAAGAAATTAAAAGTGATAAGCCATAATTTTGAATACTGTAGACGGGTAAAATTATGGTTTAAAGCTTTTCATTTGAAAGGATTTAATATGTCAAAATCAAAGAAAATATTGTTACTTATTTTCTGTATCTTAATCTTGACTATTTTCCTTCCTATTCTCATAGATTATCATCAGGTCAGTGATTTAGGAATCCACTTATTCAGTTGGAGAGAACTCTACGCTGAATTTCTGATTGCTAGATATGTCTTTTGGGGGACACTTGTCCTATCTGTTTTAGTTTTAATTTCAATGTTAGTGATACTCTTTTATCCTAAGCAATATCTAGAGATTCAATTAGAAACTCAAGAAGATACATTAAAACTAAAAAATTCAGCTATCGAAGGCTTTGTTCGATGTTTGGTTATTGATCATCAGTTGATGAAAGAACCAACGGTCCATGTAAATAGCCGCAAAAATAAATGTTTCGTTACTGTAGAAGGGAAAATTCTTCCTTCAGACAACATCTCAAATCGATGTCTAGTCATTCAGAATGAAATAACTCATGGATTAAAGCAGTTCTTTGGTATTGAACGTGAGGTAAAACTTGAAGTTAAAGTAAAAGAATTTGAACCTCCAAAAACGACCAAAAAGACTGTTAGTCGTGTAAAGTAAGGAAGTAAAAAATGGAATGGTTTAAAAAATATCAGTATCCAATTATTGCAGGTCTAGTAGGTGTCATTCTCGCTTGCTTTATCTTATCCTTTGGCTTTTTCAAAACACTATTTGTACTAATTTGTGGAGCCCTAGGAGCATTTGCAGGATACTATGTTAAGGAAAAATATTTAAATAAATAAAGGAGTCTCGTATGTCAAACGTAGATAAAAATGTAGAAAAAAATGTAGAAAAAAAAGATGTTGCTGTTGTTTCTCAAAATGTTAAAGGGGAACTCACTTATGAAGACAAAGTAATCCAAAAAATCATTGGTCTTTCACTTGAAAAAGTACCTGGACTTTTGGATGTGGATGGAGGATTCTTCTCTAATCTAACAGAAAAAATTATCAATACAGATAATGTCACTCATGGTGTCAATGTTGAAGTTGGGAAAGAGCAAGTTGCAGTTGACTTGAACATTGTTGTTGAATACCAAAAGAATGTTCCTGCTTTGTACAAAGAAATCAAAGATGTTGTCGTATCACAAGTTACAAAAATGACTGATCTAGAAGTTGTTGAAGTCAATGTGAATGTTGTTGATATCAAAACGAAGGAACAGCATGAAGCAGATTCAGTAAGCCTCCAAGACCGAGTAACTGACGTGGCTTCTTCAACAGGAGAATTTGCTTCAGAACAATTTGAAAAAGTGAAATCTGGTATCGGTTCGGGTGTTGCTGCTGTTCAAGAAAAAGTAGGCGAAGGTGTTGAAGCCGTTAAAGGCGAAACAAAGGAAAATGCTCGCGTACACTAATTCATCTTGTCAAAATCAATCAATTTAAAGGAGGCAGAATCATGTCAACAGAAGAAAAATTAAACCAAGCAAAAGGTTCCATTAAAGAAGGTGTCGGCAAAATGATCGGCGATGAAAAAATGGAAAAAGAAGGAACAGCTGAAAAAGTTGTTTCTAAAGTAAAAGAAGTTGCTGAAGATGCTAAAGACGCTGTCGAAGGCGCTATTGAAGGTGTGAAAAACATGCTTCACAAAGATGAAAAATAAGGCTAAACCTTAATTGACCTTTTCATCTATAGTAGTCAAAAAGAGGACCGTAAATGTCCTCTTTTTTTGTAGATCGGATTGTAAACACGCTTCCCAATTTTCGTTAAAAGGTATTGTCAACAGGAAAAAGCCTTGGTAACTAAGGTTTTTTTGCTTACTTAAAATAATATGTTTTTTATTGAATTGAAACGTTTATACGCTACTAGACTTACTTATCCACCACCTGAGCCTCAAATTGGGCTGGCTGGTTGTCTACATTGGTAATGGTTATCGTGTAGGGCTTGTTATTGGTGGCATCAAACACTTTTTCACCTTGGTAACTCACAACAACTCCATCTTTTACTAAATAAATATCTGGTTGCTTGTTTGGAAGTTCTTCATCCTCCTCATCGAAACCATGGCTTTTTATAATTTTTTGTTCCTCTACTTCATAGTAAACATCGCTGTTTCTTTCACTCCAAACACTTGAGCCAGTTAATTTAATTTTACTTGAATCATTTTTCTTCAAGATGAAGAGTGAATAGTATTCCAAATCTTGTGTTCTGGGATTTACTCTTAAGCTGACGGATTGACCTGGTTGAAGAGTGTATTTGCCATAGTTCAAAACGGAAAAGACAAACCAAACTAGTAGCAAACTATACAAGACTCCTATAATCATTCGTGAGCGCCTACTCTTAAACAAACGTAAAAGTAACACAAAAGAGACAATAAAGAGCAATTCTGTAAACATTCTTGTCCCTCCTTTCTTATCATCGTTGACATTCTAAACAAGATCTCGTGTTAGTTTCTCAATAGTGCCATCAACCATACAAAGTCTGATACATCTTATCTAGAAAAGCTTTCAACTCTTTTCGAACAATCTTTAATAGGCGATCTTCTTCTGCTTGAGATATCGTCACACTTTCTTTTTTTTGATTACTAATATAAGAATAGTAACTACGTTTTAGAGTAAATTGATGATCTAAAATATAGTAGGCATTTATTTTTTCCTCATTTACCATTGTTGCAAATAAAACAGAAACTTCATCCCTGCCAGGATTCAACATTTTCAAATCAATGTCTCCTTTTATCCCTATGGAGTCAATTCCTCCATCCAAGCGAATGGCACCGTCGGGAGGAACGACATAGCCTGCTTTACGAATGTCAGACGCATATTTTCCTGACGCCGTTAAATGTTTTAAGACGGCTATAGTGTCCTGTTCTTCAAAGGAGGTTTTTAATTGGAGGCGTTCTTGGTGGCTTTGATACTGAGAATAAAGAGTGATACCAACAACTAAGGCAAGTACAGAAGCGAGCATGATTCGTATTTTTCTACATCTCGACATTTTTATCTCCTCTATCTAAGAAATTATAGAAGTCTTGTTTCTAACTTTGAAAGATAACTTCCTTATCTTTGGAAATCCTTGGAACTCTAGCCCCACGTGACTATTATCTCCCCTTTTTCATGATGTATTTTCGTATAGGTACTTCAACCATTTGAACGATTTCAAATCCTTCTTTTTGGTAAAGCTTGTAAGCTGTTTGATTTGCCTCGTAGACATTTAGAGAAATAGTATCTATGTCTTCATTTTCAAAGGCCAAACTAACAAATTTTCTTAAAGCCTGGCTACCTAAGCCCTGCCCCTGTTTCTGAGGATTGATAAAAAATCTCCCGATATGAAGATTCCTGTCTTCTAGCCTGATTTTCTGGATAAGCCCCACAAACTCTTGTCCATCAAAGATTGAAAAGATTCCTTCCAAATCTTGCAAGATTTGAATTGTTAAGGGAAAAGGAATCATTGTTCCCATCCATTGTTCTTGAAAGGATTTGCCAAGGGAGTTGGACCATTGGCATAAGAGCTGAGCATTTTCTGTGCTCACATTTTCTTCAAAACGAATCATCATCTTGACCTCACCACCTTATCTATGTTTCTCCATTATACTACTTCTCTTATTTTTTACGAATAGATAAGTATGATTGATCTTTATTTTTTTCTTGTCGGGAGCATTCTCGCTTCCTTTCTCGGTTTAGTCATTGACCGTTTTCCTGAGCAATCCATTATTCGACCAGCTAGCCACTGCAATTCCTGTCAGACTCGCTTGCGTCCCTTAGATTTGATTCCTATCCTTTCGCAGGTCTTCAATCGCTTTCGCTGTCGCTACTGCAAGATTCGCTATCCATTCTGGTATGCCCTCTTTGAACTCGGCTTAGGAATCCTCTTTCTGACTTGGTCTTTGGGTTGGATTTCCTTTGGTCAAGTCATCCTAATCACTGCTGGCTTGACCCTAGGAATCTACGACTTTCGCCATCAGGAATATCCCTTACTAGTCTGGCTGACTTTCCACCTAATCCTCATGGCCTGCTCTGGCTGGAATCTGGTTATGGTCTTCTTCCTTGTTCTTGGGATCATGACCCATTTTATCGATATCCGCATGGGCGCAGGAGATTTTCTCTTTCTGGCTTCTTGTGCTCTCATCTTTAGCGCGACCGAATTACTCATCTTGATCCAGTTTGCTTCTGCGACGGGCATTCTGGCCTTTCTCCTGCAAAAGAAAAAGGAAAGACTTCCTTTCGTGCCTTTCCTCTTACTTGCTGCGACCATAATAATTTTCTATCAGTTCTTATTAGTTTGTTGAATTGGAAACCCAAAGCTCAACTTCTGCATCCATAGGATTACCGTTTAAAAGTATTTCTAAGATAATTCCATCATTGTAAAGCGAGCTATATTCTCCCTCAAAAAAGTTATCCTCCAATTTATCAAACAAGAGTCTTGATTTATCACCACTGGCTGAGCTTACTAAATAATCTTTCTCTGGGACAAGAATGCTTTCGTAACCTGCCACAGCATTATTTGCCGCAACTCCTGCGTAGTATTGTATACCATCTTTATGAGGAACTATCAAAGCATAGCCTCTTTTATCTATGGAATGGGGCATCAATTTTCCTAGCATTCCTTCTTTAAATAACTGAGTATAGAATGCCGTTTTCTCTTTAGAATAGTGATGTTCATGAACTGTAGTTCCTTCTATCAAAATACTCTTGCCAACTAAGGTAAACGGTGGTTTAGTTTGATGTTTCATTATATGAACTCCTTTCTTTATGGTATAATCATAACAAAAGTAATATGACAACTATCTGTCATATTTAAGGAGAAAATTATGAAAATCGACCGTCAAATGGGGATTATTTCTCATTTAGTAAATAAACGAAAAACAACAGCTAAAGAATTATCAGAACTTTTTAAAGTCAGCACACGAACTATTATGAGAGATATTGATGATTTATCTCTTGCAGGCATTCCTCTCTATGTAATGAAAGGAAAAAATGGAGGTATTTTTCTTATGGAAGACTTCCAAACTGACAAACCTCCCCTGACCCAATCCGAACGGCTTTCGATCGAATCTGGTTTAAAAAGCCGTTATCAAGTATTGGAAGATGCCTCTACTTTCAATGCTATATTGAAATTAAATGCTACCAATACATACTCTGATTTCGAAATTGATTTATCTCTATCTCAAGGAAACTTGGAAATACGAACTTTGATTTTTAAGTTATTGGAAGCTATCAGAGGTAGAGTAAAAATAAAATTTTCCTATATTAATTCACAAGGACTGGTGAGTCAAAAAAATTGTGAGCCTTACCGTATTGTCTATAAGGACCGGAGTTGGTATATGGATGCCTACGATACTGATAAAGCGCGTTTTTCTATTTTTAAAGTTGCTAGAATTAGTGAACTTACTCTCTCCAATACTTTTTCAAAAAGACATTTTACACCACTTCCCTATGATGGTGGTACATGGATGAATGAAAACAAAGTACCTGTCACCCTGCATGTCCAGAAAATTGTTCTTGATCGATTTGTGGAACTCTTAGGCTATAATGCCATAAAACCTATTAGTAGCGATATTTACGAGATTACTTATTCGTTAAACGACAATGATTGGGGATACAATACCTTGCTTGCTTTTGGAAAATACATCACTGTTATATCTCCTAAGCATTTCCTGAAACATTTCACCAACTATATAGATACCATTCATAAGCAATACCCAAACTAATATTCAACTGTCATTCATGAACTTATACCCTCAAAAGAAAAAGGAAAGACTTCCTTTCGTGCCTTTCCTCTTACTTGCTGCTTGCGTGATTATTTTTGGTAAGCTACTGCTTGTTTGATAAAGTCCTCAATCGGCTCTCCTTGGTGGAGAGCTTTTACAATTTTCGAACCGACGATAACGCCATCTGACACCGCATTGAAGCGTTCTACGTCTTCTTGACTAGACACACCAAATCCTGTCAAGACTGGGATGTCAGCTACTTGATGCAATTGCGCCAGGTGCTTGTCCAAGTCTGCACGGTAATTTCCTGATTTTCCTGTTACCCCATTGATGGCAACGGCATAGACGAAGCCTTCTGCTCCCTTGATCAACTCTTTCTGACGCTCAATCCCTGTTGTCAAGCTAACTAGGGGAATCAAGGCGATATCTGTGTCTGCCAAAAAGGGCTCTACAAAGTTGGCATGCTCATGAGGCAGGTCTGGGATAATCAAGCCCTTAACTGCTGTATCTACCAGGTCTTTGACAAATTTGTCCACACCGTACTGAAAGAGGGGATTGAAGTAGGTCATAATGACAAGAGGAATTTCTGTTTGAATGGTTTTCAAGGTTTCAACCAAGGCCTGGGTAGAAGTCCCGTGAGCTAGACTGCGCAAACCTGCTTCTTCGATCACAGGTCCATCTGCAACAGGGTCTGAAAAGGGAATACCCACTTCAATGGCTGAAACACCCAAATCTTCTAAAAAGTGGATTGTTTCAGCGAGACCATCCAAACCTATATCATGGTCCCCAGCCATGATATAGGGAACGAAAATTCCTTTTCCTGCTGCTTTGATAGCATTCAATTTTTCTGTTAAAGTCTTAGGCATGGGCTTCTCCCTTCTTTGCTGCATCTGCTTCCAAGCGGTCTTTGACTTGAACTACATCCTTGTCCCCACGACCGGATAGGCAGACAATCATCGACTTGTCTGGACCGAGTTCTTTGGCCAATTTCACTGCAAAGGCGATGGCGTGGCTAGATTCCAAGGCTGGGATAATCCCTTCCACGCGAGACAAGAGTTTGAATCCTTCCAAGGCTTCCTCGTCCGTCACAGGAACATAGCTGGCACGTTTGATATCGTGGTAGTGAGAATGTTCTGGACCGATACCAGGATAGTCCAAACCTGCTGAGATAGAGAAGGCTTCAAGAATTTGACCATGAGCGTCTTGTAGCACATCCATAAGAGAACCGTGGAGGACACCTGGACGACCCTTGGTCAAGGTAGCTGCGTGGTGCTCTGTATCTACACCAAGTCCTGCTGCTTCAGCCCCATACATTGCTACTGACTCATCTTCTACAAATGGATGGAAGAGACCGATAGCATTAGAACCACCACCAACACAAGCTACTAGGGCATCTGGCAAATCTTGACCTGTTAAGTCACGGTATTGTTGTTTAGCTTCTCGACCGATGACACTTTGGAAGTCACGAACGATTTCTGGGAAAGGATGAGGTCCCAAGGCAGAACCAAGGATATAGTGAGTATCATCGATGTTAGCTACCCATGAACGAAGGGCTGCATTGACCGCATCCTTGAGCACGCGCGAACCATCTGTCACAGCCTCGACCTTGGCTCCCAAAAGCTCCATACGGAAGACATTAAGGGCTTGGCGTTTGACATCTTCCTCACCCATGTAGATGGTACATTCCATGTTAAAGAGGGCCGCAGCTGTTGCAGTTGCCACACCGTGCTGACCAGCACCAGTTTCAGCGATGATTTTCTTTTTGCCCATGCGTTTAGCCAGAAGAACCTGTCCCAAGGCATTATTAATCTTGTGAGCCCCTGTATGGTTGAGGTCTTCCCGTTTGAGATAAATCTTGGCTCCGCCGATATGCTGGGTCAAGTTTTTTGCGTAGTAAAGGGGAGTTTCACGTCCTACATACTGACGTAAGAGTTGGTTTAATTCCTCTTGGAAACTTGGGTCCGCTTGACTTTCACGGTAGGCCTTTTCCAACTCCAAAACTGCTGTCATTAATGTTTCTGGGACGAAACGTCCACCGAATTTTCCGTAAAATCCATCTTTATTTGGTTCTTGATATGCCATGCTTTACCCTCTCTATAAATCTTCTAATCTTTTCATGATCTTTCTGTCCATCTGTCTCCACTCCACTCGATACATCGACTGCATAGGGAGTAAAGTGTTGAATTGCTTTTGCTACATTGTCTTCATTAAGCCCACCTGCGATGAAAAATGGCTGGGCTAGTCCAGACGTATCCAGTTGACCCCAGTCAAAGGTCTGTCCACTCCCAGCCACAGGGGCATCAAAGAGGAGATAATCCGCCTGAGAATGAGGCACATGACCATTTCCATCTACCTGCACGGCCTGAATGCTGGCACAAGGCAAATCCTCAAACAAATCATCCGCTACCTGACCATGAACTTGTACCAAGTCCAAGCCAACCTTTTCAATCGCTTCTAGCAATTCTTCTCGACTTGGAGAAACAAATACGCCAACTTTTTTTACATAGGAAGGAATGAGCTTTGCCAGCTCAGCAGCCTCTTCCAAGGTCACCTGCCTTTTACTAGGTGCAAAGACAAAACCGATGTAGTCTGCCCCTGCTGACACAGCTGTCTCTACCGCTTCTTTGGTCGATAATCCACAAATTTTAACCTTTGTCAATCTGCAACTCCTTGATTCTCTGGGCTACATCTTCTGCTTGCATGAGAGCTGTCCCAACCAAAATTCCATTAAAGAATGGTGCTACTCGTTCTGCATCCTGCCCTGTGAAAATGGCAGATTCAGAAATGTAATAGCGACCTTCCTTAAAGTGCTGAGCCAAGTCTACACTGGTCTGCAAGTCGACTTCAAAGGTGGTCAAGTTGCGGTTATTGACCCCAATAATCTCAGCACCCAGTCTGTGGGCCACTTCTAGTTCAGCTAGATTGTGGGTCTCCACCAAGACTTCCAGACCAAGCTCTGTCGCATAGTCATACAGTTCCTTGAGTCGTTCTTCTGACAAGGCAGCCACGATGAGCAGGATAACTGTCGCGCCGGCATTGCGAGCACGGATGATTTGCTTTTCATCGATGATAAAGTCCTTGTTGAGCGTCGGAATCTCTACCTGACTAGAAATCTCCCGCAGATAATCCAAATGCCCTTTAAAGAAAACCTCATCTGTCAAAACCGAAATCATCACTGCACCGTTTGCTTCATAAGTCTGGGCCTGTTGCACAATATCCACATCGAGATTGATATCTCCCAGACTAGGGCTAGCTTTCTTGACCTCAGCGATTACCTGCAAACGGTCCTGATGATTCTTCAAAAATGCTGCCAAGCGATAGGTCTGGCGCAAGGGCTGGATTTCCTCCAGCTTCATCTGCTCGACTTCATGCGCCTTCTGCTCTAAAATTCGTGCTAAAAATTCCTGACTCATTTTTGGTACTCCTGTAACAGTCTGAGTTTTTCAAGGGCCTTGCCACTAGCAATTACTTGACGGGCCAAGTCAACTCCTTCCTTGATACTAGCTACCTTACCATTAGCATAGAAACCAAGACCAGCATTCAAGACTGTTGTTTCCAAGAATGGGCTTGGTTCGTTTTTCAGAACGCTGAGCAAAATTTCTGCATTTTCCTGAGCATTCCCTCCACGAATATCTTCGATAGCGTAACCTTTCATCCCCAAATCCTCTGGAGTGAAGCTTGACAAGGTGATTTCGCCATTTTCAAGAAGAGCAATCTTGGTTGTCCCGTTCAAGCCAGCTTCATCCAACCCTTCTGGTCCAGCAACCACGATGGCACGTTTGCGACCCATATTTTTCAAAACCTGAGCGGTACTTTCTAGCAGTTCTGGACGACTAATGCCAAGCAACTGTGTTTCCAAGGCCATTGGATGAATCAGTGGACCAGTCAAGTTCATAATCGTTGGAATTCCTAGTTCCAAACGAGCAGGCATGATGTATTTCATAGCTGGATGCATATTTTTAGCAAAGAGAAAGACGATTCCAGTTTTATCGAAAATCTTACCTAGTTCAGCTGGTTTGAGGTCTAGATTGATACCCAAGGCTTGAAGGACATCTGCCGAACCCGATTTAGAAGAAATCGAGCGGTTACCATGCTTAGCCATATGAACACCGCCACCAGCCAAGACAAAGGCTGCAGTTGTCGAAATGTTAAAGCTGAAGGACTTGTCTCCACCAGTACCACAGTTGTCCATGGCGTCATGAATCTCTGTAGGTATGTGTTGGGCATGTCCTCTCATGACTTGGGCAATAGCTGTGCGTTCTTCAGGTGTTTCCCCCTTCATCTTAAGAGCCAAAAGGAGAGAAGCAATCTGCGCCTCCGTTACACGCCCAGTTACGATACGCTCAATGACATCCGTCATTTCCACACCTGATAAATTTTCAAATTTTGCTAGTTTTTCAATAATCTCTTTCATCCTAGTTTCCTCACTTTACAACCTTCTCGATAAAATTCCGAATAGAAGACAAGCCATCTGGCGTTCCAATGCTCTCTGGATGGTACTGGAAACCATAAATCGGTAGGTTTTTATGTTGAATCCCCATAATGGCTTGGTCATCAGTCGAACGGGCTGTCACTTCAAAGTCTTCAGGCATTTTTTCAATCAAAATACTGTGATAACGCATGACTGGACGACCATCCTCAATGCCTTGATAGAGAACAGATGGCGCTTCAAAGTTGATATGGCTCTGTTTCCCATGCATGACTTTTGGAGCCAAACCTAGCTTGCCACCAAAGACTTCTGCGATGGCTTGATGACCCAAACAAATCCCTAGAATTGGCTTCTTGCCTGCAAAGTCACGAATCATGTCTTCCATCTTTCCGGCATCAACCGGCCAACCAGGACCGGGAGAAAAGACCAGACCATCTGCTTTTTCAGCTTCTTCATACAGCTTGGGATCATCATTTCTCAAGACCTGCACTTCTGCAAAATTCCCAATGTACTGCGCCAAGTTATAGGTAAAAGAATCATAGTTATCAATCAATAAAATCATGGTCTTAGTTCTCCAATTCTAGTCATAGATTTAGCCTTGTTAATGGTTTCTTGGTATTCGTTTTGGGCAATAGAGTCATAGACAATCCCTGCCCCAGCCTGAACATAGGCTGTTTGATTTTTGAGAATCATGGTTCGGATGGCGATAGCGAAATCCATATCACCCGTCGCAGACAAGTAGCCGATTGCTCCTGCGTATACGCCTCGTTTTTCCGCCTCCAGTTCATAGATACGTCTCATGGCCCGAATCTTTGGTGCTCCTGAAACTGTTCCAGCTGGAAGTGTAGCTTTCAAGGCATCCATGGCAGTGAGTTCGGGAATCAAACGCCCTTTCACCACACTGGTCAAATGCATGACATAGCGGAAAAGCTCCACTTCCATATACTTAGTGACTTGGACACTTGCCGTTTCAGAGATGCGGCCAATATCGTTACGCCCCAAGTCTACCAACATCCGATGTTCTGCTGTTTCCTTCTCATCAGAAAGCAGATCAGTTGCCAAAGCTTTGTCCTCTTCATCCGTAGACCCTCTTGGTCGCGTACCGGCAATCGGATTGGTTGTCACAATGCCATTTTTGACAGAAACCAAACTTTCAGGACTAGCACCGATGATTTGATAATCCCCAAAATCATAGAAATAGAGGTAATTAGATGGATTGGTCACGCGGAGATTTCTGTAGAAGTCAAATGGATTTCCAGTAACTTCTGCTGAAAAACGCTGGCTGAGCACGCATTGGAACATATCACCATTACGAATCAAGTCGCGAGCTGTTTCCACCATTTCCTCAAACTTCTGAGGAGCGATATGCGGTTTGAAGTTCAGCGGAGATAGATCCAAATCTTCAAATTCATTTGGAGCAGGAATGCGTAATTCCTCCAGCACTTGCTTCAAGGCTTCTTCCAAATCTTCTTGACTGCGATCACTATAGAGAGCATCCTCGATGACATGGATTTTTTCCTTCTTATGGTCAAAGACCATATAACTCTCATAGACAAAGAAATGCATATCTGGTGTCCCAATGGTATCTTCAGGGATTTGACCAATTTCTTCATAAAGAGAAATCATATCGTAACCAACAAAGCCAATGGCTCCCCCACCAAAAGGGAGATCTGAATGGTGCTGGCTCTTATGAGTCACTTCATAAAGGTAATCCAAGGGATCCCGATCAATCACTTGACCATTTTGATAAAGGACTCCATTTTCAAACTGAATCTCAAAAACTGGATTATAGGCTAGGATAGAAAAACGAGCGGTTTCCTTGTCTCTCGGAATACTCTCTAGGATAACCTTGTGTTGCCCTTTTAAGCGCATATAAGCCAAGATTGGTGATAAGACATCTCCATGAATGATTCGTTCCATTGTAATTTCCCTTTCAGTTTCTTATTTTTAATTTTTGGTCTTTTTTCTATTTCCCTTAAATAGTGCGGACGGGAGCAACTTTCTCCGAAATTTCATCCCTAATTTTCGAGACTTAGGTCTCAAAAATTCCGTTCTAGAGAAGCATCTTTGCTTCTCTAGAATACCACTATAGCGGGAAATAGCGGGTCAATGCTCACTTCGTTAGCAAATATTTTATAGAAATCTATCTAGTGATGAAGCATAATTTAAAACTGATAGCCATATCTACGATAAATATATAAAAATCCCCACGCAAAATAACTTGCGTGAGGACGAAATTCGCGGTGCCACCTCAATTATAGGATTTCTCCTATCTCTCATTCCTGTCTCAGAAACTTCCTGTAACAGGCTGTGCAATAAAGGGCACTCCCTTGAGAATTATGTTTTCTTCTCTCGTTTCAAATGGACCCAATCTTACAGTTTTCTCTGCTTGTTTTCAGCAACCACAAGCTCTCTGTGAGAGAAATCTCTGTATCTTTTCCATCTTTTATTTTTTAGCTTCAAGGTAGTCTGCAATGGCAGCTACATCCTTGTCTCCTCGACCAGAGACATTGATGATGATAATCTCATCTTTACTTAGTTTCGGTGCACGTTTAACTGCTTCTGCGATGGCATGCGAACTTTCAATCGCTGGGATAATCCCTTCTGTCTTACTAAGAAGGAGCAAGGCTTGAACAGCTTCTTCATCTGTCGCTGCCACGTATTCTACGCGGCCAGAATCTTTAAAGTAGGCGTGTTCTGGACCAACCCCTGGATAGTCCAAACCAGCTGAGATAGAGTAAACTGGCGCCAGCTCTCCATCTTCCTTAAAGACTGCATAGGTCTTCATTCCGTCAACAATTCCGACACTACCCTTTGTCATAGTGGCTGCATGCTTGTCTGTGTCAAGTCCGTGACCGGCAGCTTCGACCCCAACCAATTTGACTTCTTCATCAGCCACATACTGTGAAAAAGCTCCAATAGCATTGGAACCACCACCTACACAGGCAATGACGTAGTCTGGTAAACGGCCTTCTTTTTCTAAGATTTGACGGCGAGATTCTTCACTGATGACCTTTTGGAATTCATGAACGATTGTAGGATAAGGATGAGGCCCTACAGCAGATCCCAAAACGTAGAAGGCTTCAAGGTCATTCATCCATGCTCCAAAGGCTGCATCAACCGCATCCTTAAGAGTTCGTGTCCCCGTTTCAACTGCGTGAACAGTCGCTCCCATCATCTCCATACGGAAGACATTGAGTCGTTGACGCTCCACATCTTCTGCTCCCATGTAGACATCACAGGCCATACCAAACTTAGCTGCAGCCGCTGCTGTCGCAACACCGTGCTGACCAGCTCCTGTTTCTGCGATCACTCGTTTTTTACCCATACGTTTGGCAAGAAGAATTTGCCCTAAAACGTTGTTGAGCTTGTGAGAACCAAGATGGTTAAGGTCTTCACGTTTAAGATAAATCTTAGCTCCACCTAAGTGTTCTGTCAAACTTTCCGCAAAATAAAGCGGTGTTTCGCGACCTGAATAATCCTTCAAGTAATGGCGAAATTCTGCCAAAAATTCTGGATCATCCTTGTACTTGTCAAATGTCACTTCCAACTCATCCAACAAAGCCTGAATCGGCTCCGGTACAAAACTACCACCAAATTGTCCAAAATAACCTTTAGTTGTCATAAAATTTTCCTCTTTCAGTATTGATTTCAAGATATGAAAAAGCCCACACACAGATTGGATTCTGTGTGAGGGCGTTGGTAACGCGGTGCCACCTCAATTATAAAGGGACTATTCCCCTTTACATCTCTGCCTTGTCTAACAACAAGTTGCACTGTAAGGTGTGCGCACCGAATTTTCATTGTTTCAAATTCATTTTTAAAATCAGCCCACTTTTACTACTTCCAACCACCTGTTCACAATCACCACAGGCTCCCTGAAGATCAAAAATAGTTACTTTTCTGATTTGTTGAGAATATTATATGTTATTGTTCTATCTTTGTCAAGATTTTTTATGATTTTTTTCCAGAATCAAGGATTTCTTCGGAAATTCTCACCAAAGTCTGAACGATATAGTCTACTTCTTCATCGCTTAATTTAGTGTGAAGAGGGAGCGTAATTTCGTTTTCAAAGAAGGTATAGGCTCTTGGATAACCTGCCATATCAAAGCCAAGATTCTTATAGGCTGTCAAGAGAGGAAGCGGTTTGTAGTGTACATTACTTGCAATTCCTGCTTTGGCCAATTCTTGGATGATGAGATTGCGTTCTTCGAGACTCGCACCTTCAACATGAGTGATGTAGAGGTGACGACTTGACTCAACAGTTTCCGTTTCATGTGCCAATGGATGAATGCGAGAACCAGCAAAACCACGATCATAGCGGTCCACGATGTCCTTACGACGTTGTAGCAAAGCTGGGTAACGGTCCAATTGTACCAAACCAAGGGAAGCCATGATATCCGTCATGTTGCACTTGTAGGCTGGTGTAACGATATCGTATTCCCAAGAACCCAGTTGCATCTTGGCAAGAGCATCCTTAGTTTGACCATGAAGCGAAAGAATCTGGAATTCCTTGTACATCTCTTCGTCGTCAATCGCTGGATTGGCTTTCCAAGTGGCACTTCCACCTTCAGCAGTTGTAAAGTTCTTAACAGCATGGAAAGAGAAGGAAGTGAAGTCAGCGATAGAACCAGCTGGTTGCCCTTTGTAAGTGGATCCCAAAGCATGGGCACTATCAGAGACAATCACGATACGGTTAAAGGCCTTTTGCCACTTGCTAGCAGCTGTAAAGAGGTCACGTTTTTTCTCCACAACTTGGAACAAACGGTCATAGTCGCAAACAATCCCTGCAAGCTCTACTGGAATAATCACCTTAGTCTTTTCAGTGATAGCTTGCTCAAGCAGGTCATAGTCCATCTCAAACGTATCTGCTTGGATATCGACCATGACAGGGGTTGCTCCTACGTGAGTGATGACACTACATGAAGCTGTATAGGTCATAGCTGGAACGATGACTTCATCACCAGGTCCCACTTCAAGCACACGCAAAATCAACTCAAGAGCGGCTGTCGCAGAGTTGAGGCAGACAGTCTTAGGCGTCTGTGTGTATTGAGACAAGCGACGCTCCAGTTCTTTTGTCTTCGGACCTGTTGTGATCCAACCAGAACGAAGGGTATCTGCTACTTCAGCAATTTCAGCTTCGGTAATATCAGGTGGTGAAAATGGAATATTGTAATTTGGCATTGATTTGCTCCTTTTATCTGTACTCATTTTCTCATGACTACTTTATTTTAGTACCTCAAACACGGTTTGAAACATGATTTTGATGTCTCCAAGGAAACTAAACTCTCGGAGATAGGCGAGGTTATAGCGCATCTTTTCAGGTAGGACGTGTTCGACATAGGCCTGATCAACCGTTAGACCTTTCTCCGTCATTTGACTGATGATCGTATCCTCATCCTTGTAGTTGATGCTGGCTGGAGAGGTGATTCCTGCCGGCAAGAGCAAGGTCGCCATCATTTCAGGACTATACTGCTCTGTGTAACGTGGCACTTCAGGCCTTGTCCCAACAAAGGACATTTCGCCTTTAAGAACATTGACCAACTGAGGCAGTTCGTCCAAGCGCACACGGCGAATAAAATTTCCCACCTTGGTAATGCGACTATCGTTAGCAGAAGTCACCAGACTTCCTTTTTTATCCGCATCCGTTACCATAGTACGGAACTTCCAAATCTTGAACGGACGGTTATACTGGGTCACGCGCTCTTGCTTATAAATGACTGGTCCCTTGCTATCCAACTTGATCCAAATGCTCAAGATAAGAAAGACGGGAGAAGTCAAAAGTAGCAAAAACAGGGCCAGAACCCAATCCAGGCAACGCTTGAAAATCAGCGAACCCTTCCTTTTAGAGACAAGCTGGTAGTAAGACTCAACCTCGCTTGATTGCATTTCCACGGGCAAGGCTTCCCATTTCAGCATGCTGTTTCTCCTTTGTTTTTATTATACTATTTGTCAACATTTTTCATTATACCACAAAATGGAAAAGGCGGTGCAAGAAATCTGTGATTTAGAGGAATTCTTCTTTATGACATGGCACCTGCCTGCAAGCTATACATCTTGTGATAGGTTCCTTCCAAGGCCAAGAGTTCCTCATGGGTTCCACTCTCAATGATGCGCCCCTTGTCCAAAACGTAGATACAGTTGGCATCTTGAATAGTTGAAAGACGATGAGCGATGGCAATGGTTGTCCGCCCCTGTCTCATCTTAGCTAGGGAATCTTGAACCAAACTTTCTGTTTCAGAGTCAATATTGGCTGTCGCTTCATCCAAAATCAGGATTTTAGGCTGACTAGCAACTGTTCTGGCAAAGGCAAGAAGCTGGCGCTGTCCAGTAGAAAAACTCGAACCACGCTCGGAAACAGGAGCATCATAGCCCTGCGGAAGGTCTTGAATAAAGGAATCTGCATCGACAAAAGTAGCTGCAGCCTGGACCTCTTCATCACTAAGATCTTGGTACATGGCGATATTGGACTTGATAGTTCCATGATAGAGGAAGGGATCCTGCAGAACCAGACCGATGTTCTTTCTCAATTCTTGCTGGCTGTAGTTTCGGATATCCACATCATCCAAGAGAACTCGCCCTGACTGAAATTCATAAAAACGCATGAGGACATTGATAATAGATGATTTCCCCGAACCTGTATGCCCCACAAAGGCAATGGTTTCGCCCTTGTTAACAGAAAAAGAAATGTCATCCAGAATCTGGTGTTTGCCATCATATGAGAAACACACATGCTCAAACCGAATATTGCCTTCTGTAATCTTTGCTTGGCTATCCTTTTGAAGGGGTTCATAGGTCCTCTCATCAATCAAGGCAAAAACACGGCCTGCAGAAACCATAGAAGTTTGAAGGGTTGAAAAGTTTTGCGTCACCTCAATCAAGGGATCAAAGAGACGATTGATATACTGGATAAAGGCATACATGGTTCCGGCCGTTATTCCCAGATAAAGCCCACGGTAACCAAAGTAAGCCATCAAAACGGCGTAGCCTAGCAATTTCAGCAAACTCATGGCAGGTCTCAAAAAGAGGGCATCCAAGGCCACAGAACGGTTGGCATAGACCAAGTGTTCTTGGTTGATTTCATCAAACTCTGCCTGCAGACGCTTCTCTTGATTAAATGCCTGGATAATCCTGATTCCTTCGATACTTTCTGCTAGTTTGCTATTGATATCTGATAAGAGATTTCTAGTTTTCTCGATGATTTTGACTGACTTTTTCCGATAGAGATTGACCAAAAGGACAATCAAAGGAAGAAAGAGCAAGGCTAAAGCTGTCAAACGAAAATCCAGTACCAACATGGTATACAGAGTTGTCAGAAAGATGAAAACTGCTGAGATAAAACTGGATAAAATCCCTGAAAACATTTCGCTGATGGTCTCGGTGTCATTGGTCAAACGAGAGACGATAGAGCCAGCTGGTGTCTTGTCAAAATAGGACATGCCCAGTTTTTCCATATTGGCAAAAGCATCCCGACGAATGTCTCTGACAATACTGTAGGACACCCGTGCAAAGAGAAGATTGCCAACATACTGAACTAGAGTTTGTAGGATGTAAAGACCATAGTAGACTAGTAAAACGGTCACAGCAAGTTGGTTGAGATTGCTGAGATACTGGTCGATAAAGTGGGAAGCTACAAGGGGAATCACACTTTTAATGACCGTAGTCGCTAGGAGAAAGCTCAGAGCTAAAAAGGTCAGAAGACCATAGGGTTTGAGATAGGACAGTAGGCGCTTTAACACAGTCCACTGTTCTTGTTTATTCTGCATCTTCTTCTCCTTTCATTTCCAACTGCTGAGACTGGTAGGTTTGGGCATACCAGCCATCCAGGGCTAGCAGGTCTTCGTGTCTACCCCGTTCGATAATTTGACCATTTTGCAGAACCAAAATCAGATCTGCATGGACAACTGCACTGAGACGATGGGCAGTGATGATGGTTGTCTTGTCTTTACGCGTTTCCTTAAGATTGTCGACGATCGCATACTCCGTCTTGGCATCCACGGCGGACAAGGAATCATCTAAAATCAAGATATCAGGATCTAAAATCATAGCCCGACTCATGGCCAGACGCTGCTTTTGCCCACCAGAAAGACTGACTCCCTTTTCACCGATGAGGGTATCAAATCCTTGGGGCATGTCAACAATGTCTTGGTAAACCTGCGCAAGCTTCGTAGCTTCCTCGACTGCTGAGAGCGACAAATTAGGATTACCAAAACGGATATTGTCTAGGATAGAGGCCGCAAAGAGGAATTGATCCTGAGGGACATAGCCCATGAGACTGCGAAGGTCTGTCAGACGGTAGTCACGAATATCGTGACCGTTTAGGTAAATAGCTCCCTCATCCACATCGTACTCACGTAGGAGCAGTTTGATCAAGGACGTTTTCCCAGAGCCTGTCTGACCGACCAAGCCCAGAGTTTGCCCTTTTTCCAAACTAAAGTGAATATCCCTTAGTGTCTCCTCATCTTCAAAGGCAAAGCTGTCAATGGCGTACTCCAAGCGCCCATTTTCAATACCGTCCAGAGGAATCTCAGGGTCTTGTACAGGTGATTCCTGAGATAAAAGATCCTCAATTCGATGGTAAGAAACCTTCCCTCGCTGAGTGATATTAAAGAGGAAGCCAATGGCCATAAGAGGCCAGACCAGCATATCTAAGTAGCTGATAAAGGTAACCAGATTTCCAACCGTGATCTGCCCTTTCTGAACCATTAAAGAGCCGACCAAAAGGGTTAACACATAGGAGGAACCAACAAACAAGAGAACCATGGGGTCAAAGAGACTATCGTATTTCATGGTTTGCAGGTTCTTTTGGAAGGTCAATTCATTAACTTCCTGAAAAGACTCCAGCTCGTTCGCTTGATAACCGAAAGACTTGGTCACTTTGATACCTGATACGGACTCCTGTACCTTATTATTGAGTTCAGAAAAGGCTGCCTGTGACTCGCCAAAGGCCTTGTGGGTCTTTCTCCCTAGACGACTGGTCGCATAAGCCATAAAAGGCAGGGGAAGAATAGCAACCAAGGTCATCTGCCATGAAATGCTAAAAAGCATGGTCAGCAAAGTCACCAGTGCCGTGATAGAAGCATCCACCGCAGACATAACACCTCCACCTGCTAAACGGGTTAAGGCGTTGATATCATTGGTGGCATGTGCCATCAAGTCCCCCGTTCGATAGGTCTGATAAAAGGCTGGCGACATTTTTGTGAAATGCTCAAACAAGCGAGATCGCATAATCTGCCCCAGACGGTAGGAGGTGCCAAGGATATACATGCGCCAAACATAGCGTAGATAGTACATACCCAAAGCTGCAAGAAGCAGATAAAGGAGGTTCACAAGCAGTTCCTGCTGACTTAATTGTCCTACAGTGATGGCATCAATCACCCGTCCCATGACCATGGGGGGAATGAGATTGAGGACGGAAACCAAGACCAAGGCCACAATTCCGACTAAATAACGGCGCTTTTCCAACTTGAAAAACCACCAGAGTTTTTGAATAATGGACATAAAATCCCTTTCTGATTGCAAATGGAAACCTGAGGCCAAGACTCAATGAAAATCAAAGAGCAAACTAGGAAACTAGCCGCAGGCTGCTCAAAGCACTGCTTTGAGGTTGTAGATAGAACTGACGAAGTCAGTAACCTACATACGGCAAAGCGACGTTGACGCAGTTTGAATTTGATTTTTGAAGAGTACAAGACCCCAGGTTTTTCTTATTCATAAGTTACGACTGAGACGACACCCTTGTCATACTCAGCGATAAAGATATTGGCAACATTGTCATACCCTTGTTTGCTGAGGTTATCAAGCAGCCATTCTTCGCTCCGACCAATGGTCTCCAAAATTTCGACTTGGATCACACCGTCTGTGACAACAGGATACTTGGGATTCTCATCTCCCATTTGGACTACGATGAGTTGACCGTTTTGTTCCTGCATAGCGCGTTTGACTTGTTTCATTTGGAAAATTCCCTGGCTACGGAGCTTAAGTGCTACGTCCGCTGCTGATAAACCAACTGAACGGCAGGCTTCTGGATCAATCTTCCCATTTTTGATGAGCAGGGTTGGCTTCCCATCAATCAAACGTTTCACAAAGTGAACATTATTATTCAGCCATTTGAGAGTCAAGACCAGAATGGTCCACATGATCAAGATGACTGCATACTGAAGGATACTGATGGCGCTATTATAAATCACCCCACCGATGATCCCCCCGAGTACATAGTTCTGAATTTGATCTATTGCAGAGTTAGGCGCTAGGTTACCCTTTCCTGTCACATTGATTACAAAAACCAGAGAAAAGAGACCCAAGGCTAGTTTGATTAAAATTTCGATATAATTGAGTGTCATTTGTTCACCTCCACCAGTTCAATTGCATCTGTTTTATACAATTCGACTTTCTCTAGCAGGTACTTGTCTGGCTCACTTCCGTTCAAGGCACGGTAATAGCGATCTCCGACCTTGATAAGTGCGCCATCAGTGTCGGCAGAAGTATTGACATAAACCTCTGACTTGTCTACTCCCAATTCTTTGGAAACAAGCTCGATGAAATGAAGTGAAGCTTGAAATTTATTATTAGATACTTGGTTGTTTTGATAAGTCGTGATGCTGACCAAAAGGAGAGCTATTAAGGTCAAGGCTGAAATCATGACCAACTCACGAAACTTGGTCCCCTTTTTATCATGGTAAGCCTTGAAAGTTAAAAATCCTGTCACAGCTAATAGGACAATCCCTAAACCAAGCATGATGCCATTTTGCTGACCAATTTGGCTGAGGACATAGTCATAAGAATAGAATTTCATGTATTTTCACTCCCTTTCATAAAATCATTCTTCATTATAAACGAAAGAGGGTGATTTTTCAAACCATACGTTGGGGAAATGCGCCTTTTTTTGGTATAATATAGTCTGTAATCTGAATGAAAAAGGTAAGTTTATGAAACTCATATCATGGAATATTGATTCCCTCAATGCAGCCCTAACAAGCGACTCAGCTCGTGCAAAATTGTCCCAAGAAGTCCTACAAACCTTGGTAGCCGAAAATGCTGATATTATCGCTATCCAGGAAACCAAGCTTTCTGCCAAGGGCCCTACAAAGAAACACCTAGAAGTACTTGAAGAACTCTTCCCAGGTTATGAAAACACTTGGCGTTCCTCTCAAGAACCTGCTCGCAAAGGCTACGCTGGAACCATGTTCCTTTATAAGAAAGAACTCACACCAACGATTAGCTTCCCAGAAATCGGTGCTCCTTCTACCATGGACTTGGAAGGCCGCATCATCACCTTGGAATTTGATGCATTTTTCGTAACCCAAGTATACACACCAAACGCTGGTGATGGGCTCAAACGCTTGGAAGAGCGTCAAGTCTGGGATGTCAAATACGCTGAGTATTTGGCGCAACTAGACAAAGAAAAACCAGTCCTTGCGACCGGAGACTATAACGTAGCTCACAAGGAAATCGACCTTGCAAATCCTGCCAGCAATCGTCGTTCACCTGGATTTACCGACGAGGAACGTGCTGGATTTACCAACCTCTTGGCAACTGGGTTTACTGACACCTTCCGCCACATTCACGGCGATGTCCCAGAACGTTACACTTGGTGGGCGCAACGCAGCAAGACTTCTAAAATCAACAATACAGGCTGGAGAATCGACTACTGGCTCACTAGCAACCGCGTGTCTGACAAGGTGACTAAGTCTGACATGATTGACTCGGGTGCGCGTCAAGACCATACGCCGATTGTATTGGAAATTGAACTCTAAGGAGAAAGCTAATGGACTATCAAGCTGTCATTCCTGAATTTGTAGTATCTGACCTCGAAAAGTCACGCCACTTCTACTGCGACTTGCTGGGATTTTCTGTCGAATACGAGCGTCCAGAGGAGAAATTTCTCTTCCTCTCGCTTGATGACTGCCAACTTATGCTAGAAGAAGGCAGCAAAGAAGAATTAGCCCAACTAACCTATCCTTTCGGGCGCGGTGTCAATATTTCCTTTGGCATTGAAGATGTCCCTCAGCTCCACCAAAAACTGCTGGAAGCTGACTATCCTATTTATCGTCCTTTGACTAAGAGAACTTTTCGTGTTGGGGATCACTACATCTATCCTCACGAATTTGCAGTCTTGGATCCAGATGGCTATTTTTTAAGATTTAGCGAATAGAAGAATAAAAGGCTACAATACTTTCTAGCCTTACAGCCTTTTATTCGTTCGCTTTTATGATCTATTTGCTAACAAAATATTTGATTTATAAAGCTAATTGGTGTAAAATAAAAACATTGGCAGCAGCCTATTTAAAATTGAATATCATTTTACTTGTTTATGTCGTGAATTGGCACGACGTTTCTACAAGGTGCCGGAACACCTAACAATGAGTATGTCAGCTGAAGGCATGGTTTTGGCCATGCCTATTTTGGGGACTTACTTAGGGGATTAAGTAGGTCCTTTTTCTATTACTATAGTAGAAACTCTAGACAAACAAATGAAGTATCTTTTAGACTTTAGGAGGCCTTATGAAATTATTAGAAGAGCGCATCCTTCAGGATGGGCATATCTTGGGTGACAACATCCTCAAGGTAGATTCCTTTTTAACCCACCAAGTTGACTATCGTTTGATGCGGGAGATTGGTAAGGTTTTTGCGAAAAAATTTGCGTCTGCTGGAATTACCAAGGTTGTAACGATTGAAGCTTCAGGGATCACCCCAGCTGTTTTTACAGCTGAAGCCTTAGATGTTCCCATGATTTTCGCAAAGAAAGCTAAAAACATCACTATGAACGAAGGCATCTTAACTGCTGAGGTTTACTCCTTTACCAAGCAGGTAACGAGCACGGTTTCCATCGCTGGGAAATTCCTCTCACATGAGGACAAGGTCTTGATTATCGATGATTTCCTAGCCAATGGACAAGCTGCCAAAGGCTTGATCCAAATCATCGAACAGGCCGGAGCAAAAGTCGAAGCCATCGGTATTGTTATCGAAAAATCCTTCCAGAATGGTCGTGATTTGCTCGAGAAAGCTGGCTATCCAGTTCTATCACTCGCTCGTTTGGAACGTTTTGAAAATGGTCAGGTCGTATTTAAGGAGGCAGATCTCTAATGCAAAAACAAGAAAAACACTCGCAAGCAGCCGTTCTTGGCTTGCAGCACTTACTAGCCATGTACTCAGGTTCTATCCTGGTTCCCATCATGATTGCGACAGCTCTTGGCTATTCAGCTGAGCAGTTGACCTACCTGATCTCCACAGATATCTTCATGTGTGGGGTGGCCACCTTCCTTCAACTCCAACTCAACAAATACTTTGGGATTGGACTACCAGTCGTTCTCGGGGTTGCCTTCCAGTCGGTTGCTCCTTTGATTATGATTGGGCAAAGCCACGGTAGCGGTGCTATGTTTGGTGCCCTTATCGTTTCAGGGATTTATGTGGTTCTGATTTCAGGCATTTTCTCAAAAGTAGCCAATCTTTTCCCATCTATCGTAACGGGCTCTGTCATTACTACGATTGGTTTAACCTTAATTCCTGTCGCTATCGGAAATATGGGAAATAATGTCCCAGAGCCAACTGGTCAAAGCCTTTTGCTTGCAGCTATCACTGTTTTGATTATCCTCTTGATCAACATCTTTACCAAAGGATTTATCAAGTCGATTTCTATTTTGATTGGGTTGGTCGTTGGAACTGCCATTGCTGCTACCATGGGCTTGGTAGATTTCTCCCCTGTTGCGGCGGCTCCGCTTGTCCATGTTCCAACTCCCCTCTACTTTGGGGTGCCAACCTTTGAAATCTCATCCATCGTCATGATGTGTATCATTGCAACGGTGTCTATGGTTGAGTCAACTGGTGTTTACCTAGCCTTGTCTGATATCACGAAAGACCCAATCGACAGCACGCGCCTGCGTAACGGTTACCGTGCAGAAGGTTTAGCCGTACTTCTCGGAGGAATCTTTAACACCTTCCCTTACACAGGATTTTCACAAAACGTTGGTTTGGTTAAATTATCAGGTATCAAGACCCGTCTGCCAATCTACTACGCAGCTGGTTTCCTAGTCCTCCTTGGACTCCTTCCTAAGTTTGGTGCCCTCGCCCAAATCATTCCAAGCCCTGTCCTTGGAGGGGCCATGCTGGTGATGTTTGGTTTTGTTTCCCTTCAAGGGATGCAAATCCTCGCCCGCGTTGATTTTGCTAACAATGAGCACAACTTCCTTATCGCAGCTGTCTCAATCGCTGCAGGTGTCGGACTCAACAATAGCAATCTCTTTGTCAGCATGCCAACAGCCTTCCAAATGTTCTTCTCAAACGGAATCGTCGTAGCCAGCCTACTTGCCATTGTACTCAATGCCGTCCTAAACCGGAAAAAGAAATAAGAAAAAGAGGTGCGAGCCTCTTTTTTGTTTATCTATATCCTCACCTGTCTGTCTTCTGATCGCTGACCTGTGACAAACATGGTAAAGGTTGCCTTGCAGACATTTCTGCCTTCTTGATTGGTGATATCCACATCCACGACACAAGTTGTGCGACCTTGATGGACACATTCTCCTTTAATGGTCAGTACATCGTCAAGTTTTCCTGCCTTAAGGTAGTTGATAGAGGACTGAAGCGTCACTCCATCAAGCCCCAGCGAGATAACCACTAGACCACTAATCTGGTCACAAAGGGTGAAGAGATAGCCTCCATGGGCATTGCCATAGTAATTGAGCGACGAGTCCACTACTTTTGTCGTCACCACAACATGACCGTCTCTCATTTTTTCTATTTCGTAATTTTCAAAAGCAGATATAGCGTCAAAATGAAAATCTTTCATCGTTTCCTCCTGATAGTTCAAACGACACTATGATACTACTTTTTGTAGGACTGTGCAAGGAGAAAGCTCCTAGTCTGGTAAAATTCCTACCTGTTCTACAAAGCGCATAAAAGCTGCCTGTCCCTGCTCGGTCTGCTTGTAAACTCCAGCATCCTCCAGAACACGCACAAAGATAGCACCCACAGAGTCCTTGACGATTTCAAGGGCTTTTTCTTTATCCGCTAGGTCCGGATGTTGATCTTTGAGCTGGTCTGCCCATTCCTGATGATAAGAGACAACTGCTTCATTATCTCCTACAAGATAGCTAGCAACCTGCTCCACTTCTGCTTTCAAACGAGGTGGCAAGATAGCCAAGCCCATGACCTCAATCAAGCCGATATTTTCCTTCTTGATATGTTGAACATCCTTGTGGGGATGATAGATACCATCAGGATGCTCTGGCGATGTCTGATTGTCCCGCAAGACTAAGTCCAACTCAAACTGTCCATCACGCTTACGCGCAATCGGTGTGATAGTGTGATGCGGTATCCCGTCTGTCTCTGCTAAAATCTGCACTTCAGAATCTGAATACTGGCGCCATTCCTGCAAAATCTTATCCGCCAAGTTGATCAAATCCTCCTTGGAATCCGAAGACAAACGTAGCACTGACATAGGCCACTTGACAATCCCAGCCTTGACCTGCTCAAAACCAGCAAATCGGAAAGCCTTTTGCAAAGGAGCCAATTCCATAGGAAAGACATGACGCCCTCCCTGATAGTGGTCATGGGTTAAAATAGAACCACCGACGATTGGTAGGTCCGCATTAGAGCCTGCAAAATAGCCTGGAAACTGCTCTACGATAGCTAGCAGGCGCTCAAAGCTCTGCCGACTAATGGCCATGGGACGATGCTGACCATCTAAAAAAATACAGTGCTCATTAAAGTAAGCATAGGGCGAATACTGGAAACCCCACTCCCGACCCGCCATTTCAAAACGAATAATCCGGTGGTTGCTACGAGCTGGATGGTTAACCCGACCATGGTAGCCCTCATTCTCTAGACAGAGTTGACACTGGGGATAATTGCTAGCTTGCACCAACTTAGCTGCCGCAATCTCCTTAGGATCCTTTTCGGGCTTAGAGAGATTGATGGTGATCTCCAGTTCTCCGTAGTCAGACAGTACACGATAAGCAATATTTTTAGCAATGGCCTTAAGTTTGATGTAGTCATTTTTCTGGCTAAGTTGGTAGAAGTCCGCAATTGCCTGCTCAGAAGAGTGGGCGTAAGTTCCCCAAAAGTTACGATTAACCTGACTTGGACAAGGTGTCACCAAGTCCATCAGTTCAGCACCGAGGATTTCACGAGCAGTCTGACTATCCTCAATCATTTCTAATCGAACCGCTTCCTCAACCAACTGGTCTTTGAGGTCAATCACTTTATCCAGATCCGTCTCAATTTCCAAAACACCTTCGCCCACTCTCGCCAAAACACGATTGGTTAGGTAGATTCGATCCATTTCCTCAAATGAACTTTCAGCAATAACGTGTGTTACAAATTTATCTACTAAGGTCACGATAGAGCCTCCTTTTAACTAGTCAAGGACGCGAGTGCCACCTGCAACTTCAGCGATATAGAAACTTGGAGCGTATCCAACGACTTCCTCGTAGTGCTTGCCAACAGCTTCCTTAAAGGCCTCAACAACATCTTTTTGCACCAAGGCAATGGCACATCCACCAAAACCAGCCCCTGTCATACGAGCACCGAGAACACCTTCTTGAGCCCAAGCTGTATGAACAAGAGTATCCAATTCCAAGCCAGTTACTTCATAGTCATGTTCTAGAGAAACGTGAGAAGCATTCATCAAGCGACCAAATGTTTCCAAATCACCTGCTTGAAGGGCTGCTTGAGCTTTAAGGGTACGTTGGTTTTCAAGCACAGCATGGCGAGCTCGTTTCAAACGATTTTCGTCTTTAATCAGGTAGCTGTATTGATCAAAGGTCCACTCGTCTAGTTCACCCAAGGTCTGAATATCCAAGGCAACTTGCAATTCTTCCACAGCTTTTTCACACTCAGCACGGCGTTCGTTGTATTTAGAGTCCGCCAGCTCACGGCGTTTATTGGTGTTCATAATGACAACGACATTGTCTTTTAAATCAAGTGGCACCAAGTCGTATTCTAGAGTGTTGGTATCTAGGTAAATAGCACGTTGGTCAGCCCCCATACCGATAGCAAACTGGTCCATGATACCAGAGTTGACTCCGATAAAGTTATTTTCCGTTTGTTTTCCAATTTTTACCAAATCCAAACGGTCTAGTTTTAAATCAAAGAGATGCTCTGCCACAACCCCTGTCAAGAGTTCCAAGGATGCTGATGAAGACAAGCCAGCACCATTTGGGATATTACCAAAGACATAAAAATCAAAACCTTTGTCAATGACATGTCCAGCTTCTTGCAAGAAATGAAGGACACCTTTTGGATAATTGGTCCAGTTATGCTCTTTTTCAAATTTGAGGTCAGCAAGAGGCACTTCGATGATACCCTTGTCCTCAAAGTTGGCTGAGTAGAAACGCAAGACTTGGTCGTCACGCTTGCGAGCCGCTCCATAGGTTCCTAAAGAAATAGCAACAGGAAAGACGTGACCGCCATTGTAGTCCGTGTGTTCACCAATCAGATTGATACGACCTGGTGAAAAGAAAGTTTGGTCTGCTTCTTGACCAAAAACGGCAAGAAAGTCTTTGCGAAGGGCTTCAGCAGTAAGATGTTGTGTCATATGAATTCTCCTTTGACTGTCCGTTAAGTCACCTTAACGTGTAATCGTTTTCTTCTATTGTATCCAAGGCTTTTACCAAGGTCAATCCTTTTTACTAAAGTTTTACTAAACTATCGGTAAAAAGAAGAAAAATATGATATACTAACTTAAAAAGGAGGAGGATTTATGGCTACCTTAAAAGACATTGCACAGCTAGCCTCTGTCTCTATCGCGACCGTATCTCGTGTCCTCAATCGCGACCAGAGTCTATCTGTTACAGAAGAAACCAGACACCGTATATTAACCGTTGCTGAAGAGCTGGGCTATACTAAGCACCTCAAGACAGGCGAATCCCACAAGCCCAAGCAAAAGATTGCCATTATCCAATGGGTCAGCGAACAAGGGGAGCTGGACGACCTCTACTACTACCAGATTCGCCTAGGCATCGAAAAAAGAGCACAAGAGTTGGACTATGATATCTTGCGCTATTTTAATGACCCTCCTTTTACCCTCAGCGAGGAAGTGATTGGGATTCTCTGCATCGGAAAATTTAGCCGTGCACAGATTTCTGCCTTTGAAGAATACCAAAAGCCTCTTGTATTTTTAGACAGCGATACCCTCTCGCTAGGACATACCTGTATTATCACTGACTTTTACACTGCTGTGAAACAAGTTGTAGACCATTTCCTCAGCCAAGGTATGAACCGTATCGGAATTCTCACAGGCCTTGAGGAAACAACCGACCAGGAAGAAATTATCCAGGATAAGCGGCTAGAGAATTTCAAAGACATTACCCAAGCAAATGGAATCTACCATGAAGAACTGGTCTTTCAGGGGAGCTTTACTGCCCAGTCTGGCTATGACTTGATGAAGGAGGCCATTCACAAGTTGGGTGATAAACTCCCTCCAGCATTTTTCGCAGCCAGCGATAGTTTAGCCATCGGCGCCCTCCGTGCTCTCCAAGAAGCTGGAATCAGCCTACCAGACCGCGTCAGCCTCATTTCTTTTAACGACACTAGCCTGACCAAGCAGGTCTATCCTCCTCTTTCAAGCATCACTGTCTATACCGAGGAAATGGGTCGAGCAGGTATGGATATTCTTAACAAGGAAGTTCTCCACGGTCGGAAAATCCCTAGCCTGACCATGCTGGGCACCAGACTGACTTTGAGAGAAAGTACGCTCCCATAACTCAACAAATATACCAACGCAAAAAATCCTAATAGAAATTCTCAAATCTCCATTAGGATTTTCTTTGTTAATCCACCACAATCATAGACTTAATGGTCTTGCGTTCATCCATATCTTTATAAGCCTGGTCAATCTCTTCTAATCTATAGCTTGAAGTGAAGACGCGACCTGGATTGATATCGCCATCAAGAACCGCTTTTAACAAAACTTGTTTGTCGTAAGTGGTAACTGAGGCTGCTCCACCTGCCACTGAAATATTTTGGGCAAAGGTTGAACCAAGGGCACGGTTATTATAATGTGGAACACCGACAAATCCCATGCGTCCTCCATTATGAAGGACTCCAAGGGCCTGCTCAACGGCTGCTTCAGTCCCAACACATTCAAGGGCTGCATCTGCCCCGCCACCTAGAATTTCTCGCACCTTGGCAATGCCTTCTTCACCGCGTTCAGCTACAACAGCTGTCGCACCTGACTCCAAGGCCATCTTTTGGCGGTCTTCGTGACGGCTCATCAGGATAATTTGCGACGCACCACGCATTTTAGCGGCGATAACAGCACATTGCCCAACAGCACCGTCACCGATAACGACAACCTTATCCCCTTTTTGAACATTAGCAACACGCGCTGCATGGTAACCGGTCGGCATGACATCCGCAAGTGTCAATAGGGACTTTAGCATACCTTCGCTATAATCTGAAGGTTGTCCAGGGATTTTAATCAGCGCCCAGTTGGCATAGTGGAAACGGATATACTCAGCCTGGACACCCCCTGACCAGTTGGTGCCAATATGGCGGTCACAAGTCCCATCATAGCCAGCGCGACAAGCATCACACTCCCCACAGCCATGGGTGAAAGGTGCAATGACAAAATCTCCCGGTTTGACCGTTGTAATAGCCTCTCCGACTTCTTCGACAATCCCGATCGCCTCATGACCACTATTTCCATGCCCTTCTTCGATTTCGGGATTACGGTAACTCCAGAGGTCCGAACCACAAACGCAAGTACGGACAATGCGGATAATAGCATCATCTGCTTCTATAATTTGCGGACGTTCAATGGTAGCAAGCCCAACCTGGCCTGCCTTTGTATATACTGCTGATTTCATTTAAAATTTTCCTTCCTTGTAAAGTTTAATTTTGAGGTTTAAGCGATTTAAAGCCGTCTGTAACTGAGACAAGCGCTCCTCTAATTTTTTCTTTTCGTCTTCTAAAATACCAAGCCTTTCCTCTCTCGTTTCATCCCCCTTTTGGTAGAGCAACATATAGTCAACTAAACTGTCTACTGAGACACCCGCCGAACGGAAACACTTAATAAATTCCAGCGCTTCTATATCCTGATCTTGAAAGTCACGAATTCCAGTCGCGGTTCGAGTAATCGGTGGCACAAGACCAACCCGCTCATAATACCGAATCGTATCCGCTGAAATTCCCAATAAGTCGCTGGCAGATTTAATATTCATATACTAGCCTCCTTTCATTTTCTTCACTGAATTTAAGCAACTATAACTCATTCATCTTATTATACAACTTTGAGTTGACTCTAAGTCAAACTTTTTGCATCTAATCGAAAAATTTTTTTAATTACCAAACAACTAAGTAAAGTTTATACAGAGCCTTATAGGATAAAACTTTTAAGATATTTAAACAGGAAAGAAAATACTCTATTTCAAATAACATAGGGGCTTAATCATTCTTTACTTTTTACTAATGATGCCCATGCCTCTACTCTAACTCTCTCACCTTCCGCCTATGTTGCGCATGATTGCTTTGACTGCTATCCACTTCAATAGTGATATTCTGCACGCCTCTTTCTTCTAAACATTGACGCACCACTTCTTTGGTCTCCATCATCTGCTCCCAGTCCTCGATACAGATGTGGACAATAGCATTGTTCTCTAGACCGTCCATGGACCAAATACTAAGTTGGTTAACACTGTTGACATTGGGTAGAGCCTCTAAATCCTTCTCCAAATCACTTGTCTCGACTCCTTCTGGCACAGCATCTAAGAAAATCTTGAGTGCGCTCCAAAAGCGAGGAATGGCTTTCGACAGAATAAAGATGGAAATAACCAGTGATAAGAGCGGATCAAGGATATACCAATCTGTAAATCGGAGTATAATCGCCATTAGAATGACAGCCAACCAACCAAGACTATCTTCCAAAAAATGCAAGCTAAGAATTGACTCGTTCTTTGTCTTTCCTTTACGAACTACCAGACTTGCTAGCACATTAATGGCTACTGCAATGATTCCCAGCCAGAGGATACCTTTCTCATTAACGGGTTGCGGATGAGCAATCTTCGTGATATTTTCCAAGATCACTAGGACAGACCCTATCGTAAGAATCACAGCCGTTAGCATGGCCCCTAAAAGACTAAAACGTTTGTAACCCAAGGTGTACTGTCTATCTTCTTCACGGTTTGAGAGTGTTTCTAGAAGGGCTGATATACCAATGGCTATAGCATCCCCCAGGTCATGAACAGAATCAGCAAGAACTGCACTCGAACCAAAGATTCCTCCTGCGATAAACTCAACAATCGCATAGCTTAAATTTAAGAAAAAAGCTAACCAGATAGATGTTTTAGAACTCATTTCTCTCCCTCCTTTGGTATAATGGGTATATACATACTTCTTTCATTTGTATTATCTAATAAAATCCAAAGAAAGGATAGAAGCAAACTGTCAGTCCTGTTCAGTTCTGAACAGTTTGTCTCAAGTGTCTATATGCCAAAAAGAGACCGTCGAGTCAGTAAGACTAAAAAAGCCATCTATCAAGCTTTTTTACAACTTTTGAACGACAAAGGCTATGATGCCACTACTGTCCAGGATATCATTGACCTAGCAGATGTTGGACGTTCTACTTTTTACTGTCACTATGAAAGCAAGGAACTCCTTTTAGATGAGCTCTGTCGCTACCTCTTTCATCATCTCTTTGAAAGGGAAGGACACTTTACGACCGAGGACTACCTCGCACATATCTTTTTACATTTTCAGAAAAACCAGGACCATGTCACCAGTCTCCTTTTTTCCAAAAACGACTACTTCCTTCGCCAACTACACAAGGAACTCGAACACCACGTTTATCCCATGGTGGCGGGTGACTTGCAAGAAGCCTATCCAAACATTCCGGACTCCTACCTCCAGCATTTTGTTGTGACGAACTTTATTGAGACCCTAACTTGGTGGCTAAAAAAAGGAAAATCCTATACCGAAGACCAAGTGGTGAGATTTTACCTTGATGTAATGGAGATGACCTCTACAACTCCACTTGATAACTAAGCCTGTAAATCAGAAAGGAACCAACTATGTTAACTTCGATGATTCTAGGAATACTAACAATTGTACTAGCTCTCGCCTTCTCGCTTCTTCACCTTGCTGCTGCCTTTTCAGCCATGAAACAAAAGAACTACAATCTAGGAAATAAGTGCATCTTGGTCGGCAGTTGCCTCACTTCTCTGGCTCTAGCCATCTTTTACTTTGTCCCACTGGCAACCATTCTTCTATGGATTGTAGGTTCGATTATCGTCTGCTATGGTGCCTACTGGAACGGGCGACAGCAAGAAAATCAACATATATCGCACCACATTATTCGTATAACGAGTGCTATTGTCATTACGGTATTACTCATTTTGCTCTAACACAAAAAAAGGATCATCTGATCCTTTTTTTACTTTTTTAAGCGCTTTTTGCTGCCTTGCTCCACTGATACCACCAACTAGACTATTGATGAGATAAATTAGGTATTTCCCTTGGATTTGCAGGCTTTCTCCCCACCAGAGATAGATTGAAAAGACATTAGTAGCAGCCCAGAATATCCACTGTTCACGGTAAACAGCTGTCATGAGGATTTGCCCTACACCATTGGTCGCATCAGTGATAGAATCACGATAGGGACGATTGGCTCCGATAGACTGATAAATGAACCCAAATACCAACCACCAAAGAACACTAATGGAAAGATATTTGGTCCAGCCCTTACCGTCCAGTTTACGCGCGACAAACTCCTGCTTTTCTTTCTTGAACTGTGCTTGGTAGATCCACACTAGAAGTCCAATTGGCTGCATGACCGTGAAGTAAAGTGTCGTCAGCACCTCACCATAAAAGCCTTTTTGAAGGGCAAGCACCAGATAAATGATGGAATTAATCAAACCAAATAGGTAGTTACTAGCACGACCTTCAGCTTCTCAAAGAGCAGAAAAAAGGTTAGTAAGGCTTGAGAGATGAATCATTTTAAAGGCAAACAATTCCAACAAGACGTCATCATTGTCGCTGTTGGTTATTACCTACGTTACAATCTGAGCTATCGTGAAGTTCAGGAATTGCTTTATGACCGTGGAATAAATGTTTGTCACACTACGATTTATCGATGGGTTCAAGAATACAGTAAAATCCTCTATCATCTCTGGAAAAAGAAAAATAAACAGTCCTTCTATTCGTGGAAAATGGATGAAACCTATATCAAAATTAAGGGGCGTTGGCATTATCTCTATCGAGCGATTGATGCGGACGGTTTAACATTGGATATCTGGTTACAAAAGAAACGTCGAGCAGACGATAACAGCTATAAGTTAGAAGATACCGCCTATCAAGAAGATAAAGCACGCAAAGCAGAAACCGAAGATAAGCTAGCTATTGAAGCAATGAAAAGCAAGTACACCACGCTATTGCTAGAAAATATGTTGCTAAGTCCGTTTGAAATGCAAGATACAAAAATCATGGCAGGATTGCAAGTCCATGTTTACCCCCTCTATGACGAACTGAAAGAATTAAGAGGGCTAAATAGTGTTAAAGACCACTTGTCTTATGTTGCCAGCAGACGTGAAGAATATTCTAAGCATAATATCGCACGCTACCTCAAAAAAGCCATTGAACAATATCTACCAACGGTTAAAAGGCAGGACTTAAACCATGAGTGAAGACTTAAAAACGATCAAAGAGCTGGCGGATGAGTTGAGTGTTACAAAACAAAATATTCAATATCACTACCAAAGGTTACCAAAAGAATTACAGCTTAAAAGTTCCAATGGGTCTAATCTAATAAATTCTAAAGCAGAAAAAATAATTTTAGGTAAAGTAGAAAGTAGTAGCAAATCAAATACCAAAGACCAACAAATAAGTAGCAAAGACCAACAAATAGAAAAACTAACTAATTTGTTAGACCAGTAACAACGATTAGCCTTGCAAGATAAAAAGTTGCTAGAAGAATACAAGGCGGAAAATGATAACTTAAAAGCCCTCAAAATGCCCTCACAGGAAACAGAATTCAAACACTTAGACAATCAATATAAAGATGAAGTGAACGCTCTTAAAGAGAAGTTGGAAAATTTACAGGAACAAATCAAAGATCAAAAAAGGATAGAAGAACAAGAAAAACCAATAAAATGGTGGAGACTATGGCGAAAATAGATGATTCAGTTAAAAAGAAAGTTCCAGAATTGCGATTTAAAGGATTCACGGATGAATGGGAACAGCGTAAGTTGGGAGACGAAGTTCGAATAGTGATGGGACAGTCTCCTAATTCAGAAAATTATACTGATGATCCTAATGAGCGCTAAAAATGCGAAGACCTATGAAGACCTATTTTGTATTAGTCAAACAAAAAATCCAAAAGAAATGGTATATGATTATGACCATGAAACAAAGTAAAATCAAACTGAGTGATCTGAGGAAGCACCCGATGATCATGAAACGTTATTAAACACAAAAGTCACCCATGTGAGTTCTTGCCAGAAGCTGAAGTTAATCCTTCAACCTGGAAAACCCGCAGAGGTGACTTTTTCTATACATCTCGATTTTTCTGGCAATAATCATTAACCGATAAATATGTCTGTGAATCACCCAGCGACTCCGCTATGTCCATAATCCGCGGTGGTAGTAATCCCACTCGCTGGACAAGTTCGTGATTGCTGAACAATTCCCGTGGACTGCCGGCGAAGCCAAACTTCCCGTGTTCCATAACATACACTGACTCAAACTCGGCGGCGACCCAATCCATGTCATGGGTGATGGTCACAACTTGGTGGCCCGAATCAGCCAACTGATGGAAAATTGCGGTCAACTTGCGCCGGCTTTCCCAATCAAGCGACATCATCGGCTCATCAAATAAATAAATCGCCGGATCCACTGCCAAAACTGTGGCAACGCTCAACAGCTTGCGTTCCGACAATGACAGGTCATATGGACTTTCAGCTGTTTTATCATCCAAGCCAACTCTTTTTAGAGCCGCTAAAGCCCGCCTCGTAATCGTGTCGTGGTCATCCATGACCTGCGCGACATTCCACTCCACCTCTCGTAGAACGGTCGGGTTGAAAAGCTGATCGTCAGGATTCTGAAAAGTAATCCCAACCTTCAGTAACTTTTCGACTGGTTTAAGATCATTAAAATTTTCTCCATCGATCTTAATCACACCGGTTTGTGGTGTCAGCAAGCCCGTCAACAATTTGAAGAGCGTTGATTTGCCGGCACCATTTTGGCCGACAATCGCCACCATCGGATCGGCGAAGTGTCTGTCTTCAACATCCAAGCTAAAGGACCGTTCCGGATAAGTGAACGTCAGGTGGCTCAGTTCAATTGTGGACATAACGAACCTCCTTCAGATCAGCGTAATTCACCGGATACCGGCCATCAGCCAAGTGCCAATCCATTTTTTGAGCAAGTTGCTGGATTGTCGGGGCTGGAATCTGCCAGTCAGCTGCCAAATGATTAAACACCTCACCCGGCCTGCCCTGGGCTACCATTTGACCCTCGTGCAGCACCCACACAACGTCAGCGACTTCGCACAAATCGTCAATTTCACTGGTGACAATGAAGACAGTCGTCTCTTTGACTTGGGCCAGCCATTGGAAAAATTGCCGGCGGCCAAGGGGATCCATCTCACTGGTCGGATCATCCATAATCAAAACAGCCGGATTAGCCACAATCGCCGTGGCAATTGCCAACCGCTGGATCTGACCACCGGAAAGGCTCTCGGGACGCAAATTCAGCTGTTCAATCAGCCCCATTTGCGTGGCAACTTCTTCAACCCTTTTTTGAATCAGTCCTTCAGCCATTCCCTGATTAATCAAGTCAAAGGCGATTTCATCGGCAACCGTGTCTGCCAACCCGCTTAGTTGGCCAGCTGGATTTTGCAGTACAACTCCATTCATGGCATTATAAACGGGCCAATTGTCAGACACTCGCTGGCCAAACATGTGCCAATCGCCCTCAATCTCAGCAGACACAATTTTGGGAATGACCCCTGCCAGCACACGGCACAAAGTCGATTTGCCGGAGTGGCTATTCCCGATAATCCCAACCACCTGGCCGGTATGAACCTCCGCGTTAATCTGACGCAGTTGTGGTTGCTCAGTACCCGGATAACGGGTGGTCAAATTTTCAATTACAATCCGTTTATCTTCGTCCATATCTTCCACCCAATCAATAAAATTGCCAATCCAGTCAGACCAATGTGCAGCGTCCGCGACAGGCGATACACGCGCTGGGAGGTTCTGACAGTCCGGTTGAGATTATCAAAACCTCTCAGTTGGAGAGCAATCGACCGCGTCATCGATTGATCCAAGGTCTTAATCACCAATGGAATTAGAACCGGCAGGACTGACTTTAATTTCTGAATCAACGTTTTTTGCGGATTGGTTCCGCGAACTTTTTGTGCCTGCTGGATTTTCCGCATATTGCGCATCATTTCCGGCAAAATATAACACACCGACATCAGAACGTAGACGGTTTTATAAGACAATCCGGACAGTTCCAAATAGGCCGCGTTTTCTGAAATACTCGTGGTCACCATAAAAAAGCCACTGGTCAAAATAATCACCAATACTCGACAACCCAGAGTGGTGGCGTAAATCAGGCCTTCTTTGTAGAACGACACCCCAAGCACAGAAAACAGCACAGTTTGATTCCGACTGTAAAATAACCCTTGGATGATCAGCATGGTGCAAATCAGAAACAGGCTGAATCCCAGCGCCTTAAAGGTGGTAGAACTCAATTTGGAAAATAACAATAGCAGTGTTGCGACAAGAATTAATCCGGCCTGAAGCAATAAATTCATACTGGCAAAGCTCAACAACGTCATGTTCAAGATGAACAAGAGCTTAGTAATCGGATCGATCACCTGGTACCACTTGAGCTTGACCCGTGGCGCTCCAGAAATCAATGTTTTATCAGTCATCATTTATCATCGCTAAAGAAGTGCACCATCCGCTTCGGCAGCTGACGATAGATGAAGAATGCCAGGTAGGCCACGCAGACTTTATCCAAAATATCCAAGACAAACTCATCGATAAATGAGGCCAGCCACACTGGTGCATGATTGGCGACCATTACCGCAAACAATGAGTCACCCCAAGCGATACCGGTCTGACCACCCCAAAAGATGACGTTGAGTGGCGTTGAAATGACAGTTGAAACGATGGCAATAATAATAGCAGAAACAAATACTCGTCGCGCTGACGAGAACCACCCATTGGCGTGCAAAACGCCAACAGCAATCCCAATTCCGATGCTGGTAATCGCATACACGGTTGAAATTGGCGATAAGGTCAGCCCATAGATCACGTTGTTGATGAAACCACTAATGGCACCGGCAACCGGCCCAGCCAACATGCTGGTAAGAAAGGTTCCCAAAGACCCCAGCCAAACGGGCAACTTTAACCCCTCCGCCAAGGCTTTGGCAACATAGTTAATCCCCACGGCAGCGGGAATCAAAGTCATGGTGGCAGCACTTAACTTAAATTTCCACATACTGGTACGATGAATCGGTTCTGTTTTCATAATCTTCTCCTTTTGTTTTTAAAGAGCCGTGTCTGGATAGACTTTCGGACGCAACGCTCTATTATATATCTACTGAACTGTCTATACACAAGATTTCCATCCTTAGTCGACATGAGCTGGAAATCCTTGTTTGTTAAGTAGTTCACAACACATTATACACCTATTTTGTGAATAGTCAAGTGTATTTACAGTAAAAATCTAGAAAATCCTGAAAATTTCCTCTTATACTCTTCGAAAATCAAATTCAAACTACGTCAGCGTCGCCTTACCGTACTCAAGTACAGCCTGCGGCTAGCTTTCTAGTTTGCTCTTTGATTTTCATTGAGTATTATTTTCCATTTTGAAAGACATTCAGTAACTCTAATATCAAAAAAGCCCAGACAAGATTGCCTGAGCATTTTTTTATAGTCGTTTAAGCAAGTTGAGTTTAGCATTTTCAAACTATTTCTTCAACAAACCTTGTTCTTGTAAAAACTCCTTGGCTACTTGTTCTGCTGACTTGCCTTCAACACCGACTTGGTAGTTAAGCTGGCTCATCTGGCTTTCAGTAATTTTACCAGCCAATTTATTGAGAACTTTCTCCAACTCAGGATGCTTCTTAAGCAAAGCTTCTTTCATGAGTGGCGCTCCTTGATAAGGTGGGAAGAGTTGCTTGTCATCTTCCAAGACCTGCAAATCATAACGCGCCAATTCTGCATCTGTCGAATAGGCATCTGTGATTTGAATATCGCCTGACTGAATTGCCTGATAGCGAAGAGCTGGCTCCATGGTCGCTACGTTGAGATTGAGTCCGTAGAGAGACTGCAAGCCCTTATTGCCATCTTCACGGTCATTAAACTCAAGAGTAAAGCCTGCTTTCAACTGTCCTTCCACTTTTTTCAAGTCCGAAATGGTCTTCAAGCCATATTCTTGAGCAATCTTTTTCGGAACAGCTACAGCGTATGTGTTTTGATAAGACATAGGTTTGAGATAAGCCAGATGATCCTGTTTGGCAATGCCATCACGCGCCACTTGATAAACCTGCTCTGGTTCATGACCTACTTTAGGTGCTGGTTGAAGCAAACTTTCAGTCACCGTACCAGTAAATTCAGGATAGATATCAATATCCCCTTTTTTCAGAGCTTCATAGAGGAAACTTGTTTTCCCAAAATTCGGTTTAACAGTCGCAGTCATACTGGTATTTTCTTCAATCAGCAACTTATACATATTGGCCAAAATTTCTGGTTCTGGTCCCAATTTCCCAGCAATCACCAAGTTTTCTTTTTCTTTTTGAGCTAAGAGGGCTGGACTATAAGACAGACCGAGTAATATGGTCACCAAGGCAAAACCAGAGAAAATCGTTCTCAATTTTGCTTTTTCCATCACTTTTAGTAAGAAGTTAAAGGCAATGGCCAGCACTGCAGAAGAAAGGGCCCCAATCAAAATCAGACTGGTATTATTGCGGTCAATTCCCAAAAGGATAAAGGAACCCAGTCCCCCTGCACCAATCAAGGCAGCCAAGGTTGCCGTACCGATAATCAAAACAGCTGCCGTCCGAATACCAGACATAATGACCGGCATGGCAAGTGGAATTTCAAACTTCTTGAGACGCTCCCACCTGGTCATCCCAAAGGCAATCCCAGCCTCTTGCAGACTTGGATCAATTCCCTTCAGCCCAGTGATGGTATTTTGCAAAATCGGGAAAATCGCATAAATCACCAGAGCTGTCAAAGCAGGCAAGGTTCCAATTCCCATCAAGGGGATAAAGAGTCCCAACAAGGCCAGAGACGGGATAGTCTGGAAAATCCCTGCAATCTGCAAAACCCAGTCCGCCAACTTCTCATGATAGCGAAGATAAACAGCCAAAGGAATAGCAATAAAAATAGCTAGCAACAAGGTCAAAAGCGATAACTGCAAATGTTGAGATAGAGCTGTTACCCAGTCACCAAAACGCTCCTGAAAAGTTGATATCAAATTACTCATGAACACTACCTCCAAACAAGTCTGCTACAAAGTCTGTTGCAGGAGCCTTTAAAATCGTCTCAGGATTCGCCACCTGACGAATCTCTCCATCCTGCAAGACAGCAATACGGTCCGCCAATTTCAAAGCTTCATCCGTATCATGGGTCACAAAAATCGTTGTCATTCCAAACTCCTTATGCAATTCTTTCGTCAGAACCTGCAACTGTTTTCTCGAAATAGCATCCAAGGCCGAAAAGGGCTCATCCATGAGGAGAATCTTAGGCTGACCAATCATAGCACGAACAATACCCACCCGCTGCTGTTCTCCGCCAGATAGTTCACTAGGCAGACGATTTCCATAGTCAGCTACTGGTAAACCAACCTTAGCCAAAAGCTCTTCTGTTTTCTTCGCTATTTCTTCCTTAGTCCAGCCCTTCATCTCAGGAATGAGGGCAATATTTTCCGCAACCGTTAGATTGGGAAAAAGAGCAATGGCCTGTAAAACATAACCCGTAGAGAGACGAAGCTCCCGCTCATCATAGTCTTTGATGCGCTTGCCATCCATGTAAATATCGCCATCAGTCGGTTCCAAGAGACGATTAATGATCTTAATCATGGTCGTCTTACCGGACCCAGAAGGTCCAACTAAAACCATGAACTCTCCATTCTCAATCCGTAAATTGACATCTCTCAAAACATCTTTTTCTGTGTAGCGTAGCGCTACATTTTTGTATTCAATCATTCTTAGTCCTCAATTTAAAATTTTCCTCGATTAGTCAAGTCTTCTACCTTAGGCATAACTTCCTTATTATCCCAATGCTCCACAATCAAGCCGTTCTCCAAACGGAAGATATCATACTGGGCATAGGCAACTCCGTCAATCTGAGTCTGGCCATAGCTGACCACATAATTTCCTTGTCCCAAAAGCTGGAAAACAAAGTCAAAAGTGACACCATGTTCAGCCACATAGTTTTTATAAGCAGCACTTCCTTGGCCAATCTCATGATTATGCTGAATCAAATCGTCCGCCACATAATCACTCCACTGCTCCAGTTCCCCATTTTGGAAAATTTCTGTCAAGAAACGGCGAACCAACTTTTTATTTTCTGCTGTCTTATCCAAATCTGTGATTTCAAAATCACCAAAAATCTGATCTAATTGGCCGTTTTCAGGTGTTCGATAGTAGTCAATAACATCCCAATGTTCTACGATACGACCATTCTCATCCGCACGGAAAGTATCTGTCGTCACCCATTGAGCTTCCCCGCCATTGAGATATTGATGAACATGGACGAAGACTAGATTGCCGTCTTCAATAGTGCGAACAATTTTCATCTCACGCTCGGGATGGCGCTCAAAGAAATTTGCAAAGAAAGTCGCAAACCCGTCTTTCCCATCTGGCACTCCTGTCGAGTGTTGAATGTAGGTATCTCCTACAGACTGTGCCTGAGCCTCAGCAACACACCCGTCTTGAATAGCATGAATATATAGATTTTGTGCATTTTCAACTTGTTTTGACATGATTTATGCCTCATTTGCTTTCTCTTTCAGATTGTCCAAAATGCGTTCCTGATAACTTTCAAACTGACGAATTTCTTCCTCAGTGAATCCTTTATAAAAAATAGCATCCAGTTTTTGACTAATACGGAGGCCAACTTCTTTCTGGGACCAACCCCGCTCTGTCAACTTGACATATTTTTTTCTCTTATCTATTCCACATGGGCTAATGATGACCAGATTTTGATCCTCAAGTTTCTTTATCATGGTTGTTAGCGTATTGTTGGCGAGACCAGTCGCAAGCGCAATATCTGTCGCCGTAGCGCAACCTGTCTCACTATTCCATAAAACCGCTAAAATCTTTCCCTGTTCACTCCGATAAAGAGCCCCAGGATCCTGATTCAGTAACTTTTGAAAAATCCGCCCATTTAACAAACGAATATGATGGGCTACCAAATGACTATCCTTCATGATCCCTCCATTTTATTTCTATATCGAATTTTCTCTATTGTAACACCTATCATTCCATCTGTCAACTATTTCGATTGAGAAATAATTTTCACCAACAAAAAAGATCTCCTACCTAGAGTAGAAGATCTTCACTATTTATTAACTTAATCTGTCATTTCGGACACCAGTGTTCGATGTTCCAGTGGTAAACTGCACATAACCAGCAAGAAGATGAATCCTGACTGTACCCAGAAGAGAGCTAAGTCAAAAATTCCATGAACAGCGACTACTGTAAGGAAGGAGAGATAAAGACCGATAATTGGTCGTTTACCAGACTCCTGACTCATATCCATCATCATGTGAACCGGGATTACTGAAGAAATGGATAGGAGAATGGTTCCAATCAAACCATAACTTAAAATAGTATCGATGTAAAGACTATGCGCGTGTTCGTGGTAAGGTGCATGGATTCTCGGGAAAGAATTCATATAGGTCAGTGGACCCTCACCCCAAATCGGATTTTGCTTGAACAAAGTCATACCCGCATTCCAGATTGAAACTCGCTCCTCCATTGAAGAATCTAGCGTTCCCATACGGACACCCAAATCGCTTGAGAAGAGGAAACAAAGGCCAATCCCGAAAACACCAATACTGAGCCAGAAGGCGCGCCAGTTTTTAATGGTTGTAAAGAGATAAATGATGGCCCCAGCGATGATGGCAGGAAAGGCTGTTCTATTTTGCGTAAAATTCAAACCAAATAGATTCACAAAACCTGCTAGCACACAAAAGACTTTCAACCATCTTAACTTCGTCGTTGTAAAGAGATAAAAGGCAATCATGATACAGAAACAACAGATAATCCCATAGTAGTTAGGATTAAAGAAGGTCACCTCTGCACGGTTCTGGTGCCATACTTGCATATTGGGCGAAAGAAAGGCGTAGTTAAATTTCTTTACAATCTGGAAATGCTCCAAAGTGGCAAAAGCCGCAGAGAGCACACTACCAAACAAGATTGTCTGCAGTATCAGTCGAAAGAAAGCATGTGTCAGACGTTTCTGGTAAAAACTAAAGAAAATGAGGAAGAGAAACATCAGTAAAGATGCAACCAATCCAAGCCAGTTCTTGGCGACGATAGAGATGATACTACTGTAGGCAATAAAAAAGAGAAGTACAGGATGTTTGGCTAATCCTTTGATAATTCCCTTCATCTCCCCAGTAACAAGTAAACCTATCAAATATAAAGCAAAGAGCGCTAAGAACAAATAAAAAGGTAAAAAGATACTTATGATCATCAAATACAAAAAGAAATCTTTTTTCGAAAGCCCTCTTATCTTATCCAGTAATCCAATTGATTTCAAAACGGATCCTTTCTGTTCTGGATTTCTCCAGAAGATAAATGCTAAACTATCTTTATATTCTACCATTTTTTCCGTCATTTGGGAACAATGAACACGTTTTCACCACAAAAAATTCTATCATCAATATAGCACTAGAACTGAATGTTTCTGCCGTTTTCCACTACTTGATAGGTCTGACTTTGCAAATCAATTTCTGCTACTGCTGTTACGGATTTGTCTTTATTTTGACGTTTGATTACAATGCTATGAGCTGTTGGTGTTTCAATGTCAATAGTCCCTTCTAGGTCAAAGGCCTCTGATTGATTACGGAAAGAAAATAGATTGAGAAGAGACTTCACCACAGGACGTTGAACTTCTTCTACTATTTCCTCATTGCTATAGTAATGGCGATTAATATTTCGACCTTCTTTGGTTTCTTCTAATAATTTCAAGTCATTTTTTCCTGCTAATAGACCCACATAGTAAACCTGAGGAATGCCTGGAGCAAAAGCTTGAATCAAACGAGCGAGGAAGTACTTGACATCATCATCTCCAAGCGCAGAATAATAGGTTGAATTGATTTGGTAGATATCTAGATTGTTATACTCTGCACTAGAGTACTTACGTTTGACATTCGCTCCAACCTTATAGAGCTCATTTGAAGCATAGTCAATTTCCTCATCGGTCAGGATATCCTTGACATCCACCACTCCAATCCCATCATGGGTATCTAGTGTCGTAAATTGCTTCATCGGGCTCATCTTTAACTACTTAGCCAAACGCTCTGTTCTGGAACTGTAAAGAGTATAAAGTGTCACCATTGGAAGGGCAAAATCGTAAACATAGTAATCATGGTCCGCTATTTTAAACTGAATCGAATAGTGTTCATGAATCTCAGGTAAGAGCTCTGTTCCATACTCAGCAGCGATATCTCGAACTTTGTCCAATAAATTCCAAATATCTGGTTCCACAAAGAAATCATTGGTATCCAATTTCTTCACTGCATAAGCAAAGGCATCTAGACGAATCAAATCACACCCGTTACTTGCTAGATGTTGAATCGTCTTACGGATGAATGCCATCGTTACTTCTTTGGTCACATCAAGATCAATCTGCTCCTCACCAAAAGTATTCCACAAATGTTCTACTGAACCATCTGCAAAAAGAATCTCTTGCTTTGGTGCACGATCCTTACGCTTATAAATTAAATCTACATCAGCTTGTGTCGGACGATTTCCCGGCCAAAACTTATCCCAGTTTAAAAAGAGATCTTTGAATTCACTAGCTTCATGTTTTTCTTGATAGTCCTTATAATATTTCGATTGACGAGAAAGATGGTTAATCATAAAGTCAAACATAAGATAATATTTCTCACCTAAACGCTTAACATCCTCCCAATCACCAAACGCTGGATCCACTTCATCATAGTCCACTGGTGCAAATCCACGATCTCCTGTTGACGGGAAAAATGGTAGAAGGTGAACTCCCCCAATAGCATCGCCAAAATGTTCTTCCAAATTCTCATACAAGTCTTTAAGGTTATTCCCAAGACTATCTGAGTAAGTAATCAACATAGTTTTATTTTGAATGGTCATAGATGGTCTCCTTTTTCTGATGAAAGCCAAGTCTTATATGACCTGGCTTCGTAAATGAAAGATATTTTTAGGTTTTTGTTCATATTGAACTCGTATTAATATAGACTGCAAGCAACTAAGTAACTTCCTTGTTTTCTACATAGAGTTGTAAACAAGCTGAACTGTTCCTCTATGTATGGAATTATAAATTCCCTAAGCACTTTCTTACTTCACTGCCCCGTTACTCATTCCTGAAATGATATGTTTTTGGAAGATGAGGTAGACAATGGTTATCGTTACAATTCCCACAATATAAGATGCAAAACTTGGGCCATAGTCATTGAAGTACTGACCTTGGTAGTTGTATTGGAAGAGAGGTAAAGTCCACATCTTGGAATCCTTATTCAGAATCAAGAGTGGCAACATAAAGTCATTCCAGAACCAGAGAGCATTGATAATCAAAGTTGTCGCATGCATGGGCTTCAACATTGGAAAAATGATTCGACGATAAGTTGTAAAACGATCAGCCCCATCAATTTCCGCAGCTTCATCCAAACTATCCGGTACACTGATTTTTATATAACCAACATACAAGAAGAGAGTCTGTGGAATAGCATAAGTTAGGTAGAGTATTACTAGCCCCCACATATTTGCTAGACCGAGTTTACTCATCATAACTGTGATGGGAATCATAATCACCTGAAATGGAACAAATATCCCTAAGATCAAGAGCGAATACATAATTGCAAAGGCTTTTTTCTTGGACATATTTCGAGCAATGGAATAAGCTGCAGCTGGTATAAAGAAAGCTACTACAATCAACGATAACACCGTAATAACAGCTGAATTCCAGAAATAGCCTCCAATTCCATCCGAAATCAATCGTTCATAATTACTCAACGTAAAAGGATTGGGCCAACTAAAGAAATGATTCATGATATCCTTAGTTGTTTTGAAAGAACTAAATACCGTTACCAACAAAGGAACAAGTATAAGAATACCACCGACTATCAAGAGGACGTATTTCCAAAACTGATTCAATTTTTCTTCTTTTTTCATGTGTAGGACTCCTCTATTAGATTTCAAATTTCTTTGATAGCTTGATTTGGATCAGAGAAACAATTCCAATAATTAAGAATAAAATCAAGGCAATTGCATTCGCATATCCATATTGATTACTCTTGAAAGCATAGTTGTAGACTAAAAGTCCAAGAGACGTTGTAGCATTATTTGGACCACCACTCGTCAAGGCAAAAATTTGGTCAAAGGCTGTCAAACCGGATTTCAGAGCCAAGATAAAAACCATAGAAATCGTTGGCAGTAAATAGGGCAATTCAATCTTCCAAAAAGTTTGTTTACTGGTTGCACCATCAATTGATGCTGCCTCTAAAATATCATTTGGAATACTCTGAAGACCAGCAAGAAAGAGAATAATTGGCATTGCTACTCCTTGCCATAGAAGAACAAAAATAGTTGCCATTACCGCTCCGACAGGTGTCCCCAATAGACTCTCTTGTAAAAAGCTAATTCCTAAAATTCTTCCAATCGTTGGAAGACCATAGTTGAAAAATTGTTTAAAAATCAAGGAAACTGTCAAACCAGACAAAACAGCCGGGAAAAAGAACCAAGCTCTAAAGAAGGTCTGTCCCTTCATCTTAGAATTTAAGGCTCGTGCCACAACCATCCCAATCGTAATCTCTCCAATAATCAATGCCAGAGTTAAAATCAAAGTAAAGGCTATGGCTGTGAAGAATTTTCCATCAATCATCAGCAATTTGTAGTTATTCAAACCAACAAATTTATAATTATAGGTCAATCCAGTCCAGTTAGTCAAACTATAGAAAGCACCTTGTACCATTGGAAAGTAAAAGAAGATAGCTTGTAAAGCAAGCGGGATGAGCAAAAATGTCCAACCCCAGTATTTATTTAAAAATTTTCGAATAGCCATATCATCTTAACTCCTATTCTAGTCCAAATCTGCCTTCATTGGATTAAAGAAAGCATTGAGATTGTTTGCCATATTTTTCAGATTTTTATCCATCAAGTAACCTGTACTTAGATTAAAAAAGTCTTCTTCAGAGTTCCAGCGTTGGCCCAACCAAACATAATGTTTGTCTGTAAATGCCAGTTTAGAAATAGCTGCAAGCGCTGAATCTTCTTTTTCCTGTATGCCTTTTACCGCAACAGGTGATCCATCTACATCATAGTATGACTGCATAGCTTTTGGACTAGTCATATAGCTGATAAATTCTTCGGTTTCCTTAGGGTGTTTGGTAGTAGCTGAAGTTGATAATGCCATATCCCCTGCACCAACAGTGACTTCTTTTCCTACTTCTTCTCCAGGGAAGGCGAACATCCCCACCTCAAATTTTGGATCCTGTTGATTAATTGCGGCTAATGCCCATGATCCTTGTGGCATCATCAAGGCTTTTTCACTCGAAAATGCTACCACCGAATCATTATAAGAGGCACCACGCCAACCATCTCGAGCATTATCTGCTAATAAATCGAGCCGTTCTGCATCTGCTTTTAAAATAGCATCATCTGCAGAAATAGCGTTTGGTTTTGAAAAGCGAAGGTAGTTATTAGCCGCGTCTCCACTACCCGTAAGAGTAATGAGAGAAAGTTGGTGGTAACCATTTAATGTCCAGCCTTCATTGCCTGCAACCGCAAACGGAGAATTCCCACTATCTTTTATCTTTTTGACAATCTCTTGAAACTCTTTAAAAGTCTTCGGTTCCTCAAGTCCTAATTCTTTAAACTTCGTTTTATTGTAATAGATTCCATAAAGGTTGGCCGTTAAAGGTACACTATAAATCTTGTTATTGATTGCATACTTTTCGGCATAGTCATTCTTGATGTTCTCAAGATAGGGTTTTCCTGTCATATCTGCAAAATAGCCTGCCTTTGCCCACTCCTGAAAATCCATATTTTGAGGATAGATATTAATAATATCTGGAACATCTCCTGATAAAATCCGAGTCTTTAGAACAATTCCAGCTGAAGGTACTGTAGTCAACTTCACATCAATATTAGGGTGTTCCTTCTCAAAATCATCCACTATCCTTTGCAAGGTATCTGCCATCTCAGTCTTCTGGTTAAAAAACTCAATCGTTACCTTACCATCAGCTGGTTGATTGTTCTGACCACAAGCCACTAGGCCTAGTAAACTTGCCCCAGCTACTAAAAGAAAACCTGCTTTCTTATGCCATTTCATTGGAATGCCTCCTTGATAAATTTATACGCTTTTATTATAGTCTCTTGAATTTATACTGTCTACTCAAAAAATCTCCTGGTGATAGGGTAACAGTTAAACCTGCATACATGAGCTCTGCACCCGAGTAAACAATGTTTGTCCCTTCCAGTTCATAAAGCCTTTCCACCTCTAAGTCTTTCAGTTTCAAGGTGGTTTCCATTGTTTCCACAACTGATAGGACTCGGACGTAGGTTACAATCGTTTGATTTCCATAGTTAAATTGTACAGCTGCTTCATTGGATTCAGCATCGGGATTGATTAACCTATACTGATTTCCCAACTGGACTACTGGCCGCAATTCTTTATACAAGTTCACCTGATTAGCAATCTCAGCTTTCTCCTCATCTGATAAACTTGTCAAATCAAGCTCATAGCCCAGATTTCCCATCATTGCCACATGACCACGAGTTTCCAATGGTGTCATTCGTCCCATCTGATGATTTGGTACTGCTGACACATGAGCCCCCATAGAAATGGTTGGATAGAGATAGGATGAACCGTATTGAATTGGTAAACGTGCAATTGCATCAGTATTATCACTAGCCCAGACCTGTGGGAAATAACGCATCATACCAAGATCATTTCGTCCACCACCACCAGAGCAGGACTCAAAGAGAATATGGCTATGCTTCTCTGTCAGATAAGAAACGAGTTCGTAAAGCCCCAGCATGTACTGATGAGATTGCATCTGGGTTTCCAAGTATGCTGAGCCATTCCCCAGATTAGTGATATTGCGGTTCATATCCCATTTGATGTAGTCAATTTTATGATGAGAGAGGAGTTCATCTAAAACATTTTTCAAATATCCTACTACCTGAGGATTGGCAAGATTAAGTACTAATTGATTTCGAGAATAGGTATGCTCATAACCTGGAACCTGAATAGCCCAGTCAGGATGTTTACGATACAAGTCGCTATCAACAGAAATCATCTCAGGTTCTAACCAAAGCCCAAACTGCAAACCTCTTTCATGGATAGCTGAAATCAGACTTTCTAGACTTCCACCCAGCTTTTTCTCATTAACAACCCAATCACCTAAAGCACGATTATCATCAAAGCGATTACCAAACCACCCATCATCTAATACAAAAAGTTCAATACCAACTTTCTTAGCTTCATCAGCTAGTTCTAACAGTTTTTCTCTCTGAAAGTCAAAGTAGGTAGCTTCCCAGTTATTGATTAGAATTGGACGCTCTTTTTTAGAAAATTTACTTGGCATAATGTGCTCAAGTACAAAATTCTGACTTTCATGACTAATACCAGTTAATCCCTTATCTGAATAAGTCACTAAAGCTACCGGTGTTTCAAAGTTTTCCTTAGGATTTAACTTCCAAGAAAAGTTTTCTGGATTAATGCCAATAGCCACCCGAACTTCATTCAGTTGATTCTTTTGAACAAAAGCTTCGAAGTTTCCACTATACATCAGCTGAATAGCAAACACATTCCCAGCATCCTCTGTAATTCCTTGATCACATAATAGAAGAGCTGGTGTTTGAGCATGCCCAGAAGCTCCACGGTTCGAACTAATCGAAAAGATTCCTTGCTCTACCTGTTGACGTCGGACAGTCTTTTCACGAGCATAAGCTCCCTGTAAAGTCACTATTTCGTAAGCTGCAGCAGGAAAATCAGCCATGAAAGAAAAATCCTTATGGATGACAACTTCCTGATTACTATTATTTTCCAATTTGCTATAACTAGCAATTGTCGCATCATTATCAAAAGTTGTATAATACAAAGTCAGACTAAGTTTAGCTTGAGGATCTTCTAAAATCAATGCAAGAGTCTCTGTTTCATCCATGCTGTGAGGAGAAGGTAAGCCCTGTGGACCATTCTGACCTTTTAAAATCTTTGCTTCTACAAATCGAAAGTCTGTTACTTCAGTTGCATCATGTTGAACCTGTAAAGTTGGTTTTCTAAAGTCACCCAAACCATGTTGTCCAAAAATCTGACGTTGCGTATCCAAACTAAAGGTTCGATTAGTAGCTATGGGATTACCAGAAAAAGCATGATCGCGTTCGTAAACACTATTAGCCCCTCTATAGTTCTTAATAGTCTTTCCTAAATGTTTTAATAATAAGAACCCATCCCTATTTTCAATAATCAAACTTAAACCTTTACTCTCAACGTAAAATAGATTATTCTCTATCCGAATTCCCATAAATTGTACCTCATCGATTTCCTGATAAAATTTTAACAAATAAAAGCGCTTTCCAAAATAGAAAAATGTCTCAAGAATATGGTAAAATGTTAGGTAGGAGGTGGCCCATGCTCGTTTTTTCAGAATACCAGACTGGAACAATTGACCTTTCTCTTAGCTTTTACGGTTATGAAGAATGTACGCCTAACTACTCTTTTGGCCCAGCTATTCGAGATACCTATGTACTCCATTACATTACTAAAGGAAAAGGTCAATTCCATTATAAGGGGAAAATTGTTGATTTAAAGGCAGGAGATTTCTTTTTACTAAAACCAGATGAATTAACATTCTATCAAGCAGATAACCAGGATCCTTGGGCTTACTACTGGTTGGGGATCACTGGAGGGAGGGCACCTGACTACTTTGCTCTATCTCAAATTTCTGACCAATCCTACCTCACCCAGTCAAATAACTGTCATACACAAACAACTGCAAAACTCATTGAAAATATTGTCCGTTTCGCTCAGATTACAAAATCAAATGAATTGGCTCAACTCCACATCATGGGACAACTCCATGAACTAATGTTTCATCTAGGAACGATTGCTCCCAATCAGAAAAAAGAGAATATTTCATCAACCCACCAGCTCTATCTTGACTGCAAACGATTAATTGATAGTCACTATCCACGATCGCTCACCATTCAAGATTTAGCTAAAGAGCTATCGGTTCATAGAAGTTACTTAACTAGTGTGTTTAAAGAATTTCACCAACTCTCTCCAAAAGAGTATTTACTTTTCGTTCGAATGAACCGTGCTAAACAGTTACTAGAACACACCAATGAAACAATCAAAGTCATTGCATATTCTGTGGGTTTCTCAGATCCACTACATTTCTCAAAAGCCTACAAGCAGTTTTTTCATAAAACACCTAGTCAAACTCGAAAAGAATACTCTCTTTCCCTCTCAGCTAGAAAGGAAAATCAATGAAATCACACCAACTAGTCTACCAAATTTTAGCTAGAGAAAACTATTATGTTAGCGGAGAAAAAATCGGAGAAGAACTGAATTTAAGCCGTACATCCATATGGAAAGCGATCCAACGTCTTCAACAAGAAGGCCTAGAAATTGACAGTATCAAAAATAGAGGCTACAAGCTTATTCAAGGCGATTTGATATTGCCTGATTTGATTCAAGAGAACACCAACTTAACCATTCGCTACAAACCTGAGACCAAATCAACCCAAACAGATGCAAAAGAAGGGATTGAAGCTGGAAACAAAGGAAATACACTCTATCTTTCAACCTGTCAAACAGCAGGTCGTGGCCGCTTTCAGCGTCCCTACTATTCTCCATCTCAGGGTGGGATCTATATGTCCCTGCATATTCAACCCAATCTTCCCTATGAAAAACTCCCATCCTATACACTCCTGGTTGCTGCTGCAGTTTACAAGGCCATTAAAAACCTAACTATGATAGAAGTAGATATCAAATGGGTAAATGACATCTACTTTAAGAATAAAAAAATAGCAGGTATCCTCACCGAAGCAATGACATCAGTTGAGACAGGCTTGGTTACAGACGTCATTATCGGACTGGGTATAAATTTTTCTATAGCAGGCTTCCCAGATGACCTAAAAGAAAAAGCAGGCAGCCTATTTATGCCACCTGCACCAATTAGTCGTAATAAGCTCATCAGCGAAATATGGAATTGTTTCTACAATACGGATTCAGATGAACTACTTTATATCTATAAAGAAAGATCAATCGTTCTTGGAAAAGAAGTTACCTTCCAGCTAGATGGAAAATTGAAAAAAGGTCTTGCAAAAGAAATCTCAGAATCCGGCCAACTTCAAGTCGAACTTGAAGATAAACATACTATCTGGCTAAATAGCGGAGAAATATCACTAACAAGTTGGTAATAAACAAATCCCCCTTTTAACGATTTAGAAGGGGGATTTGCTTACAAAAAAAGAGCCTAACAGCTCTCTTAACTTACGGAGAATGGGGGATTCGAACCCCCGCGCCGGTTACCCGACCTAACGATTTAGCAAACCGTCCTCTTCAGCCTCTTGAGTAATTCTCCTATTAATGGGCACGAGTGGACTCGAACCACCGACCTCACGCTTATCAGGCGTGCGCTCTAACCACCTGAGCTACGCGCCCAAGATCAAAAACTTGGTATGAACTTTCGTTCAAAGCGGGTGACGAGAATCGAACTCGCGACAACAGCTTGGAAGGCTGTAGTTTTACCACTAAACTACACCCGCTTAATAAAACAAAACATGGCGCGAGACGGAATCGAACCGCCGACACATGGAGCTTCAATCCATTGCTCTACCAACTGAGCTACCGAGCCAAATTGCGGGAGCAGGATTTGAACCTACGACCTTCGGGTTATGAGCCCGACGAGCTACCGAGCTGCTCCATCCCGCGCTAATATAAAAAGGAGGATGTGGGATTCGAACCCACGCACGCTTTTACACGCCTGACGGTTTTCAAGACCGTTCCCTTCAGCCGGACTTGGGTAATCCTCCATTATTTACAATGGACCTTGTAGGACTTGAACCTACGACCACTCGGTTATGAGCCGAGAGCTCTAACCAGCTGAGCTAAAGGTCCAACAAGATCAATATAGCGGCGAAGGGGATCGAACCCCCGACCTCCCGGGTATGAACCGGACGCTCTAGCCAGCTGAGCTACACCGCCATGAATCGGGAAGACAGGATTCGAACCTGCGACACCTTGGTCCCAAACCAAGTACTCTACCAAGCTGAGCTACTTCCCGCGTTAAATAAAAAAATGCACCCTAGAGGAGTCGAACCTCTAACCGCCTGATTCGTAGTCAGGTACTCTATCCAGTTGAGCTAAGGGTGCTCATCATTATATGCCGAGGACCGGAATCGAACCGGTACGATCGTTACCAATCGCAGGATTTTAAGTCCTGTGCGTCTGCCAGTTCCGCCACCCCGGCCTCTCTAAGCGAACGACGGGATTCGAACCCGCGACCCCCACCTTGGCAAGGTGGTGTTCTACCACTGAACTACGTTCGCATCGACCTCTTATTCTATATAAAAAAATGCCGGCTACATGACTTGAACACGCGACCCTCTGATTACAAATCAGATGCTCTACCAACTGAGCTAAGCCGGCTGATTTCTATTATGCGGGTTAAGGGACTTGAACCCCCACGCCGTTAAGCGCCAGATCCTAAATCTGGTGCGTCTGCCAATTCCGCCAAACCCGCAAATATGACCCGTACTGGGCTCGAACCAGTGACCCATTGATTAAAAGTCAATTGCTCTACCAACTGAGCTAACGAGTCTAAAATAACTTCCGTTATCTTAAACGGTCCCGACGGGAATCGAACCCGCGATCTTCGCCGTGACAGGGCGACGTGATAACCGCTACACTACGGGACCTATGGGAGTTAACGGGATCGAACCGCTGACCCTCTGCTTGTAAGGCAGATGCTCTCCCAGCTGAGCTAAACTCCCTCGAGCTAAGCGACTTCCATATCTCACAGGGGGCAACCCCCAACTACTTCCGGCGTTCTAGGGCTTAACTACTGTGTTCGGCATGGGTACAGGTGTATCTCCTAGGCTATCGTCACTTAACTCTGAGTAATACCTACTCAAAATTGAATATCTATCAAATACCAAGAAAACCTCACACTTCGTATTCTCAGTTACTTTGGATAAGTCCTCGAGCTATTAGTATTAGTCCGCTACATGTGTCGCCACACTTCCACTTCTAACCTATCTACCTGATCATCTCTCAGGGCTCTTACTGATATAAAATCATGGGAAATCTCATCTTGAGGTGGGTTTCACACTTAGATGCTTTCAGCGTTTATCCCTTCCCTACATAGCTACCCAGCGATGCCTTTGGCAAGACAACTGGTACACCAGCGGTAAGTCCACTCTGGTCCTCTCGTACTAGGAGCAGATCCTCTCAAATTTCCTACGCCCGCGACGGATAGGGACCGAACTGTCTCACGACGTTCTGAACCCAGCTCGCGTGCCGCTTTAATGGGCGAACAGCCCAACCCTTGGGACCGACTACAGCCCCAGGATGCGACGAGCCGACATCGAGGTGCCAAACCTCCCCGTCGATGTGAACTCTTGGGGGAGATAAGCCTGTTATCCCCAGGGTAGCTTTTATCCGTTGAGCGATGGCCCTTCCATACGGAACCACCGGATCACTAAGCCCGACTTTCGTCCCTGCTCGAGTTGTAGCTCTCGCAGTCAAGCTCCCTTATACCTTTACACTCTGCGAATGATTTCCAACCATTCTGAGGGAACCTTTGGGCGCCTCCGTTACCTTTTAGGAGGCGACCGCCCCAGTCAAACTGCCCGTCAGACACTGTCTCCGATAGGGATAACCTATCCGGGTTAGAGTGGCCATAACACAAGGGTAGTATCCCAACAACGTCTCCTTCGAAACTGGCGTCCCGATCTCTTAGACTCCTACCTATCCTGTACATGTGGTACAGACACTCAATATCAAACTGCAGTAAAGCTCCATGGGGTCTTTCCGTCCTGTCGCGGGTAACCTGCATCTTCACAGGTACTAAAATTTCACCGAGTCTCTCGTTGAGACAGTGCCCAAATCATTACGCCTTTCGTGCGGGTCGGAACTTACCCGACAAGGAATTTCGCTACCTTAGGACCGTTATAGTTACGGCCGCCGTTTACTGGGGCTTCAATTCATACCTTCGGATTACTCCTAAGCACTCCTCTTAACCTTCCAGCACCGGGCAGGCGTCACCCCCTATACATCATCTTACGATTTAGCAGAGAGCTGTGTTTTTGATAAACAGTTGCTTGGGCCTATTCACTGCGGCTGACCTAAAGTCAGCACCCCTTCTCCCGAAGTTACGGGGTCATTTTGCCGAGTTCCTTAACGAGAGTTCTCTCGCTCACCTGAGGCTACTCGCCTCGACTACCTGTGTCGGTTTGCGGTACGGGTAGAGTATGTTTAAACGCTAGAAGCTTTTCTTGGCAGTGTGACGTCACT